>QKGH01000062.1 GCA_003250495.1 Marinobacterium sp.
CGGACAGCGGTTGAGGTATACATAGACTCGGTCGCCGCGGCGGATTGCCACCAGGGCCTGCCCCTCCCGCTCGAACCCCCGCCCCTCGCCGTCCGGCAACTCGTCGATCGGGCACAACTCGATGAAGTGGGCGGTCGTCATTCGCTGGCGCTTCCCGCCGCAACCTCTTCGACAGCGATCAGTCGTTGCGCGCGTAACTGCGCCAGCAACTGCTCTATCGCTTCGTCGTCACGGGTATCCACCTCCAGCGTGATCAACTGCTCCTCCGGCGTCAGCGGATGCAACAGCTCCAACTGGTGGTGCATGACGCCGACATCGGCGTCGGCCGGGTTGGGCTGCTCCTCATGGCGGCGTTTCAAGCGAGCTTCGATCAGCTTCTGGTCGCACTGGCAGTGGATGATCCGCATCGGCAGCTGCAGCTGCTCCCCCAGCTCCATGAACAACGTCCGCATACGGCGGCGGATGGCGGCCGCATCGATGACGACCGGAATACCGCTACGCAGGATCACCCGCGCCATATCGGCCAGGCGGTGGAAGGTGCGCACATTCATCTCGGAGCTGTACAGATCGAGCGCCTCGTCACGCAGTGCCTCGCGATGGACGCGGCGGCGCTCGGTCTCCGAACGCAGGCGGATGGCGCCCAACACATCCAGCAGTTGCTCGCTCAGGTAGCTCTTGCCGCTGCCGCTGATACCGTGCATCAGCAGCAGGAAGGGCTGCGGCGCGCGGTAGTAGCGTTCGGTCAGCTGCAGGTAGTGGCGGAAGGTCGCGAAGTCCGGGTTGTCGCCGAGCAGGGCGACCTTGGCGCGGATCATCGAGCGGTAGGCCTTGTAGAAACCGAGCAGCGCCACCCCCGCGTAATCGCCGGTCAACTCCAGGTAACGGTTCAGGCAGCGGTTGGCCCAACGAAACTGACCGTTGGCTTCGAGGTCCATCAGCAGGAACGCCAGGTCGCAGATGGTGTCCATCCAGCGGAACTGAAGATTGAACTCTATGCAGTCGAACAGTCTCAGATGGTCATGGTACAGCGTGACGTTACCGAGATGCAGGTCGCCGTGGCACTCGCGGACATGGCCCTGGCGCTTGCGTGCGACCAGGGTGTCGCGCAGGGCGGCGAAGCGTTCGGTGGTCAGATCGCGCAGCCGCTCCAGCCGGGCGATGTCCGCGGCATCGGTGACGCGGGTCAGCGGATAGCTGTAGTTATCGGCGACCAGCTCCCAGAGCGCATCGGGCTCGCCCCAGGGACTGTCCTGGGCCACGATCGGGATGCGCTGATGGAAGTCGGCAATCTGCTCGGCCAGCAGATCGATCCACTGCGGCTTGAACTGGTGGCGTTGCAGCAGCTCGTCCAGCCGCTGGCCCGACTCGAACTGGCGCATGCGCACGGCGTATTCGATCGGTGCCGAGTCGTCACCGAGCTGCGGATTGTCCGTGCTGCCGCTGATCGGCACCACCGCTTCGTAGATATCGGGAGCCAGACGCTGGTTGAGGCGCAACTCCTCCTCGCAGCAGTAGCGGCGCTGGTCCAGCGTGGTGAAATCGAGGAAACCGAAATTGACCGGCTTCTTGATCTTGTAGGCGTAGTCGCCGGTCAGCAGCAGCCAGGAGATCTGGGTCTCGATCACGTCGATCCGAGAAACCGGATGGGGGTAACGCTGCGGATCGCGCAAGCGGTCGATCAGTTCTGGTACCATGGCGCGCTGTTCACCTGAGCGATATGGGTGGCCCGAGAAAACACCGGATTATACTGACACGATGAGCAAAAAGAGAAATGGCCGCCGTAAGGCCACAGCAAAATCCACCTCCTGGCTGCGCCGGGCGTTGCTGCTGTTGTTGAAGTTGTCGTTACTGCTGCTGGTGGTGGCGGCCGCGGGATTGATCTACCTGGATGCGCAGATCCGAGCCAAATTCGAGGGTAAACGCTGGGCGCTGCCGACCAAGGTATATGCGCGGCCGCTGGAGTTGTACGCCGGCCAGACGCTCAGTGCCGACGACCTGAAGCTGGAGCTTAAAGGTCTCGGTTACAAGAGCGTGGCCAATGCCCGCACACCGGGGACCGTACACTGGGCCGGCCCACGCCTGGACCTGGTGACGCGCGGCTTCCCGTTCCCGGATGGCAGCGAAGCGTCGCAGCAACTGAAACTGGAGTTTTCCGGTGCCGGCTTGAACCGTATCCGCGACGCCGATGGTCGCGATGTGGCGCTGGTGCGGCTGGAGCCGATGCTGATCGGCGGCGTTTATCCACAGGACAACGAGGACCGCGACCTGATCCGCCTGGAGGATGCGCCGGCGACGCTGCCGATGGCGCTGGTGGCGGTGGAGGATCGCGACTACTACCACCACTTCGGTATCTCGCCGAAGGGGATCGCCCGGGCGATGTGGGTCAACCTGCGTGCCGGGCGCTTCGTGCAGGGCGGCAGTACGCTGACCCAGCAGTTGATCAAGAACTTCTACCTGACCTCGGATCGCACCCTGGCGCGTAAGCTGATGGAGATGCCGATGGCGGTACTGCTCGATCTGCACTACAGCAAGGATGAGATCCTCGAGGCCTATCTGAACGAGGTCTATCTGGGGCAGGCGGGTTCCCGTGCCATCCATGGTTTCGGGCTGGCGAGCCAGTACTATTTCGGCCGGCCGGTCGGTGAGCTGGGCCTGCCCGAGGTCGCGCTGCTGGCCGGGTTGGTCAAGGGGCCCTCCTTCTATGACCCACGGCGTAACCCGGAGCGGGCGCTGGCGCGGCGCAACCTGGTGCTGAAACTGCTGTACGAACAGGACAAGATCGGCGAGCAGGAGTACAACGCCGCGATCGCCGAGCCGCTGGGGGTGATCGCCCAGCGTAGCCTGCACAAGGGCGCCTATCCGGCCTATCTCGACCTGGTCAAACGCCAGCTACGCGAGGAGTACCGCGAGGAGGACCTGAGCTCCGAGGGGTTGCGGGTGTTCACTGCGCTCGACCCGCTGGCCCAGTCGCGGGCGGAAGCGGCGCTGGGCAAGACCCTGGGCCAGCTGGAGAAGCGCTACGGCAAGTCGGCGACCAATCTCGAAACCAGTATGGTGGTGACCGACCCGCAGACGGCGGAGATTCTCGCCATCGTCGGTGGGCGTGATACCCGCTATCAGGGTTTTAACCGCGCCCTGGATGCGCTGCGCCCGATCGGCTCGCTGGTCAAACCGGCGATCTACCTGACCGCGCTGGAGCGTGGCTTTACCCTGGCCAGTCCGCTGGAGGATGAGCCGGTACAGTTGAAGTTGCCCAATGGCGACGTCTGGTCGCCGGACAACTTCGACCGCCGCAGTCATGGTGTGATACCGCTGCATCGTTCGCTGGCGCTCTCCTATAACCAGTCGACGGTGCGACTGGGGCTCGAGGTCGGTGTCGACCGGGTGATCGACATGTTGCACCGGCTCGGGGTGTCGCGCGAGCTGAAGCCCTACCCGTCGTTGCTGCTCGGGGCCCAGGCGCTGTCGCCGCTGGAGGTGGCCGGCGTGTACCAGACGCTGGCGGCCAACGGTTTCCAGATGCCGCTGCGGGCGATCCGCTCGGTCACCGATGCCGAGGGGGGCGAGCTGTCGCGCTATCCGTTCAAGTTGCGCCAGCAGGTCAAACCGGAACTGATCCACCTGATTCAGTACGCGATGCAGGAGGTGGGGCGCGAGGGCACCGCACGTTATGCCTACTCGGTGCTGCCGGGGAACCTGAACCTGGCCGGCAAGACCGGCACCTCCAACGATCAACGCGACAGCTGGTTTGCTGGTTTTACCGGCGATCGCCTGGCGGTGGTCTGGATCGGGCGCGACGACAACTCGCGCCTGCCCTTCACCGGTTCCGGCGGGGCGTTGCGCGCTTGGACCGAGTTCATGCGTACCGAGCAGCCGGAGCCATTCTTTGCCGCGCGCCCGGAAGGAGTAGAATATGTCTGGGTCGACGAGCAGACGGGGCTGCTGTCGGATCAGCGTTGCGAAGGTTCCCGTCAATTGCCGTTCATTACCGGTACCGCACCGCAGCGTAGCGTGGATTGTGGGCAGCGACGCCCGTCGAACAACCCGCTGGACTGGTTCAGGAGCTGGTTCCGCTGAGGTTGTAACAGGCCAATAACCGATTGAGCGAGGGAAAGGCGAAGTTATGAAGAGAGTGTGTATCGCACTGGGTACGGCGGCGGTGCTGGCAGGCTGTGCTGGCCCCAGTCCCTACGTAACGCCGGTGGAGGATCGCAGCAGCGTGCGCAGTTCGGCGCCGCCGGCACCGGGCAGTGTATTGCCGGTGGAGGAGAACGCGCCGGGCGTCAGCGTACAGCCGGTGGAGGATGTGCCGGTATTCCGTCAGCAGCGTACGCAGGAGCAGGGCGCCTCGACCTACACCCCGCCCAGTGCCGTCGAGTCTCCGCTACAGCCGGCCAGTACCGCGTCGCAGAACGCGGCGGTGGTCGCGCTGCTCGATTCGGCGCGGCAGGATACCAGCAGCGGCGACCTGCGGGCGGCGCAGAACCGACTGGAGCGGGCGCTGCGTATCGCTCCGCGCGACCCCCAGGTGTACTACCAGCTGGCGGATGTACAGCGTCGGCTGGGACAGTTCATGCAGGCCGAGCAGGTGGCGCTGAAGGGCGTTAACGTGGCGGGAGGTCAGCCGGTGCAGCTGCGCCGGCTGTGGAGTCTGGTGGCGCTGATCCGCAGTGAAGCGGGCGACAGCGCCGGTGCGCGCCAGGCGCAGCAGGAGGCGGGGCGCTACTGAGCGTCCCCCGGCTGCGCTGCCGCTGGCCGCTGTGCCAGAGCGGTGCGAATGGCCGTGGTCAGCAGCAATAGTGCCAGCGCGGCCAGCAGCTTGAACGCCACCGGATCCTCTCCGTGGGTCCCGGCCCGATAGTAGAAGTAGCATCCCACACCGAGTGCCAGGGTGCCTGCCAGCGCGCTCACCTTGGCAGCTCTCGCCAACCGCAGTGCAGCAGCCAGTGTTCCGCCGCAGCAGGCTAGCCCCAGTAACTGCAGGTAGCCGTTGCCATAGCCCAGTTGCCGGGTCAGCTCGAACAGGGCGAACAACCCCAGCAGCAACCGTCCCCAGCCCGCGGCCGACCAGAACAGCCGGCGGCCGAGGGCGAACAGCGTGATTGCCATCAGTGGCAGGGCGGCATAGACGGCCAGGTTGCCGGCCATGCGCTGGAGCACTTCCAGGTCCCCGCCAGCGGCCGGCAGCCATTGCCCGGCGATGGCGCAGGCGATGAACGCGCAGCCGAGTGCCCAGACGCCGAGCATGACGGCTGCGCCGGCAGCCCGCTGGCGGGCCTTAAAGGCCCAGAGTCCGCTAACGGCACTGCTCAGCAGCAGTGCCAGGTTGGCGCCGAAGATGATCGCTTCCATCCAGTGTCGTCCGCCTACAGGCCGGCGAACACCTTGTCGGCCGCCGCCAGCGTAGCGTCCAGATCGGCTTCGCTGTGGGCATCCGACAGGAAGCCGGCTTCGAAGGCGGACGGTGCCAGGTAGACGCCTTGATCCAGCATACCGTGGTAGAAGCGGGCGAAGCGCTCGGTATCGCAGGCGGTCGCATCGCTGAAGCCGCGGATCTCGGCCTTGTCGGTGAAGAACAGACCGAACATGCCGCCGACGCAGGTGGTGGTGAACGGCACGTTGTGCTGTGCGGCCATTACCTGCAGGCCCTGGGTCAGGTACTCGGTCTTGGCGGCCAGGGATTCATGCACGTCGCGCTCCGACAGCGCGTTCAGCATGGTCAGGCCTGCGGCCATCGCCAGCGGGTTGCCGGACAGGGTACCGGCCTGGTAGACCGGGCCGAGCGGGGCGATCTTCTCCATGATCTCGCGTTTGCCGCCGAACGCGCCGACCGGCAGGCCGCCGCCGATCACCTTGCCCAGCGTGGTCAGGTCGGGCTTGATGCCGTAATAGGCCTGGGCGCCACCGAGGGCAACGCGGAAACCGGTCATCACCTCGTCGAAGATCAGCACCGCACCGTACTGGTCGCACACCTCGCGCAACCCCTCCAGGAACCCCGGAACCGGCGGGATGCAGTTCATGTTGCCGGCTACCGGCTCGACGATGATACAGGCGATCTGCTCACCCACTTCGGCGAATGCCTCGCGTACCGAGTCGATATCGTTGTAGGTCAGCGTGATGGTGTGTTCGGCTAGGGCGGCGGGCACGCCCGGGGAGTTGGGCTCGCCGAGAGTCAGGGCGCCGGAGCCGGCTTTCACCAGCAGCGAATCGGAGTGGCCGTGGTAGCAGCCCTCGAACTTGACGATCTTGTCGCGGCCGGTGTAACCACGGGCCAGGCGGATGGCGCTCATGGTCGCTTCGGTGCCGGAGTTGACCATGCGCACCATATCCATGGAGGGTACCAGCTCGCAGACCTTGTCGGCCATGGTGGTTTCGATGGCGGTCGGTGCGCCGAAGCCGAGGCCGTTATCGAGCGCGTTGCGCACGGCGTCGAGCACTGGCGGGTAAGCGTGGCCGAGGATCATCGGGCCCCAGGAGCCGACGTAGTCGATATAGCGCTTGTCATCCTCGTCGAACAGGTAGGCGCCGAGGCCGCGCTTGAAAAATACCGGTGTGCCGCCGACCCCTTTGAAGGCGCGGACCGGCGAGTTGACGCCGCCGGGGATATGGACCTGGGCAGCCTTGAACAGTGAATCGGAACCAGACATGGAAACTTTCCTTAAATTAAGCGGGTGAGTCGTCAAACAGCCGTGCGAAGCGTTGGGCACGGGCCTGTATATCCGGGGCGGCGAACAGGGCGTGGATAACGGCGAGCAGATCGGCCCCGGCCGCGATGACCTGAGCGGCATTATCCACGCTGATCCCGCCTATCGCCACTATCGGGCAGTCGAGCTGCTGGCGCGCCGTCTGCAGCAGGCTGAGCGGCGCCGGTTTGGCCTCCGGCTTGGTGGCGGAGGGGAAGAAGGCGCCGAAGGCGACATAGTCGGCGCTGCCGTCCACCGCCTGCCGGGCCAGGTCGAGCTGGTCGTGACAGGTGATGCCGATAATCGCATCGCCGCCCAGGCGCCGGCGGGCGGCGGCGAGCGAGCCGTCCTGCTGGCCCAGGTGCACCCCGGCCGCGCCGCTGGCGCGTGCCAGCTCCACATCGTCGTTGATCAGCAGTGGGACGCCGTAGCGTGCGCATAACGTGTTCAGCAACCGGGCCTGGCGCAGGCGGCGGGCCTGGTCGCTGGACTTGTCGCGGTATTGCAGCAGCCGGGCGCCACCGGCCAGGGCCTGTTCCACCTGGCTGAGCAGCGCTTCGTCATCGGGCATCAGCGTACTGTCGGTGATGGCATAAAGGCCATGCAGGGAGAGGGTCATCGTGCTTACACTGCCTGTCGAAAGTTATAGAAGGCTTCCAGGTGCTCCTTGGTGATCACGCCCAGCGGTAGATCGCGGTTGCTGAGTACCAGCAGTACCAGCGTGCGCTCCCGTTCCAGCAGTTGCCAGGCTTCGAACAGCGTCGCACTGTAGGGGATGCTGACGGCGTCGCGGCGGGAGGCTGGGATCTGCATCAGATCGATCGGTTCCTGCAGCTCCGGATGGCGCTCCAGCCAACTGGTCAGGTCGCCCGGCGGCATCAGCGTGTAGCGTCGGTCATGCTCCAGTACCAGCCACTGTGGGCGCCGGGCCAGCAGATTACGTGCCGCTTCGGGACTGAGCTGGGCGGCGCACACCGCGTATTCCCGGGTCATCAGGCTGCCCACCGCGGCGCGTGAAAGTGCTTGAGCCAGCGGGGCCTGGTTCAGCTGCAGCCCCTGCACCTCGAGAATGGCCTGGAAGGCGGAGGGGCGCTGCAGCAGTGAGCGCAGGGTCAGGTTGCTGATCACGATCGCCAGCATGCCGGGTAGAATCACCGCCGAGTTGTCGGTCAGCTCGAGCAGTGCCAGCAGCGCGGCGAGCGGGGCGTTCAGCACGGCACCCATCATCGTGCCCATACCGATCAGCGTGAACAGCGGCAGCGAGAGTTCGAGACCGAGCCGGCTGCCCAGGGTCGCCAGCAGGGCCCCGGTCAGGGCGCCGATCACCAGCGAGGGGCCGATCAGCCCGCCCGGAATTCCCAGGCCGATCGATAGCGGTGTCAGCAGTGTCTTCGCCAGCAGCAGGGCGCACAGCAGGCCGATCAGCGGCGGTGCCTCGAACAACGCACTGATACTGTCATAGCCGGTACCCATCACCTCGGGCAGGAACCAGCCGGCGGCGCCGGCGATCAGGCCGGCGACGAGAATGCGTAGGGTGAGGGGATAGTGGCGCAGTTTCAATGTTTGTTGCAGGGTGTAGATGAACAGCGCGGCGACGAGACCGGTAATCAGCCCCAGCAGCATCAGGAACGGGATATCGGACAGGATCTCGTTGGACAGCTCGATCTGGGGCAGGGCGTTGACCTGGCCGGTCAGCAGTTGCACCAGGACGTCCGCGGTGACCGCCGCCACGATGATCGGGATGAAACCGAGGATGCTGTACTCCAGCAGTATCACCTCCATGGCGAAGATGACGCCGGCCAGTGGCGTGTTGAATACCGCCGCAATCGCGGCGGCGCTGCCACAACCGATCAGTACGCGCAGGGTGTTGTTCGGTAGCGCCAGCTTCTGCCCCAGCAGGCTGCCGCAGACCCCGCCGAGATAGACCGCCGGCCCTTCACGGCCGACGGAGTGGCCGCTGTCGAGAGCAATCGCCGCGCCGAAGAACTGATACAACAGGTTTTTGAACGCGATTCGGCCCTGATGGTAATTCAGTCGCTCCAGCAGGTGGGGGATGCCCACGGTACGCGCGGCCGCCGGCAGACTCAGCAGCAGCGCAATAATCAGCAGGCTACCGGCGATGGGGAGTATGATTCGCTGCCACTGCGGCAGAGATTCGAACCGCTCGCTGACGCCGGCCGGCAACAGCCACTGCTGCGGCAGTTCGATGGCATAGCGAAACAGCAGGATCACGCAGCCGGTGGCC
>QKGH01000279.1 GCA_003250495.1 Marinobacterium sp.
CAGGTACGGTAGAGCGCCTCAGGCGCCAGTGCGGTGTGCTTGTCCATAGGGCAGACCCACGACAGAGAGTTTGTCCCAGTTATACCGCCTAAGATATTGATTATGCAAGGCGCCTAAACCCAGGCGCCGTTTGCTCAGCGTAGTTGCTCGCGCAGGTCGGCGATGACCGGCGCCGTTTGCGGCGCGACGCCACGCCAGATCAGGAAGGCCGCCGCCGCCTGCTCCACCAGCATACCCAGGCCGTCCAGCACCAGACCGGCGCCGACATCCTGCGCCCAGGCACAGAAGGGGGTGGGTTGCGCGCTATACATCATGTCGTAGCACACCGTTGTCGGTGCGACCCAGCTGCGCTGCAACGGCGGCAGTTCGCCCTGCAGGCTGGCGGAGGTACCGTTGATGATCAGATCGAACGATGTGGCCGCCAGTTCGGGATAACCGCACCCCTGCAGCGAACCCAAATCGGCGAACAGCCTGGCCAGCTCCTCGGCCCGGGCCGCCGTGCGGTTGGCGATGGTCAGACTGGCGCAACCGGCCGCCAGCAGCGGTTCGATGACGCCTCTGACGGCGCCGCCGGCACCGAGTATCAGCACCCTGGCGCCCGCCAGCTTCACACCGTGGTTCCGCAGGTCCTGCACCAGGCCGATACCGTCGGTATTGTCGCCGCACAGTTCACCGTTATGGTCCCGGTACAAGGTGTTGACCGCGCCGGCCCGCTCGGCGGCCGGAGAGCGCTGCGCGCACATCGCCCAGGCCCGCTGCTTGAACGGTACGGTGATATTCAGCCCTTTACCGTCCCCCTGCAAAAACGCCTCGACCTCAATTTCGAACCGCTCGGGCTCGACACAGAGCGCACTGTAGCTCAGGTCCTGTCCGGTGGCCTGGGCAAAATCCCGATGGATCTGCGGCGACTTGCTATGCTTGATCGGGTTGCCGAATACGGCGTAGCGCTCGGTCATTACTCAGCCTCCCCGGCGGGGGCTGCCAGCCAGTCCTGAGCCTTCAGATAACGCGCGTATAACTGCGCCTCTTCCGTTCCGGGCTGCGGCGCCCAATCGTAATCCCAACGCACCTCCGGCGGCAGCGACATCAGGATCGACTCGGTACGCCCCCCGGACTGCAGGCCGAACAGCGTCCCGCGGTCGTATACCAGATTGAACTCCACATAGCGCCCGCGCCGATGCAACTGAAAATCGCGCTGGCGCTCGCCGTAGGGCGTATCCTTGCGCCGCTCGACGATGGGGCGATAGGCCGGGATATAGGCGTCGCCGATGGCTCGCATCAGGGCGAAGCTCTGCTCGAAACCGAGCGCGTTCAGATCGTCGAAAAACAGGCCGCCGATACCGCGCGGTTCATTGCGATGCCGCAGGAAGAAATAGTCGTCACACCATTGCTTGAAGTGTGGATAGATCTCGGCGCCAAAGGGCGCGCAGGCATCGTGCGCTACTTGGTGCCAGTGCACGCAATCCTCTTCGTAGCCGTAGTAGGGGGTCAGGTCGAACCCGCCACCGAACCACCAGACCGGCTCGGCACCCTCCTTCTCGGCGATGAAGAAGCGCACATTGGCATGGGAGGTCGGCACATAGGGGTTATGCGGGTGGATTACCAGGGAAACCCCCAAGGCCTGGAACCGCCGCCCGGCCAGCTCAGGCCGGTGCGCAGTCGCCGAGCCGGGCAGGCCGTCACCATAGACGTGGGAGAAGTTGACCCCGCCCTTCTCGATGACGCCACCGTCCTTGATCACCCGGGTGCGTCCGCCACCGCCACTGCTGCGCGTCCAGTTATCCTCGACGAAACGGGCTTTGCCATCTACCTGTTCGAGGGCATCGCAGATGCTGTCTTGCAGCGCCAGCAGATAATTTTTGACGGCTTCAATATCGGGATGTGACATTGCAGACTCCAGAGTGAACGGTTACTTACTTTCTAACTACCGACAGATCGGAAATATCGCGAATCGTGGTTGGGCGATCCAGGCCGCCCAAGCGGCCTGACATTATATAATCGACCTTATTGCCGAAGTAGGTAATTACTTTCAGACGACTCTTGGCCGGCGGCGCCGCGCTGACATTGGCCGAGGTCGAGATGATTGGCCCACCATAGCTATCGCATAACGCGCTGACCAGCGGGTGGGCACTGACCCGTACGGCGACGCCGCGGTGGCTGCCCTTGACCCAGCCCGGGATCATATCTTCCGGATCCGGCAGGAGCCAGGTGTTGGGCCCCGGCCAGGTCTTGGCCAACGCCTCTCGCTGCTCCGCACTCAACGGCTTCAGCAACGGCTCGACCTGCTCCACGCTGGACGCAACCAGGATCAGGCCCTTATGC
>QKGH01000079.1 GCA_003250495.1 Marinobacterium sp.
GTGAACAGCGGCGCCAGCGCAATCAGCAGCGCCGCCACCGATACCGGGGCCAGGTAAAAACCGTAGGTGGCGCAGACGTAATACAGCGTCATCAACGACGCCAGCCCCAGACGTCTGGCGTTAGCTTTCCCCTTCCCGCCTCCTTTCACGGCCCTCTGCGCGCTCGTCAGCCGCAGGCCGCGGATAAAGAGCAGGCTCAGCGCCAGCGCGATCAGGAAGCGCCCGAGTATGATCTGGTTGACGCCCAGGCCACCGATCAGTTTGACGAAGATCCCGGTGGAGGCCCAGAGCGTGGCGCAGAGCAGACTATAGAGCATCGACCTATCCCATCCCCCGTGGGGCCAAGTACACCCCAGCCACGTTACCGCCGGCAAACCTGATCGGCATAATCACGTGCGACTTATCCATAGTCGTATTCGACTTACTCATAGTCGCATTCGACTTACTCATAGTCGCGCTCGACCCTGGCGATGCGGGTCTTGAAGGCGGCATACCACTGCTCCCGCCCGCCTGCGCCTTCCACTGTTTGATCGACTCCAGATCGCGCCAGTAGGAGACGGTCACCCCCAGCTCCTCGCGCGCCGATTCCACGCCGAGAAAGCCGGGCTGCCGGGCGGCCAGCTCGACCATCCGGGCCGCCATCTCGGCATAGCCCCGGTCGCCTTCGGTCCGTATCGAGGTGAAGATGACCGCGTAATAGGGCGGTGGCGGTGTACGGGCAATCGACGACATGACGTTTCCCTCGTCAGAAATTGAGATCGGCGCCGGTTACTCAGGCCCGACCCAAAACAACGGATTGTAGGCCAGCTCCCACAGGTGTCCATCGGGGTCTTCGAAATAGCCGCTATAGCCGCCCCAGGACACCGGCTGCGGCGCCTTGACCAGCCATGCTCCGGCATCAACCGCCTGCTGCATGGCGGCATCGACCTCCGCTTCTGAGCGCAGATTATGTGACAGGGTCACGCCGCGAAAGCCGCTGCCTTCGGCCGCCACCTGGGCATCTTCGGCCAGCGCCTCGCGGCCATAGAGCCCGAGCCAGGTCCCGTTCAGGGTAAAGAACGCCACCGTCGGCGGCGATTCCATACGCGGAAATCCCAGCCCCTGCTCATAGAAGCGGATCGATCTTTCCAGGTCGCTCACCCCGAGGGTGATCATGCTGATACGCGGTTGCATCGCTCGGTCTCCTGTATTGATTTCCTCTCCAGCATAGCGCCGCGCGGAGTCGGCGTTACCGCCTCAACGGTAACGGGCGAAGATCGCCTCCCCCAGTTCGGCGATAGCGCGGTTGCGCTCCTCCATCGACGATGCCTGTCCGGTCAGATAGATACTGATCAGCAGCACCCTGCCGCTGGCGGTCCAGACCACGGCATTGATCCCGCGCGAGCCATGCCCGCCGGCACCGGCCCGGTCGGCGATGCGCCAGCCGGCGGGCAGTGCGGCACGCAACAGCGGTCCGCTGACCTGGTTAGCGCGCATCCACTGCAGCAACTGCTCCCGTGCCGGTGCGGAAAGATATTCGGAAAACAGCAGGGTCTGCAGCGTGGCGTTGATCGCCGCCGGCGTCGTGGTATCGCGGGAATCGCCGGGCTGCGCAGCGTTCAGCGCCGGTTCGATCCGGTCCAGTCGCGTCTGCCCGTCACCGCTGCGCCGCAGGAATGCGGTCAGGCCGGTGGGGCCGTCGATATGCGCCAGCACGATGTTGGCCGCGCTGTTGTCGCTGGTCAGCATGGTCGCGCGGCACGCCTGTTCCAGCGTCAGGCTGCGCCCGACATAGTCCTCCACCACCGGCGAATAGGTCACCAGGCTGGCTTCGGTGACGGCTACCGGATGGTGCAGATCCACCCGCCCCGCCTCGGCATCGTCCAGCAGCTTGGCACAGGCCAGGGTCTTGAATGTGCTCATTAGAGGGAAACGCTCGTGATCGCGGTAGCCCCAGCGCGCCTCCCCGTTCGGCTCCAGGATGGAGACACCGACCCGCACGCCCAGCCGCGCCTCCACCTCGTCGATCTTGTCGCGCAGCGGGTCGGCATGGAGGCTGAACGGCATGAACAGTGACAGCAGAAAAACGCCAGCGGTGAACTTCATCCTGATTCCTTTCCGGACTGGGCTAATGTGGTGGGCTAGGCGGCGTAACAGTTAGCGCTTGTACAGCACGCGGGGCTGACGATACAGCAGGTAGCCGCCCCAGAGGAAACTCAACAACATCAGCAGCACGCCAATGCCAAACCAGGTCTGGGCATAGCTCTGCGCCTTGTCCAGCGTACCGCTCATCGCCAGCAGGTTGCCCCAGTCGTGCGCATCCTCGCTCATCCCGCGGATCAGCGGCAGGGCCCGGTACGGCGCGTCGGCGATATAGGGCGACACATCGATGAAGTTCTGCCCCGCCCACCACAGCATGATCGATGCGGCGAAGTTATCCCGGCGCTGCAGGATGAACGCCAGCATCAGCCCCAGCGGCATCAGCACCTGGAACAGGCTGCCACCGAGGATCGTCAGATAGCGGCCAAAGGGACGAAAGAGCACATGGCCGAACTCATGGAACGGCAGGTTGGCGTTGTGCAGGAAGGAGCCGCCGATCGAGCGCCAGTCGATACCGCCCAGGATGAACGACCAGCCCCACACGAAGAACGCAACGAACAGCAGCGACTGCCCCCAGAACACCAGACTG
>QKGH01000452.1 GCA_003250495.1 Marinobacterium sp.
GCGATCGCCTCGGCGGCGCCGGCGCGGGGCGGGTCGAGCAGGATCAGGTCGAAGCCCTGCTGGCGGCTGAGCTGATACCAGGGGGTCTGGCGGATGTCGACGCTCAGGTCGCTCTTGTAGAAGCTGACATTAGTGATGCCATTGCGGGCGGCGTTGTCACTGGCACGCGCCACCATCTCCGCCGCACCCTCGACCCCCACCGCCTGCTGCACCCGCCGCGCCAGCGGCAGGGTGAAGTTACCGAGGCCGCAGAACAGATCCAGTGCGCGCTCGTCGGCCTGCGGTGCCAGCCAGTCCAGGGCGCGGGCGATCATCTGGCGGTTGATCTCGGCGTTGACCTGCAGGAAATCGCCGGGGGCGAACTGCAGCTGCAGCGCCGGTGTGTCGATGGCGTAGCTCAGCGCGCTGGCGGCAGTGTTGACCTGCTCCAGCGTGCCGTCGTTGTATTCGAACCACAGCTGCGCCTGCAGCCGGTCGCAACAGGCGACCAGCGCGGCACGCAGCTCGGGCGCCGGGCGCCGGGTGGCACGCAGTGTCAGCGCCAGGCAGTCGTCGCCGGCGCTGATATCGGCGTGGGTCAACGCCTTGATGTCGCCACGGCCCTCCAGTACGGCACGCAACTCAGCGAGCAGTCGGTTGATGCGCGGTTCGAGTACCGGGCAGCTGTCGATGTCGAGCAGCTTGTTGCTGGCGCGCCGGCGGAAGCCGAGCAGCAACTGGCCGTCGGCGCGTTGATTGATGCCGACCCGGGCGCTGCGTCTATAGCCCTGGGTCGGCCCGGTCAGTGCCGGCTCCAGGGTCTGCGGTGTGATCGCGGCAAAGCGCTGCAGCTGATCGAGCAGCTGCTCCTGCTTATATTGGATCTGCGCTGCGGCGTTCAGGTGTTGCAGCTCGCAGCCGCCGCAGCGGCCGAAGTGGGGGCAGAACGGCGTCTGGCGCTCGGCAGCGGGCTCGAGCACCTGTTCGCAGCGCCCCTCATCGTAGCGCTTATGCTGCTGCTCCAGCTGGACCAGCACCCGCTCGCCGGGCAGGGCGCCACTGACGAACAGGGTCTTGCCCTCGCGTCGTGCGACCCCGCGTCCTTCGAGGCTGAGCGACTCGATCTCCACCTCGACCGGCGTCTGCGGCGGCCTGGTTTCGGCGGCGCTGCCGCGCTGGTTGCTGCGTTTCGGGCCGGAGGAACGGCCGGCGTTGGCGAAGCGGATACGTTGTCGACTCATCGGTTCTGCAATGGGCTATACAAAAGGAGGGCGAGTGTAGCAAATCAGGCCCCGGCTCAGCCAATCCGACGTCGCTTCCCGCGGGGCTGATTCATAACCTCGCGCGCATCGCTTATCATCCCGGGAACGAGATCGGGTAGGAGAGTCCAGATGGGCCAGGAACATCCCTTTGCGCAGTACGTTCGGATCCTGGGCAAGGGCAAGAAGGGGAGCCGTTCGCTGAGCCGCGAGGAGGCGGCCAGTGCCATGGGGATGATCCTCGATGGCGAAACCCGCCCGGAACAGCTGGGTGCCTTCCTGATGCTGTTGCGGGTCAAGGAGGAGGCCCCGGAGGAGCTGGCCGGCTTTGCCGATGCCGTACGGGCGCGTTTCGAGCCGCCGCTTTGGCTGCAGGCCCATATCGACTGGTCGACCTATGCCGGTAAGAAACGCCACCTGCCCTGGTTCCTGTTGAGCGCACTGGTGCTGGCCGAACAGGGCTATCCGGTGTTCATGCACGGTGCCCGCGGGCATACCGCCGGGCGTCTCTATACCGAGGATATGCTGGATCTGTTCGGCATCCGCCCCTGTCACGACTGGGAGGAGGTTGGCGAGCAGCTTTCACAGCGGGCCTTCGCCTTCATGTCGATCGATCAGCTGTGTCCGCCACTGGGGCAGATCATCCAGTTGCGCAGCATCCTGGGACTGCGCTCGCCGGTGCATACGTTGTGCCGGATGCTCAATCCGCTCGATGCACCGGTCAGCGTGGATGGCGTGTTTCATCCCCCCTATGCGCCGATGCACCAGCGCACCGCGCTGCTGCTCGGTACTCGCCAGGGGGTGACGGTGCGGGGTGATGGCGGCGAGGCGGAGGTGAAGCCGGATGCGGATTGCGATCTGCACTGGATCGTCAATGGCGAGGTCGAGACCGGGAGCTGGCCGCGACTGTACCCGCAGCGCCTGGTGAAAGAGGAAAGGCTCGAACCGCAGGAACTGCTGCGGCTGTGGCGCGGCGAGATCGAACATCCCTATGGCGAGGGAGCTGTCGTTTCGACACTGGCGATGGTGCTGCGGCTGTTGCACCCGGATCGGCCCTGTGACGTGACGGCCCTGCTGGAGGA
>QKGH01000100.1 GCA_003250495.1 Marinobacterium sp.
GGCCCCTTGGTCAGCCCCAGCGTCTCCGGTTTCACATCGAGACGGGCCTGTTCGATATCGAGCACCAGACGTCGGGGATTATCGAGCATGAACACCTTGTGCTGCACCGGCTCGCTCAGATCGAACACCAGCCGGATATTATCCGGCGCCTGCCAGGCCCGGACATTACGAATGTCGGCCTTGGCCAGCGCCCATTGACTGGTCAGCAGCAGTAACAGTGTCAGCCAGCTAAAAATACGCACCCGCTTCGTCACCTCTCCGCTTAATTCTCAAACATCCACTCGGGCGCGGCGGCTCACCGCCGCGCCCGGATCAAACCTCGTCGCCCTGCGCTACCGAGGCATCATCACTACTTAATTTATCGGCCAGTCGGCGCCCTTTTGCAGTGTTATATTGCCAGGCCAACCAGCGCCCCTGGCCTTCGACACCGATTTCGATCTCCAGGTCCGCGCTTGGCAGGATACCCGCACCGCGCTCCGGCCACTCGATCAGGCACAGCGCCTCGCCATCGAGATAATCGCGGATACCGAGGAACTCCAACTCCTCCGGATCGCCCAGCCGATACAGATCGAAATGATAAACCTTCCCACCCTCAGTTTCATACGGTTCAACCAAGGTATAGGTCGGGCTTTTTACCGCGCCCCGATGGCCTCGGCCCTGCAGCACACCCCGACACAGAGTCGTTTTGCCCATGCCGAGATCGCCATGCAGAAAAACGACGCCACCCTCGCCGGCAACAGCCGCGAGCCGCATGCCAAAATCTACCATCGCCGCCTCATCGGGCAGCGCTACCCTACCATCCTCTCTTAACATTATTTTCCAATCCGTTTACCACTGATCTGATCTCAGGCAAAAGATCTGTCGCCATTAAACCACGCTCCCCCCGCTGCGCAACCGCCCGGTCAGCCGCGGTCGCATGCACCAGAACCCCTACCCGCGCGGCATCCAGCGGCGGCAGGCGCTGCGCCAACAGCGCCCCGATCACCCCCGATAGCAAATCGCCCATGCCGGCGGTCGCCATCCCCGGATTGCCGGCACTGCACAGGTGGATGGCATCGCCATCGCAGGACAGCGAACCGGGCCCCTTCAGCACCACGGTCCCGCCATAGCGCTGCTGCAGTGCCCGTACCTGGGCGAACCGATCCGCCTGCAGCTCCGCCACCTCGATCTCCAGCAGCCGCGCCGCTTCGCCGGGATGGGGTGTCAGCACATGCGCATCGGACCGCAGCTCGACCAGCCCCTGCGCCAGCAGATTCAACGCATCGGCATCGAGCAGCAGCGGCTTACCGCTCGCGATGGCCGCCGCCAGCAAGCCCCGTCCCCACTCCTGCTGCCCCAGCCCCGGCCCTACCACCAGGGCATCGGCGCGTGCCAGCAACGGCTCCAGGTCGTCTTCGTCGTCGACCGCATGGCACATCACCTCCGGCACCCGCACCAACGCGGCGGAACAGTGCGCGGCCCGGGTGGCCAGCGACACCAGGCCGGCTCCGGCACGCAACGCCGCATGCGCCGCCATCAGCGCGGCGCCGCCCATACCCGAGTCGCCGCCGATCACCAGCAGATGGCCGTGATGCCCCTTGTGCGCAGACCGCGGCCGCCGCGGCAACAGCTCGACGACATCGTCGAGATCGGTCCGAAAACCGCTGACCGGCACCTCTTCGTACACCTCCTCCGGTACCCGCAGGCTGTCGAACCAGAGCTCGCCGACGCAATCGACGCCCTGGTGGGTCAACAGTCCCTGCTTCAACCCGATAAAGGTCAGGGTCAGATCGGCCCGGACCGCGACGCCCAGCACGGCGCCGCTATCCGCACACAGTCCGGAGGGGATATCGACCGCCAGCACCGGGCGTCCGGCGCGATTGATCTGGCGGATAACCGCGGCGCTATCGCCGCGTACCTCGCCGCTGAGCCCGGTGCCCAGCAGCGCGTCCACTATCAGTTCCCCCTCCAGCTCGACCCCGGGGTGCCAGGCATCTCCCTGCAGCCCAGTCGGCGCCAGCCAGCGCCAGGCCTCGAGCGCCTCGCCTCGCAGACGGCCGGCAAAATCCTCGCCCACCAGCACCAGTTGCACCTGCAACCCGGCCTGTTCGGCCAGACCCGCCACCACCAGGCCGTCGCCACCATTATTGCCGACACCGCAGACAACGCTGATGCGCGTCGCCCCGGGCCAGCGCTGGCGCAGCGCGGCGAAACAGGCCTGCCCGGCACGCTGCATCAGGCGAAAGCCGGGAATACCGTAGTGTTCGATCGCCGTACGATCGAGCGCACGACACTGGGCCGCTGTGTATAATGTGGACGGCAACAGCTCTCTGCTGTGAGTCATGAGATCATCCCATAGCCGCGAAAATAAGCTTGCACGCATTATAGTGGAACAGCCTGCCTCCAACGCAAACCCCCGCCAGCCGGACACTCCGGCGCCACGCCTCAGCGCCGAGCGCCTGCACAGCCTCGCCGCCGCGGTGAAACGGCGCGCCCGCGAACTGGGCTTCCAGCAGTGTGCCATCACCCTGCCCGACGCCAGTGCCGAAGCGGAGCACCTCCAGGCCTGGCTCGACGCCGGTTATCAGGGGGAGATGCACTATCTGGAGCAGCATCTCGACAAGCGCCTGGACCCGCGCCTGCTGCACCCCGGCACCGAACGGCTGATCCTGGTCCGGATGGACTACCTGCCGCCGGAGATCGATACGCTGAAGGCTCTGGCCAACCCGGACCGGGCCTATATCGCGCGCTATACCCTGGGCCGCGATTATCACAAACTGATCCGCAAGCGCCTGCAGCAGCTCGGCGAGTGGCTCGACAGCCAGGGCGGCAGCGGCAGCCGCCCCTTCGTCGACAGCGCCCCGGTACTGGAGCGCCCGTTGGCGCGCAACGCCGGCCTCGGCTGGATCGGCAAGCACACCCTGCTACTGAACCGCCAGGCCGGCTCGCTGTTCTTTCTCGGCGAGCTGTTCACCTCGCTGCCGCTACCGATCGACGCGCCGGAAACCGGCCAACACTGCGGCCAGTGCAGCGCCTGCCTGGATATCTGTCCGACCCGCGCCTTCCCCGCGCCCTACCAGCTCGACGCCCGGCGCTGCATCTCCTACCTGACCATCGAGTATCGCGGCAGCATACCGCTGGAGCTGCGCCCGCTGATCGGCAACCGCATCTTCGGCTGCGACGACTGCCAGTTGATCTGTCCGTGGAACCGCTTCGCCCGACGTAGCGAAGAGTCCGATTTCACGCCCCGCCACGCCCTGGACCGGGCCAGCCTGCTGGAGCTGTTCCGTTGGGACGAGGCCCGTTTCCTGCGCAACACCGAGGGCTCGGCGATCCGCCGCACCGGCTACGAGGGGTGGCAGCGCAACCTGGCCGTGGCACTGGGCAACAGCCGTGGCGGCCCCGAGGTGATTGCCGCCCTGCAGGCGGGCAGGTCGCGGGTCTCCGCCCTGGTCGACGAGCATATCGACTGGGCGTTGCAACAGCACGCAACGGGGACTCCCCCCACGCCGCTACCGATCCTGCAACACCCGCGGGCGGGTAAACTGGCGGACTGAGCGGGCGCTAACGGCCGCGCTCAAAGGCGGAAGAAATGGCGTCGGTAATAGCGCAACTCCTCGATCGAATCGCGAATATCGTCCAGCGCCAGGTGTGAACTCTGCTTTTTCAAGCCGGCCAGCAGCTCCGGCTTCCAGCGCCGCGCCAGCTCCTTGATGGTGCTGACATCGAGGTTACGGTAGTGGAAAAAGGCTTCCAGCTCCGGCATGTAGCGGTACAGGAAACGGCGGTCCTGGCCGATGCTGTTACCGCACATCGGCGACACGCCCTTATCGGCATGCTGGGCCAGGAACGCCAGCAGCGTCTGTTCCGCCTCGGCTTCGGAGATGGTGCTGGCACGTACCCGCTCGGTCAGCCCGGACTGGCCGTGCTGCCGGGTACACCACTCGTCCATCTGCGCCAGCAGCGTGTCGGGTTGGTGTACGGCGATGACCGGCCCCTCCGCGATCAGGTTCAGGTCGGCATCGGTGACGATGGCCGCCATCTCGATGATACGATCCCGCTCCGGGATCAGACCGGTCATCTCCAGGTCGATCCAGATCAAATTCTGCTGCCGCGACATTGTCGCCCCCTCCATGCAAAGCTGTAAATTTTAACGATTTTCGAATACCTTAGCCCACCAATACAAGCGATTTAGGGCCCGAGCCCGCACTGCGGGACGCCACCGAATGTCAAAACGCAAGCTCACACGCCGCCAGGCCTGGCGCATCGAAAAGATCCAAGCCGAGCGCAGTAAACGCGCCGATCGCCGCGACAGCCACCTCGATGCCCGTCTCGAAGGCGGCGATCTGGGCCCGGAGCAGGATGGCCTGATCATCTCCCACTTCGGCCGCCAGGTCGACGTCGAAGCGCTGCAGGGCAACGATGCCGGGCAGATCGTGCGCTGCCACATGCGCACCAACCTGGGCCAGCTGGTCACCGGCGACCGGGTGGTCTGGCGCGCCTCCAACGATGGCGGCGTGGTCGTCGCGGTGCGCCCGCGCCACAGCGAACTGCAGCGCCCGAACAACTTCGGCGAACTGAAGCCGGTGGCCGCCAATATCGACTACATCGTCATCGTCTTCGCCGTCGAACCGCGCGCCCACGCCAACCTGATCGACCGCTACCTGGTCGCGGCGGAGCTGTCCGGCATCGAGCCGGTGCTGCTGCTGAACAAGGTCGACCTGTTGACGCCCGAGCACGAGCGCTACCTGCTCCCGCTGCTGGAGCGCTATCGCCAGATCGGTTACCGCGTATTGACCCTGTCCACGGCACAGCAACAGGGGCTGGATGAACTGAAGCAGTTGCTGGCGGAGCGTATCAGCGTGTTCGTCGGCCAGTCCGGCGTCGGCAAGTCGTCGCTGATCAACACCCTGCTGCCCGGCGTCGACTTGAAGGTCGGCGAGTTGTCGGAACAGACCCGCAAGGGGCGCCACACCACCACCACGGCCCGCCTGTTCCACCTGCCCGACGGCGGCGACCTGATCGACTCGCCGGGGATCCGCGAGTTCGCCCTCTGGCATATCGATGCCGAACGCGTCATCGAGGGGTTCCGCGAGTTCCACGACCTGATCGGCCACTGCCGCTTCCGCGACTGCCAGCACGAACGGGAGCCCGGTTGCGCCTTCAAGGAAGCGGTCGAACAGGGTCGGGTCAGCGCCGAGCGCTTCGACAGTTATAAACAGATCCTGCAGTCGCTGCAGGACAACCCGATCCGGAGTCCGTCGTGATACCGTACAAGGAGAGTAGCAAGGACGCCGGCCCAGACAGATCCCGTTACGATGACCGCCACCGCCTTTTCTGACGTTTCGAGCTTGTTCGGGCAGGACGCCTGGACCCGATACCTGAGCACTAAAACGCTGCCGGTGCGCGCCGGCACCCTGGCCCAACTGCAGCGCGCGCTGCGCCAGGACAGCACGACACTGGTCGATCTCGGCCATCTGATCCGGCGCGACCCGGTGCTGTCACTGCACGTGACGCGACTGGCCCAGCAGCGGCACGCGCAAAAGGGTACCGCGGTAACCGGCATCGACCACGCCATCGCCTCGATCGGCTTCGACCAGATCGAGACCCTGTCGCGGGAGCTGCAGGTGATACGCCCGCACCCACACAACGTGGCGCAAACCAACTTTTTCCGCGCCGTCAGCGACAGCCAGCACGCGGCGATCCAGGCCGCCGCCTGGGTCCAGCTCAAGCAACTGCCCTATGTCGAGGAGGCGCGCCTGGCGGCGCTGTTCTATGGCCTGGTGCACTGGTTGCTGTGGCTCTATGCCCCGCTGCACAAACAGCAGTTCCAGATCGAGGTGATCGAACACAACGCCAGTCCGGTCGACGTGGAACGGCGCATCTTCGGCTGTACCACCCAGGAGCTGGGCAAGAGCCTGGCCGAAACCTGGCAACTGACGCAGCTGACCCAGGCGGCGCTGGACCATGCCACCTCGCCGTCGCTGACCGAACTGAAACGCCTGCACCTGCGCGCAATCAAGGATCCACGGCTGGAGCAGAGCGACCTGCGCCAGCTCAACCACCTGGTGCAGCAGCACTACTACCCGGTCAAGCTGGCCAACTGGATGGCGCTGACCGTCGGCCGCGGCTGGCACAACCCGCGGGCGGCCAGGATGTTCGACATCATCACCGACTACCTGGGGCTGAGCCACCACGAAACCCAGGTCCTGCTGCACCGGCTCTGCGCCGAGGCCTCCCGCGAGTACCATGTGCCGGGCGTCATGGCCCCGGCGGCGGAGCTGCTGCTGATCCCGAGCGCGCAGCACCTGCCCTACCGGCTCAGCGAACGGGAGATCGCGCTGTACCGGAAAAACCTGCCGCACTACCAGCCGCATCGACCGATTCCCGACCCGGCGCCGCAGCAACCCCCAGCCGCGCAGGTCGGTGAAGCGGAGCCCCATTACGAGCCGCCCGCGCTGCTCAACCCGCTGATCTACGAACAGATCAGCGCGCGCCTGCAGCACGGCTACGAACTCTACAGCCAGCCCGCGCCGATCCTGCAGGGGCTGCTGCAGGCCGTGCACCGGGGACTGGGGCTGGAGCGGGTCGCGCTGTGCCTGATCCAGCGCCGGGAGCACAGGCTGCGCGCGGTCAAGGCGCTGGGCTTCGAACACCAGCATCCGCTGCACACCCTGGAGATCGATCTCGAAACCCCGGGGCTGTTCAAGCGCCTGGCCGAAAAAACCGCCTGCCTGTGGATAAATGCCGACAACCGCGTCCAGGTCAGCCGGGCGCTGCCCGCGGACTGCCGCGACTGGCTGCTCAGTCACGACAGCCTGCTGATGTCGGTGGCCGACGCCGAGGGCCCCCTGGCCCTGATCTACGCCGACCGCGGTAACCAGAGCGCGGCGCTGACCGAATTTCACCAGCAACACTTCCGCTCGCTGTGCAGCGGCGCTACGCTGGCCCTTAAACGACTTACGGGAACCACGGCACGCTGAGCCGCCCTAATGAACCGCCTGAACCCAGATCCGGAGCCACACGTTGACACTTACGCTACCGCTTATCATCGAACCCGCACAGCTGGCCCCCCTGCTGAATGAGCCGCAGCTGCTGATCCTGGACCTGTCCAGCGAAGAGAACTACCTGAAGGGGCATATCCCCGGCGCCGTTCACCTGGACCCCAAACGCCTGCTGCGCGGCGACGGACCGGTGCCGAACAAGATGCCGAGCACCGAACAGCTCAGCGCACTGTTTTCGGAACTCGGGCTCGAGGCCGACACCCGGGTCGTCGCCTATGACGACCAGCTCGGCCCCTGGGCAGGCCGCCTGATCTGGACCCTGCACTGCGTCGGCCACCGCCACGCCAGCCTGCTCAACGGCCAGCTCGCGGCCTGGATCGCCGCCGGCGAAACGCTGGAACAGACTCCGCGGCAGGCGCAGCCTAAGCCGTTCGTCGCCCAGGTCGATACCTCGCTGGTGGCCGACGCCGACTGGCTGAACAGCCACCTGAAAGCGCCCGAACTGCAGATCTGGGATGCCCGTAGTCCCGAAGAGTATGACGGCAGCAAGGTGGTCAATGCGCTGCATGGCGGCCATATCCCCGGTGCCGTCAACTTCGAGTGGACCCGTGCCCTGGAGCAGGGCACGGTGCCGCGCCTGCGCGATGCCGCCAGCCTGCGCGCCGAGCTGGCCGCCGCCGGTATCGACGGCAACGCCACCATCGTCACCCACTGCCAGACCCACCGCCGCTCCGGGCTGACCTACGTGGTCGGCAAATGGCTCGGCTTCGCCGACATGCGCTGTTACGACGGCTCCTGGTTCGAATGGGGCAACCGCCCCGAACTGCCGGTGGAGCGCTGAGAGACGAGCATGAAAGATCAACTGTTCATCCTGCTGCAGCACCTGCTGCCCCAGCACCTGCTGTCGCGCCTGGTCGGCCGCCTGGCCGACTGCCGTATCCCCTGGGTGAAAAACGGCTTTATCGATCTGTTCCGCAGACGTTACCCGATCGACATGAGCCTGGCCCAGGAGGAGGATCCGCACGCCTACCCCAGTTTCAACGCCTTCTTCACCCGCGCCCTGAAACCCGATGCCCGTCCGATCGACGAGTCGGCCCTGGCCATTGTCTCGCCGGCCGACGGCGCCATCAGCCAGCTGGGCAAGATCGACTATGGCCGTATCTTCCAGGCCAAGGGGCGCGGCTACAGCCTGGTCAGCCTGCTCGGCGGCGACAGCGAACGCGCCGCGCCGTTCATCGACGGCCAGTTCGCCACCATCTACCTGTCGCCGCGCGACTACCACCGTGTGCATATGCCAGTAGCCGGCACCCTGCGCGAAGCGATCTACGTCCCCGGCGACCTGTACTCGGTGAACCAGGCCACCGCCGCCGGCGTGGAGAACCTGTTCGCCCGTAACGAACGCCTTGTCACCCTGTTCGATACAGAGTACGGTCCTATGGCGATGGTGCTGGTCGGCGCGATGATCGTCGCCGGTATCGAGACCGTCTGGTCCGGGCAGATCGCCCCGGCCAGCAAACAACCGCTCACCCTGTACAGCCGTACCGAACCCGCCCGTGTACAGCTTGCCAAGGGAGCGGAGATGGGCCGCTTCAAGCTCGGCTCCACCGTCATTCTGCTATTCGGGCGCGACGCGCTGCAGTGGCAGGAGACGCTGGCCGCCGGCGCGACGGTCACCCTGGGTCGTTGCATCGGCCAGGGCAACCAGCCCGACGCTTAACATTTTCCTGATGCAGCAGCGCCGCGGCGCTGCCAACCGAAGAGGCGGGACCGCATGAATACAGCTTGGCTGAACACGTTACAAACCCTCGGCTACCAGATCGAACCGCACAGCGGCACGGCACGCATCGCCGCCACGGCGGAACAAACCGTATCGATCACGCCGTTGACCCATCAGCAGATCATCAAAATTCCTGCAGGGGCAGCTCAGCTGCCATCTCGCCGAGGTCAGCAAGATCGGCAGCCGCCTCGGCGCCCACTGCAACATCAAGGGCCATATGATCAGCCTGTTCCGGGTCATGAAACAGGCTCCCGAGAGCTTCTGGCTGCGCAGCAGCGTGGAGCTGGGCGACAAGGCGCTGGCCACGCTGAAGAAATACATCGTGTTTTCCAAGGCGCAGGCCCAGATCGATGACGAGCTGGTCGGTCTCGGCCTGTCCGGCCCTGCTGCCGCTGAACTGGCCGCCAGCCTGATGGCCGAGCTGCCGCAGCAAGAGGACCAGGTTTGCGTCGCGGGCGAACGCCTGCTGGTCAAGGTACCGGGCGAGCGCTTTGAATGCTGGCTGCCCGCCGCCGATGCCGGCACCCTGCTCGCCACCCTGGCCGGGCGCGCCGCCCTGACTGGCACCGATCACTGGCTGCTGCAGGAGATCCGTGCCGGCGTCGCCGACCTGCGCGGCGACACCAGCGAAGCGTTCATTCCACAGATGACCAACCTGCAGGTGTACGAAGGGGTCAGCTTCACCAAGGGCTGCTATACCGGGCAGGAGGTGGTCACCCGCCTGCAGCACCGCGGCATCCTGAAGAAGCCGATGTACCGCGCTGTGGTGGCCAGTAGCGAGCGGCCGCTGCCGGGCCAGGCCCTGCACAGTGCGGAGAAGGAGGATGTCGGCCAGGTGGTGCTGGCCGCCCCGCTGGACGACGGCCACTACGAACTGCTGGCGGTGATCAACAAGGAGCAGGCCGAGCACAGCAGTATCCATCTCGGTAGCGGCGCCGGCCCGACGCTGGAACTGCTCGAGCTGCCCTATACGCTGGATCCGCACCTGTTCGAAAGTAAACGTTGAACCCGGCCACGCTATCCCCAGGCCAGCCGTAGCGGCTGGCCGGTTTGGCGGGCCGCGCCCGACTTCTATCTTTTAATTCTTTACTTAGTCTCTTTCGGTATATACAACAGGCCCCGCCGCCTCCATAAACCTGTCGCACATCAAATAACAGAGACGTTTTCAGCGCCCAACCGCGGCCGGAAACTGTATTTAAAATAAACATACTAACCGACGTCATTGCGGCATATTGCCCTGTGACAAAATGCCTCATTCAAAGCCACTGATAGATTACATACTATGTCGCCGCTAATCCGTGGAGGCAGTATGGATATTATCGAAAAAGGCGGCGTTATCACCTGGATACTGATTTTCTACTCAATCATCGGTGTCACCATCGTTCTGTCCCGCTGGATCGACCTGCTCGCCGACCGCCCGCTTCCGAGCTCGGGCTCGCTCCCGCAATGGCCCGCTTCGCGCCAGAAACAGATCCTGCTCGCGGTTCAGCAGGCCCAGTCCAACGGGCTGGAACAAACCGCCCTGCGCGCCCTGTCGCTACGCCTGATCGACGGCTATATGCGCCGTTTCGAACGCGGCCTGAAGACCCTCAGCCTGCTCGCCAACACCGCGCCGTTACTGGGGTTGCTGGGTACCATCATCGGCATGATCTCGGCCTTTCGCGTGATCGAGTCCACCGGCACCCAGGTCGACCCGCAACTGCTGGCGGGCGGTATCTGGGAGGCGATGCTGACCACCGGCGCCGGCCTCGCCGTTGCGTTGCCGTTGCTGATCTTCCTGCACACTCTGGAATCCAGCATCGAGAAACGCCACTGGCGTCTGTATGTCCGGGTATCGGAACTGATTCACGAGCCGATCGAGAATCAGGGAATTTAATTCAGGAAACGGGCATGAATTATATTCCGCGCAAGCGCCATTCCGAGCAGGCACTGAACTTAACGCCGCTGATCGATATCGTATTTCTGCTGCTGGTGTTTTTCATGCTGACCTCCCACTTCATCAACGAAAAGCGCTTATCCATCGACCTGCCCTCGAGCAAGTCCAGCATTAACGAACAGGACAGCGTCGAATTTCTCAGTCTCGATGCCAGCGGCGAACTCTATTATCAGGAGCAGCCCTGCTCGACGACGCAACGCGACCAGCTGCTCGCCAAACTCGCCGCCGACGACCAGGCGCTGGTCATTCGCGCCGATCGCAACACCCCGTTCGCGGCGGTGATCGGCCTGATGGATCAGGCCCGCACCCAGGGGATCGCCTCGGTCGGTTTCGCCACCGCAGAGCAAGCAGCGGACTGACCGGCATGAGCGCGAAGGGACTACTGCTCTCGTGCCTGATCCATGCCGCGCTGCTGTACTGGATCGTCGCGACCAACCCGCTGGCCGATGCCCCCGCGTCGCGGCCGACGCCGCAGCCCCAGCTGTCCGCCACGCTCTACACCCTTATTCCCGCCCCGGCCCCGGAGCCCGAGCAGCCGCCGGCAGCGGCGCCTGCGCCAGAGCCCGCAGCGCTGCCGCCCGCCCCCCCCGTGCCGGAGCAACCGCAGCTAACGACGGCCAAGCCGA
>QKGH01000120.1 GCA_003250495.1 Marinobacterium sp.
GGAGAAACTGAAACATGTGGCAAAGGTGATCTGAAATGACAGTGCTCGTTATTGCCGAACATGACGGCCAGACAATCAAGAGTGTGACCCTGAATACCCTGGCGGCGGCCCGTCGCCTTGAAGATGAGATCCACCTGTTGGTGGCGGGCGATGCCTGCGCCGAAGCGGTGGCTGCTGCGGCGCAGATCGATGGGGTGGCGAAAGTGCTGCAGTGCGAGGCACCCCATTACGCGGCGCAGGGGGCTGAAAACCTGGCCGAGCTGGTGCTCTCGATTGCGCAGGAGTACAGCCATATCCTGGCACCGGCCAGTGTGTCCGGGCGGAACCTGCTGCCCCGGATAGCGGCCAGCCTGGATGTGGCACAGATCTCCGATGTCACTGCCATCCTGTCAAAGGATACCTTCGTAAGACCCATCTATGCCGGCAACGCGCTGGCAACGGTGCAGAGTGCCGACCGGATCAAGGTAATGACCGTACGCCCGACCGCTTTCGATGCGCAGTCCTACCTGGAGAATGCTGCGGCGGTGGTGGAAACCCTTGTGCCGGCGGCGGACCTTGGCCTGTCCCGGCTACTGGGACGCGAGCTTACCGAGAGCGAGCGGCCGGAACTGGGCGCCGCGAGGGTGGTCGTCTCCGGTGGCCGCGGGCTGGGGAGTGCGGATAACTATCATGCGTTGCTGGAGCCGTTGGCGGACCGTTTAGGCGCCGCACTTGGGGCCAGCCGGGCGGCGGTGGATGCGGAGTATGTGCCTAACGACTATCAGGTCGGCCAGACCGGCAAGATCGTCGCGCCGCAGCTCTATCTGGCGGTCGGCATCTCGGGCGCTATACAGCATTTGGCCGGGATGAAGGACTCGAAGATCATCGTGGCCATCAACAAGGATGTGGATGCGCCGATTTTCGAAGTGGCCGATTACGGTCTGGTGGCCGATCTGTTCGAGGCGGTTCCGGAGCTGACCGCCGCGTTGGCCTAGCAGTGGAGTAATGGAAACCCGCCTGCGGATAGCAAAGAGCAGGGATGAAAGGTCTGTATTCAATATCCGTCGTTGTACGTCAGTGAAACCCTGGCTGTGTGAGGATCTCCTCAGGTGTTAGCACCCTTAACACCTCAAGCACTTAGCCTCTTGTCCGGCTTGACTCTTAACTGTGGGTCGAGCCGTTTTTTTATCCAGCCTCATGGAGGTGGCGGAGGTCTTTTCTTCTGCGGCGGTTTAGCTGACGAGGGTCAGCTAGGGGGTGGCTGGATAGGGCAAAGCACAGGGCTGCAGTACTCCGGCTGCTGAGCTCAAAGTTGGGTGGGTATATGAAAATATAGGTAAATATATGGTCTTATATATCATTTTTTGATTATTTAATTGCAAGTAATCGGCTGTATTTAATGTAATTAAATATTTTTTGTAAGCATTCTGTGTTTTTATATGTAAATATATTGACGTAAATTTGTCTGAGTCCTATCTTGTAACCATCAAGTGATGCTGACCCGGTTAGTCGATGAGGAGGAGCTATGCAGGCAGTGCTCGTTGAGCGTCCGGCGCAATGGATTGCGCGGATCCGGTTGAATCGTCCGGAGGCCCGCAATGCGCTGGACCAGTCGCTGCGTGACCAGTTGACGACCTGTTTTACCGAACTTGCCGAGGATGACCAGGTGCGCTGCATCCTGCTGACCGGCGGCGACCAGGTGTTCGCGGCGGGCGCCGATCTGCGGGCGCTGGCCGAGCGCACGCCAGTGGAGATCATGCTGCTGAACAATCAGCGCATGTGGCAGGTGATTGCGTCCTGTCCCAAACCGGTGATCGCCGCGGTAAACGGCTACGCCCTGGGCGGCGGCTGCGAGCTGGCGATGCATGCCGATCTGATCGTTGCCGGTGTCAGTGCCCGTTTCGGACAGCCCGAGGTGAAGGTCGGCATCATGCCCGGGGCCGGGGGAATCCAGCGGCTGGCGCGGACGGTCGGCAAGTTCAAGGCGTTCCGGATGCTGCTGACCGGCGATCCCATCGATGCGGCAACCGCCGAGCGCCTGGGCCTGGTCAGTGAGGTGGTGGCGGATGAGCAGGTGCAGGGGCGGGCGCTGGAGCTGGCCGGTCAGATCGCCGCGCTGCCACCGCTGGCGATCGCCCAGATCAAGGAGGTGTTGCTGGCGGGGCAGGATGCGCCGCTGGAGACGGCACTGATGCTCGAACGCAAGGCGTTCCAGTTGCTGTTCGCGTCGCAGGATCAGAAGGAGGGGATGCAGGCCTTCCTCGACAAACGTGCCGCTCAATTCACGGGCAGATAACCCTTTACGGATAAAAACTATTTATGGGTAAACGCTATTTATGGGTAGACACTATGTTTGATGCCAAACGTGACGATCTGGTGCTGGGCGTGGTCGGCGCGGGCCTGATGGGGCGCGGTATCGCGCAGATCGCGGCGCTGGCCGGAATCGAGGTGCTGCTGTTCGACCAGCGCCAAGACGCTGCGGTTGACGCCCGCAAGTCTGTGGTACAGACCCTCGATATGCTGGTGAACAAGGGACGTTGTGCGGCTGAGGCCGCCGCGGCAGCCGGCGAGCGCATCATCGTGGCGCCACAGCTGTCAGACCTTGGTCGCTGCCACTGTGTGATCGAGGCGATCGTCGAAGATCTCGCTGCAAAAACGGCGCTGTTCCAGCAGCTCGAATCGATAGTTCCGGCTGACTGCGTGCTAACCACCAATACCTCGTCGCTGTCGGTGTCGGCCATCGCCGCGGGCTGCCAGCACCCCGAGCGGGTGGCCGGATTCCACTTCTTCAGTCCGGTGCCGCTGATGAAACTGGTCGAGGTGATCGAGGCGGCGTTGACGGCGCCCGCGGTAGCGGAGGCGCTGACGGCCCTGGCCCGTCGTATGGGCCATACGCCGGTGCGGGCCCAGGACACCCCGGGCTTTATCGTGAATCATGCCGGACGCGGTTACATCACCGAGGCGCTGCGTACCTTGAGCGAAGGGGTGGCGGAGGTCGCCGCGCTGGATCGTATCCTGAAAGGGGCGGTGGGTTTCCGGCTCGGGCCGTTCGAGCTGCTCGACCTGACCGGACTGGATGTGTCGCATCCGGTCATGGAGTCGATCTATAACCAGTACTATCAGGAGCCCCGTTACCGTCCCTCGGTCATCACCCGGCAGCGCCTGAGTGCAGGCCTGCTGGGGCGCAAGAGCGGGCGCGGGTTCTACCGCTATCCGGATGGTAAACCGGAGGCAGACGCCGCGCCGGAACGACCGCTCGCGGCGTCTACGCCGCTGATAGCACTCCCAAAAATCTGGATCAGCCGGTGCAATGGCATTGCCCATGAGCAGCTGGCGTCGAGGCTGGAGGCCGCCGGGGTCGCGCTGGATAACGGGGCGCAGCCCGCGGCGGAGTCTGCCTGCATCGTCCTGCCGGTGGGCCAGGATGCGACAACGGCCGCACTGGCGGAACAGCTGGACCCGAAACGTACCGTTGCGGTGGACCCCCTGTTTATTGAACGGCACCTCACGCTGATGAGCACGCCGGTCACGGATAGCGCAATACGCGATGCCGTGTGGCGCGCGCTGGCGGCCACCGACATAGCGGTGACGCCGATACGGGACAGCGCCGGCTTCGTGGTACAGCGGGTAGTGGCGATGATCGTCAATATCGCCTGCGACATGGCCCAACAGGCGGTGGCGACGCCCGCGGATATCGACCGTGCCGTCACCCTCGGACTGGCCTATCCGCAGGGGCCCCTGGCGTTGGGCGACCTGTTGGGCGCCGAGCGGATACTGGCGATTCTGGATGGGATGTACGCGTTTTATCGCGATCCCCGTTACCGCCCAAGCCCCTGGCTGATTAGGCGAGCGCGTTTGGGGGTCTCGCTGCTGATGCCGGCGAGTTGACCCCGACCTGAAATACCCCTTCAAGCTGAATCGAACACCGATAAGAGAGATAAAAAATGCTCGATGCTTATATCTATTCCGGATTGCGTACCCCGGTGGGACGTCATGCCGGTGCCCTGGCCGGGATGCGTGCCGACGATCTGGCGGCCCTGGTGATACGTGAACTGGTGGCACGCTCCGGTTTTCCGGCGGAGGCGATAGAGGATGTAGTGCTCGGTTGTGCCGCCCAGGCCGGGGAGGACAGCCGTAACGTGGCGCGCCATGCCGCGCTGTTGGCCGGATTACCGGAGTCGGTACCGGGCCAGACGGTGAACCGGTTGTGCGGGAGCGGGCTGGCCGCTTTGCTCGACTGCGCGCGTGCCATCACGGTAGGGGAGGGCGATCTTTACATTGCCGGTGGCGTGGAAAGTATGAGCCGCGCGCCGTTCATTCTGGGCAAGGCTGAAACCGCCTGGAGCCGGGAAGCCAAGATCTACGATTCGACCATCGGCGTGCGTTTCCCCAACCCGGCGCTGATCGAACAGTACGGTAACGACAGCATGCCGGAGACGGCGGATAACCTGGCCGCCGAGCTCGGTATCGGGCGCGAGGCGTCGGATCTCTTTGCCGCTCGTTCCCAGGCGCTGTACCAACGGGCGCTCGAGGAGGGGTTCTACGACGGGGAGATCCTGCCGCTGTCGGTACCCACCGGGCGCAAATCGCCGCCCCTGCGTGTGGTGGCGGATGAGCACCCGCGCCCGCAGAGTTCGGTGGACGCTCTGGCCGCGTTGAGACCGCTGTTCGGCGGGGTGGTGACGGCGGGTAACGCCTCGGGAATCAACGACGGCGCCGCGGCGGTGATGGTCGGCAACGCGGGCGTCGGTGAACGCATTGGCGTTCAGCCTATGGCGCGGATCCTTGCCGGCGCCGTCGTGGGCGTACCGCCGCGGATCATGGGGATCGGCCCGGCGCTGGCGATCCCGAAGGCGTTGGCGCGAGCGGGGTTGACGTTAGCCGATATCGATCTGATCGAGATCAACGAGGCGTTTGCGGCCCAGGTGCTCGGCTGCCTGCAGATGCTTGGCGTCCCGTTCGACGACCCCCGGGTAAATCCCAATGGCGGGGGGATCGCGATCGGCCATCCGCTGGGCGCGTCCGGTGCCCGGATCGCCTTGACCGCCGCGCGCCAGCTGCAACGTTCGCAGGGACGTTATGCCGTGGTCAGCCTCTGTATCGGCGTGGGACAGGGGATAGCGCTGGTTATCGAGCGTTGTGGGAGTAACCGGGAGCGATGACAAACAGGTCGGATATTCGGACGTCACCGATGCGGTTCAGGTGCAGACAGCGTCATCTTGCGCCGCTTCTGTGACAGCTGTTTCGTGACGGCGGACTCTGGGCCGATAGCTGCCTGCCTCGACCGCAACGTCCCCCTTACCCCCCTCCACCAACCGCCGCGGGGCCCGCTCTTTCGTCAACGCTCGATCGCGTACTTTTTCAGCTTGGCGTACAGCGTGCTCTTGGCGATCTGCAGCTGTCGTGCGACCTGGGTCAGGTTGCCCTTCTGTTCGCGGATCGCGAGCAGGATCATCTCCCGTTCGGCGTGCTCCAGCGGACTCTCCTGCTCCGCGGCGGCGGCCGCGTCTCCCAACATCTTGAAGAACTCCTCCGACAGGTCATGCAGGCCGATGAGCGGGCCTTCGCTGAGGAAAAAGGCGGAGGTCAGCGCGTTGGTCAGTTCGCGGACGTTGCCGGGCCAGTCATGGGACTGGAGCGTGGCCACCAGTTCGGGACTCAGGCGCTTGTTCGGCTCGTCATAGCGACTGGCCAGTTGTTCGAGCAGGCGCTGCGCCAACAGCGGAATATCCTTGCGCCGTTCGCGTAGCGGCGGAATGGTCAGGCTGGTGGAGGAGACGCGGTAGTAGAGATCCATGCGAAAGCGCCCCTCGGCTACTTCGGCTCGCAGATCCCGGTTGGTCGCGGCGACCAGGCGGAAGTTCACGCGGCGTGGGCGGTTTTCGCCGATACGGCAGATCTCCTGCTCCTGCAGTACGCGCAGGAACATCGGCTGCAGGTCCAACGGCATCTCGCCGATTTCGTCCAGGAACAGGGTGCCGCCATTGGCCGCCTCTATCTTGCCCTGCATCCCCCCCTTGCGGGCCCCGGTGAAGGCGCCCTCGATGTGGCCAAACAGCTCGCCGGCCAGCAGGTCGCGCGATAACCCGCCGCAGTTGAGGGCCACGAACTCGCCGTCGCGGTAGGAGCTGGCGCTATGGATAGCGTGTGCGAACAGCTCCTTGCCGACGCCGGTTTCACCCTGCAGCAAGATCGGGATGGGCGCGCGAGCCAGGCGCTGGGCCTGTTCGACCGTGGCGCGAAACGCCGGATCCTGTCCCAGCAGGTTGCTGAATCCCTGGGGTGCTCCGGTTTTGGTTTGGACCGGGGCGGCGGGGGTGGGAATGGCGCGCTGCGGCAGCGGGACCACAGCCAGGAAGCCGATCCGGGTCTGTCCGTCGATCACCGGTTCGACCCAGGACGGGTTGAGCCGCGTCAGCAGCGAAGGCGCGGTGGCGATCTGTTCCCGGTGGCCAAAACGCGCCACCGGGTTGTCCGGGTTCAGCTCAGCGCTGATCCCCTGGGCTGCGAGGGCGCGACTGGCCAGGGCGTTGCAGCGCAACAGGTGTCCCTCAGTATCGAACAGCAGCACGCCGTCGTTGCCGGTGCGGGCCAGCCGATCGAGCATCAGGCTGAGCAGGCGGTCGCGCTTGGTCAGTCGCAGTTGCGCCAACTGTCCCTCGATACGCTTGGCGCCGGATAGTGCCAGTGCCAGGCAGTAATCACTGCGGGTGTCGTGCAGGCCGGAGATGTTCACCGCCCCCAATACGGTACGCTCGAACGGGTCGTGGATGATCGCCGCGGAGCAGGTCCAGCAGGCGAGATCTTCGCAAAAGTGCTCGTGCGCGTGGACCTGGACCGGGGCATCGATGGAGAGTGCGGTGCCGATGGCGTTGGTGCCGGCGGCATCCTCGGTCCAGTTGGCGCCGGAGGTCAGCCAGAAGCGGTTGGCCAGGTCCAGCGTGGAGGGGTCGCCCTCGCAGCGCAGGATGATGCCGCTGGGCGAGACCAGGTGCATGATGGTGCCGGACTCCGACAGCAGTGCATGGGCTTCGCGCATGATCACTTCGGAAGCGCAGATCAGCTCTTCGTACTGCACTGAAAGGGTATCGGGGGTGAGGGCTTCGCCAGCCCGGCGGGCACTCGTCGGGTCGACCTTCTCCGACAGGCAGCGCTGCCAGGAGGCTTCGATGATCGGCCGTACCGCCCCGTCCGGCATATTGATACCGGACAGCATTCGTTCCCGCGCCTTAGCGATCAGGGCGGGCGGCCGGACGGCTCTGGAGGCCGCCAGTTGGCTGTAGTGACTCATACCGTCTTTATCCCACTGTCATTTTTATTATCCGTGAGCAGTCCGCATTCTGTGCCTATCACTCACGGAAAACAAGTGTTTGATCGGGCCCTATCACCCCCTCGGGAGCGGAGTCCGAAACGCTGGAGTAATCGATTTTCGGTCGCCCCCAGTTCCGATATCGAACGCATCGAGAACGGATAAGTTTCGCTGTGAAATAAATTTTTTACTTGTAAAACAATGTATTAATTTAAAATTTCTGTTTTGGCACAGGCCTTGCCCTTTCTCTATCGACGCGCTGCCCCGTCGCAATTCCGGAAACAGCCGTCACCGTTCACATCCAGGTCCCGCCGCAGTCGGCGATCAGGGCGGGTGCCGTATCGGATAACAATAAATAGAGGATACGAACTTGAATCAACTCAGAAATCCAGTCGAGGTCATGGGCATCGATGCCGGCGGCACGATGACCGATACCTTCTTCGTTCGTGCCGACGGTGAATTCGTCGTCGGCAAGGCTCAGAGTAACGCCAACGAGTCCCAGGCGGTGCTCGAATCGAGTACCGACGCCCTCGCACACTGGGGCCGCACGGTCGAGGACGTGTTCCCGGAGATGGTCACCTGCGTGTTCTCCGGCACCGCCATGCTGAACCGCGTGGTCGGTCGCAAGGGGTTGCGTACCGGGCTGATCGTCAGCAAGGGGTTCGAGGATTTCCACCGCATGGGGCGGGCGATCCAGAGCTACCTCGGCTATGCCTTCGAAGACCGCATCCATCTTAACACCCATCGCTACGATCAGCCGCTGGTGGAGATCAAGGATACCCGCGGTGTCACCGAGCGTATCGACTCCCAGGGCAAGGTGGTGATTCCGGTACGCCTGCATGAGGCCCGGGAAGCCGCCCGCGAACTGATCGAACAGGGCTGCCAGGCGATCGTCATCAGCCTGCTCAGCTCCTACCTGAATGGCGAGCACGAGCGTGCGGTGCGCGACGTCTGCAAAGAGGTGGCGAAGGAGATGGGGGTCGAGATCCCGGTGTTCGCTTCCGTCGATTACTACCCGGTACGCAAGGAGAGCCATCGCACCAACACCACGGTGCTGGAGGCTTATGCGGCGGAACCCTCCCGCGCCACGCTGGGCACCATCAGCGACAGAATGAAAGAGGTCGGGGGTACCTTCGACCTGCGCGTGATGGCCAGCCATGGCGGCACCATCAGCTGGAAGGCGAAAGAGCTGGCACGCTCGCTGGTGTCCGGGCCGATCGGCGGCGTTATCGGCGCCAAGTTCCTCGGTGAACGCTTGGGCTACGAGAACATCGCCTGTTCCGATATCGGCGGCACCAGTTTCGATATGGCGCTGATCACCAAGAACAACTTCGCCATGCATCAGGATGGCGACATGGCACGCCTGGTGCTGTCGCTGCCGCTGGTATCGATGGACACCATCGGCGCCGGTGCCGGCAGCTTCGTGCGTATCGATCCCTACTCCAACTCGATCAAGCTGGGTCCGGACAGTGCCGGTTACCGCGTCGGTACCTGCTGGCCCGATGGCGGCCTGGACACGGTGTCGGTCACCGACTGCCACATCATCCTCGGTTACCTGAACCCGGATAACTTCCTCGGCGGCATCCTGAAC
>QKGH01000081.1 GCA_003250495.1 Marinobacterium sp.
GACCTCGGTTTCAGCTGCGCCAAGCGCCAGTCGGTGAACCAGGCCCTGGGCGACCGCTTCTGGGTCAGTTTCGGCTTCTGTATCGCCGGGCTGCTGTTCGCCTACCTGATCGCGGTGCCGTTCGGCGTGCTGTCCGTCTATATGCTGAACAAGCCCTGGGTGGACCGCAATCCGCAGCACGGCCTGCGCCAGCGCATCCTGAATACCCTCGGACTCACCTTCAACAAGCTGCTTGATCTGCAGCTGCGTATCATCAGTTACCTGGGGCTGGCGCTGCCCAACTTCCTGCTGGCGCTGACCATCATCCTGCTCTACGTGTTCGCCGGTGAGCCGACCCCGACCGGACTGTTCTCGGATGCCTGGAAGGGGGTGCCCTGGTTCGTCGACGGCAGTTTCCAGACCGGCAAGCTGAACGATTTCCTCGGCCATATCTGGCTGCCGATCTTCGTTATCGGCTGGGCCGCGACGGCGCTGCAGCTGCAGACGGTACGCGCCCTGGTGGTGGACGAGTCCAACAAACTCTACGTCGAGGCGGCACGGGCACGCGGTATCGATGGCCTCGCGCTGTGGGCGCGCTACCCGGTGCGCCACTCGATCAGCCCGCTGTTCAACTCGGTCGGTTTCGACTTCCAGCGTATCTTCAACGACCTGCCGATCGTCGCCGTGGTGATCGGCCTGACCGATGCGGCGGCGCTGCTGATCGAGGCGCTGGCGATGACCAACGACCAGGAGCTGGCGGCCGGGATCCTGTTTTTGGTGGCGCTGGTGGTGATCGCCATGAACTTCATCACCGACGTGGTGCTGGCGGCGATCGATCCGCGCGTGCGCAGCAGCGTCATGGGCAACGGAGGACACTGAGATGCTCGGAGTACTGACGCGCTGGCGCCGCCCGCGCCCGGCGCAACAGGCTGATGAGGCCTACTACACGGCGGGACAGTTCGCGCTGATCCGCGCCCGTTTCCTGCGCAAGAGCAGCGGGGTGGTGGCCGGTTTGATACTGGCGACGCTGGTCCTGATGGGGTTCTTCGCGCCGTTCTTCTCGCCGGTGGATCCGTCGATCCGCGGCGCCGATGCCGACTACCGCCGCGGTGCGCCGCAGCTGCCGCACTTCTGCGACGACAACGGCTGTTCGCTGCGCCCGTTCGTCTACAGCTACGCCCGCGAAGCGCACAAGGTCGATCTCAGCGCGCTGGCCGGCGGCGGTCTCGATGCGCTCGACGCGCTGACCTCCAGCGGCGCTCTCAACGCCTCGTCGCAGAACAAGTATCAAGAGCAGCGCGACCAGCGCCGCTACCTGCAGTTTTTCGTCTCCGGCTGGGAGTACAGCCTGTTCCGCGTCGACTGGCTCGGCCTCGATATCCGCAGCGAGCTGCACCTGTTCGGTGTCGAGCAGGGGCAGATCCACCTGCTGGGTACCGACGAGGATGGCAAGGATGTGTTCAGCCGCACCCTGCATGCGGTCTGGGTCACGCTCTCCATCGCCATCGTGGCGCTGGTGGTGAAGCTGTTCACCTCGCTGCTGGTGGGCGGTGTCAGCGGCTATTTCGGCGGCAAGGTGGACACAGTGCTGATGGGGATTACCGAAGCGGTGCGCGTGATACCGCCGATCCCGATCTACCTGGCCTGCGCTGTGGCGCTGGCGCAGATCGACCTGACCCCGGTGCAGCGCTACTTCGCCATCGCGCTGGTGATCGGTGCGCTGGACTTCGCCACGCTGGGCCGCCGTCTGCGCACCCATATCCTGGTGGAGCGCAATCAGGACTACGTGCTCGCCGCGCAGCTGTGCGGCGCCAGTACCTTCCGCGTGATCTGGCGCCACCTGGTGCCCAGCTTCACCAGCTACATCATCGTCGACACGCTGATCAACTTCCCCTATGTGATCTTGGCCGAAACCAGCCTCAGTTTCCTCGGCCTTGGCCTGACTGAGCCGGTCAACAGCCTAGGCGTGCTGCTGCAGAAGGCGCAGGATCCGGATATCCAGCAGAACATGGTGTGGCAGTACTTCCCGGTGGCGGTGTTCGTGGCGCTGATCATGGCCTTTGTTTTCGTCGGCGATGCGCTGCGCGACGCCGCCGACCCCTATTCGGAGCGTAACCGATGATGCATCAGGAACGACCGGCACTGCCGCTGCTGGAGATCAACGATCTCACCATCGATTTCCAGACCCCGGAGGGCGCGGTGCGTGCCGTGGACCACCTGAACCTGTGCATCGAGCCCGGCGAAGTGATGGGGCTGGTGGGGGAGAGCGGCTCCGGCAAGTCGGTGACGGCGAAGACGATCATGCGCCTGAACCCGGGTAAC
>QKGH01000143.1 GCA_003250495.1 Marinobacterium sp.
CCGGTCTCGATGATCTCGCAATGATGGGTGATCCGATCCAGCATCGCCGTGGTCATCTTCTCGTCCGTAAACACCTTGCCCCATTCGCTGAAGGTCAGGTTGGTGGTCAGGATCAGGCTGGTACGCTCATACAGCTTGCTGATGAGATGAAACAGCAGGGCGCCACCGCTTTCGGCAAACGGCAGATAGCCTAGTTCGTCCAGGATCACGGCATCGACATTGACCAGTCGGTTGGCCAGTTGTCCGACTTTGCCGGCCGCCTTCTCCTGCTCCAACTGGTTGACCAGATCCACCACGCCGTAGAAGCGCACCCGCTTGCCCCGACGCACGGCGTTGCGCCCCAAGGCGATGGCTAGGTGAGTTTTCCCCGTGCCGGTCCCGCCGATCAGCAACAGGTTACGCTTCTGTGCCAGGAAGTCATCCCGATCCAGCGCAGACAACTGCTCGGGGCTCACCGGTGTGTCGCGCGCGTCGAAGCTGTCCAGATCCCGGGCCAGCGGGAATTTGGCAATGCCCATCTGGTAGCGGATCGAGCGGCATTGACGCTCGGACTCTTCGGCTTCGATCATCCGTCTGAGCCACTGCTCCGGTGGTGGCAGGGGCCGCTCCCGATGTCCCAGCAGTTCGTCGCATAGGGCGGCCATGCCGAACAGTTTCAGCCCCTGCAGGCGTTGGTAGATCTCATCGGCTGACATGCTGACCTCCCGGCAACAGGCGGTCATAGCGCTGGCAGTTGGCCTCTGGTGGCCGAGTCAGTGGCAGCACCTGGGCATGGACCACCGGCGCCTCGACGGGGCGGCGTAGCCGCTGCAGCTGGTTGAGCACCAGCTCGGCCGAGCTGCCGCCCAGTTGGAGTACCTGCCGGCAGGCCTGCTCCAACAGGTCGAGTCCGTCCTGCCGGGCGGCCAACAGCAGCTTGACCATGTCCCGGTCACCGCCCTTGCGGGCCATCAGTTGCTGCTGCAAGCGGCTCAATGCTGGCGGCAGCGTCCACTCCTTGAAGGGGGCACCGTGGCGCAGAGCGCCGGGCTTGTGCTCGAGCAGGTCGAGGTAGTGCCAGGGGTCATACTGGGTCTTGTCCCGACCAAACTGACGGGGATGGTCGGCGATGAGCTCGCTCTGGGCGTACACCTGGAGCCGGTCGGCGAAGACCCTGGCGGTAACGTGCCGATGGGCGTAACGGCTGTCGACACTGTAGGTGTTGCGGTCGAAGTGGATGAGACAGGTACTGTCGACGCGCAGCTCCCGCTCCACATAGCCATTGAAGCGGGATGCCAGGGGGCGCAGGGCGGTCCGCTCCAGCTCGAAGCGCTGCCACACCGTGTGGGACGGGTCGTCCGGATGCGGGCGTGTCTGTGCCGCCTGCTCCAGCTCCTGGATGAGGCGGCGGTTGAGTTCGGTTAGGCTGTCGACCTTGCGTCTGGGGGTGAAGCAGCGCCGACGCACGTCCTGGACCTGCTTCTCGACTTGGCCTTTCTCCCAGCCCGATGCCGGCGTGCAGGCCACCGGCTCGATGACATAGTGGCTCATCAAGGCCAGGAAGCGGGGATTGAAACGGCGCTCCTTGCCGTCGAGCACCTGGTCGACGCAGGTCTTGAGGTTGTCATAAATACCCTGACGTGGCACACCACCCCAGTAGTGAAACGCCGCATCGTGGGCAGCAAACACCATCTCCTGGGTCTCGCGGGGAAACACCATGACGAAGGGCTGGCGGCTGTGGGTGAGACGAAAGTGGGCCGCCTTCACCCGTTGCACCACGCCGCCAATCTCCACCTCCTCCTCGCTCCAGTCAAACTGATAGGCCTCGCCGGCTGCGAACGTCAGGGGAACAAAGGCCGCCGTCTTGACGGGCTGCTTTTTGTGGTCACGGACGAAGCGCTGCACGCTGTCGTAGGCGCCCTGGTAGCCCAATCGCTGCAGGTCTTCGAAGAGCTGCTTGGCGCAGCGGCGTTGCCGCTTGGGTCGCTGGGCATCGAGATCCAGCCACTGGGCCAGTGTCGGCTCGAATTCGCCCAGCTTAGGCTTGGCAGGTTGCTGCCGCCGGTACTTAGGCGGCTCGGACGGAGGTTGGCGAAGGTACTTGCGAACGGTATTGCGGGAGAGGCCTGTAACTTTGACGATGGCATTGATGGACTGGCCGTCCACCTGATGCATGCGCCGTATTTTCAGCACGGTTTCCATGATTAACACCCCAGGTTCTCCGGTCCAAAAACCGGATGGTTGCACACACTCCGGGGTGGTCAAAATTGGACGCTGAAAACCCCGGAAACCTGGTCATTTTTGCGCGCTGATCAACA
>QKGH01000228.1 GCA_003250495.1 Marinobacterium sp.
CTGATCGACGAGCCGACGAAACGGTCCACCGTATCCAGGTCGGTGACGAAGTGCGACGCCACCGTACCGCTGCCGAGGGTCTCGTATTCGGCCATCGAGATCTTCTGCAACCGCGCCAGCAGCTCGGCCCGGATACGAAAGATCACATCCTTGGAGATAATCGTGAACTGGCGCGCCTGCAGCACGTTGAGTCCCAGCGCGAACAAGCGTAGCAGCATCGTTATCGCCATCACCGCCCCGACGTAGAGGATCGGCCCGTGCCAGGCGGCCGGCGCCCAGCGATCCACCAGCGCGACCATCGACCCGGGCTGCTTAAGCAGCACCTCATCCACCAGTAACGGCATCAACAACGGGATGGGCACGGCGACGATGGCGGCCAGAATCGCGATCAGGTTGGCCAGCAACAGCTCGCGCCGGTGCTGCAACGCCACACCGAAGATGTAGCGCCAGTCGTAATGGCTGCCACCGGCGCTGGGCGCCGGCCCGGCTACCGGATGGGATGGGTCCGCGGGTCCAAACTGCTGCAAAAGGAACTCCTGTGCTTTGTTGGTCAGTATGTATCGTCCGCCGCTACTTCGCCGCTTTGCGCTGGCACCCGGCCCGGACTCGCATGCGGTCGCGCCAAAACGGACGCACCATCCCGCTACCGTTGCGCGCCGTTTTGGGGACCGTTGTGAGGGCCGATGCCGCCTGGCACCGGGTAACCTGCAGCGCTGCCTGCATCCGCAGCACCGCCCCTGCGGCCAATCGCCGCAGCCCGGCTGCCGATATCTAACCACCTGTATTATATAGCGTTTATAACCCAAGGAACGGGGAATTCAGCAATACCGATGGACACACTACACGGCCTCGATCCGGCCAACGCTATCGCCTCGCCCGCACGTGCAACGCAACGCTTCAGCGCTGGTAGTGACCACGGCGAACCCGGCAGGTGCCCTGCTGGCCGCCGAGGCGCCGCAACCGGTCAGCGACGACTCCGCGGTGATTACCCTGGAGGTCCGGGATAGCGCCTACGACGACGACCCGCCCGCGCTGGCGGTCGGCGGCAAAGAGGCGCTGCCGGCGCGGCAGATTCCGCAATCGGTTTCGGTGATCAGCGCACAACGCATGCGCGATCAAAACCTGAACACGGTAACCGAAGCCCTGAACCAGGTCACCGGCGTCACGGTCATCGCCAACGACAGTACCCAGAGCCAGATGCTGTCCCGCGGCTATTCGCTCGGTGTCATGTATGACGGTATCCCGGCCTATTCGGCCCTGTCCGGCACGCAACAGTTCGACCTCGATATGTACGAGCAGGTCGAGGTGCTGCGCGGCCCCTCGGGCCTGTTCACCGGCACCGACAGCCCCGGCGGCGTGGTGAATCTGGTGCGCAAACGGGCCCAGGGCGAAACCGCGCTGTCGGCGTCCGCCGCGGTCGGCAGCTGGAACAACCGCCACACCACACTGGACCTGACCGGGCCGCTGAATCAGGACGCCAGCCTGCGGGGCCGCCTGGTCCTGGCGTTGACCGACCGCGACTATTTCTACGACAAGACCCATACCGAGCGCTGGCTGGGATACGGCACCCTGGCCTGGGACATCACGCCGACGACCAGCCTGACGTTTGCCGCCGCCGCGCAACAGGACCATACCAGTGCCAGCTCCTTCGGTCTCCCGGCCTGGTCCGACGGCAGCCTGATCGACGCGCCGCGCGAGACCAACCCCATTGCCGACTGGTCGCGCTATCGCTGGTACACCGAGGAGTATACCGCCGAGCTGGAGCAGCGCTTCGGCAGCGACTGGAGCTTCAAGGCGAAACTCAGCCACCGCCCGCAGAGCTTCTATTTCAAGGACGGCTATCCCAGCAGCGCGCTGGATAGGGATAGCGAAACGCTGCGCTACAGCCGCCGTGTGCGCGACTACGACTATGAACGCAACGCCCTGGATCTGTACCTGACCGGCCCCGTGGAGCTGTTCGGTCGTCACCACACGTTGCTGGCGGGGTACAACCGGGAGCTCTACCTGTCCAGTTACAGCGGCGTCAACGCCACGGCGGTAACCGATATCCCCTTCGGCGCCAGCTCGCTGGTGCCGGATTTCGATCTCCCCTACGACCGCGGCGGCAAGACCCGCACCCTGCAGAGCGGCGTCTATACCCAGGGCCGTTTCAGCCTGGCCGATCCATTGACCCTGGTCCTCGGCGGACGCCTCAGCCAGTTCGAGGTCAAATCGCGCAGCATCGCGCCCGCCACGCCGACCGAGTGGTCCGACGGCGCCAGCGCCGACAACGAGTTCACCCCGTACGGTGCCCTGCTGTACGACCTGAACGACCACTGGACGACCTATTTCAGCAGCAGCGATATCTTCATTCCGCAGACCCGGGAGCGTTACGACGGCAGCGTTCTCGACCCGCGCCGGGGACGGCAGATCGAGGCCGGCCTCAAATCGGAACTGCTGGATGGCCGGTTACAGACCTCCCTGGCCTGGTTCCGCCTGCGGGACAGCGACCGCGCCTACGAAGACCCCGACCACGCCGGCTACTACCTCAACGCGGGCGAAGTGGAGAGCCGCGGCTGGGAGGTCGAGATCGTCGGCCGTCCCAGCCGCCACTACGAGATCCAGGCCGGCTATACCCTGTTGGATACCGAGTATCGGAAAGACAGCGACAGCCAGGGCGAGACCTTCTCCACCTGGGAGCCGCGCCACACCGCCAAGCTCTGGGGTCTGCGCCACTTCGATGCCGGCAGCCTGCGCAACCTCAGCCTTGGTCTCGGCGTACAGGCGGTCAGCGGCAGCTCGGCCGGAACCGGCAGTTGGTCGGTACGCAGCCAGGGCGGCTACGCGGTCATCAATGCGCTGGCCCGCTATCGCTGGAACGAGCATCTGTCGCTGGATCTGCATCTGAACAATCTGACCGACCGCACCTACTATACCCGGCTCGGCGGCTTGAATACGTACAACACCTACGGCGAACCGCGCAACCTGAGCCTGCGCCTGCAGCTCGATTACTGACGCCCGGGCCCACGGACGCGGTACGATGCGGCGGCTTTGGCCAGCCCCGTTGCACGCCGCATCCGTCGCGCGCCGCCCCCGGGGGGACGGCGCGTTTTGTAGTTTGACGCGGGTTTGACTATCTTCGTTAACCAACGTCCCTGCATCGCCCCGCCGTCAACGACCGGGCGGCTGTGCCCTCGAATCGGCGGAGGTAGCATGAATCCGATCACCACGACCCAACTTCACCTGACCGATCTGCCCATCGGCACCCTGACCCTGACCGCCAGCGACGACGCCCTGACCGGTATCGAGTTCGGCCGTATCGAGCATGAACAGTTGGAGCAGGTTCCCAACGACCTGCTGCTGGAGGCGGCCCGTCAACTGGCGCAGTACTTCAACGCCAAGCGGCAGCACTTCGACCTGCCGCTGGCCCCGCTGGGCACTCCGTTCCAGACCCAGGTCTGGCAGCAGCTGTGCGCCATCCCGTTCGGCGAGACCCGCAGCTACGGCGAACTGGCCGCCAGTCTCGGCCGTCCCCGGGCGGCCCGTGCCGTCGGCATGGCCAACAACCGCAACCCGCTCCCCATCGTCATTCCCTGCCACCGGGTGCTCGGTGCCGACGGTGCGCTGGTCGGTTACGCCGGCGGTCTCGGCGTCAAACAGGCGCTGCTGCAGTTGGAGGGGGTGCTGGCACCGGCGGTTGCAGCGCCGTTGGCGACCCGGCCGGTGAGCCGCAGGCTGGACGGAGCGGGCCATTACCGGTAGCTTATGCCTCCCTTTCGAGCTGCCGATCAACAGATTTGAGCGAAATGATGGATACGCTGACGCTGCCGCCGCTGAGCTACGCCTCCGGCGAGGTACAACTGCCGGGCTCCAAGAGCCTCTCCAACCGGATCCTGCTGCTGGCGGCGCTGGCCGAGGGGGAGACCCGGGTCACCAACCTGCTCGACAGCGACGACGTGCGCCATATGCTCAACGCGCTGCAGCTGCTCGGCGTCGGTTACCAACTCTCCGACGACCGTCGCAGCTGCACCGTGCAGGGGCTCGGCGGCGCCTTCAAGGCCAGCCGGGCGGAACTGTTCCTCGGCAACGCCGGCACCGCCATGCGCCCGTTGACCGCGGCGCTGTGCCTCGGCCAGGGCGAGTTCACGCTGAGCGGCGAGCCGCGCATGTATGAGCGCCCGATCCGCGACCTGGTCGACGCGCTGCGCCCGCTCGGCGCCGATATCGACTACCTCGGCGAAGAGGGTTTCCCGCCGCTGAAGATCAACGCCCGCGGCCTCGACGGCGGCGAGGTGTCGATCCGCGGCAACATCTCCAGCCAGTTCCTGACCGCGCTGCTGATGGCGGCGCCGCTGGCGCGCAACGACCTGAGCATCCGCGTCGATGGCGAGCTGGTGTCCAAGCCCTACATCGACATCACGCTGCACAGCATGCGGCTGTTCGGCGTCGAGGTGATCAACGACAACTACCAGCGCTTCACCATCAAGGCCGGGCAGACCTACCGCTCGCCCGGTGAGGTGATGGTGGAGGGCGATGCCTCCTCCGCCTCCTACTTCCTCGCCGCCGCGGCCATCGCCGGCGGTACCGTGCGCGTCTACGGCGTCGGCGCCGACAGCGTGCAGGGCGACAAGGCGTTCGCCGAGGTGCTCGGCAAGATGGGCGCCGAGGTCAGCTACGGTCCGACCTGGATCGAGGTGACCCGCAACCGGCTGCACGGCGTGGACCTGGACCTGAACGCGATCCCCGATGCGGCGATGACCATCGCCACCACGGCGCTGTTCGCCGACGGCCCCACCGCGATCCGCAACGTCTACAACTGGCGCGTCAAGGAGACCGACCGTCTCAGCGCCATGGCCACCGAGCTGCGCAAGGTCGGCGCCACGGTGGTCGAGGGCGAGGATTTCATCGAGATCACCCCGCCCGCCGAGATCCAGAGCGCCGCCATCGACACCTACGACGACCACCGCATGGCGATGTGCTTCTCGCTGGCGGCGTTCGGCAACGCGCCGATCACCATCAACGACCCGGGCTGCACCCGCAAGACCTTCCCCGAGTACTTCGATCTGTTCCGCCAGGTCACGCGCTAAGCCGTGGACCTGCGCCAGCTGCAATTCCTCTGTGCGCTGCAGCAGCACGGCCACTTCGGTCGTGCCGCCGCGGCCTGCCACGTGACCCAGCCCACGCTGTCGATGCGCCTGCGCAACCTGGAGGAGGAGCTGGGGCTGACGCTGATCCGGCGCAGCCAGCGCTTCGAGGGCTTCACTCCCGAGGGGGAGCGGCTGCTGCTGTGGGCCAGGCAGATCGTCGACAGCTGCGACGGGCTCAAGAGCGAGGCCAACCGCCTGCGCGGCGCGCTGGTCGGCACGCTGCGCATCGGCATGGTGCCGCTGAGCCATATCCGCCTGATGCCGCTGCTGAAGACGATGCGCGAGCAGGCACCGCAGGTACGTTTCCAGCTCCAGGCGCTCAGTTCCGAAGCGATCCTGGCCGGACTCGACAACAATACGCTGGACCTCGGCCTCACCTACCTGACCAAACTGGAAGCGGGCCGCTACCGCCTGCTGCCGCTGGGCGCCCCGGCCATCGGCCTACTGTTCCACCCCGCCTATTTCGACCTGGCGCAGGACACCCCGCTGTCCTGGTCGCAACTGGCGGAGCTGCCGCTGGGACTGCTCGGCACCTCGATGCGTTTTCGCCAGGGGATCGACCACAGCGCCGCCGCGCTGGGACTGCACCTCGACCCGGTGATCGAATCCGACGCCGTCGAACACCTGATCGAGTGCGTCAGCAGCGGTCTGTGCTGCACCCTGCTGCCGATCGATGCCACGCGCACGCCGGCGATCGCCGCGCCGGGGGAACCGCTGCAGCTGCTGCCGCTGGCCGAAGCACTGCCGCAACCGTCACTGGCGCTGATCGGCAAGGCTTCGGCCCTGGGCGGCGACGATCCGCAGGAGCGACTGGTACAGGCACTGATGCAACTGGCCGCCGAGCATCTGCACAGCACCACCTCCTGACCTCCATTTAACAGCCCCTTTTGATAGACAGCATCTATCAAAAGATCGATACAGGCGATTGGACGCCCCGCGCCGGCGCGACTAACCTGAGCGAAACGCTCAACTGTAGCCCGACCGCCAACGACCATGCCGCCCCCGACCCTACAGCCCCAGCTTAGCGACTGCACCGACCCGCACAGTGCCGGCACCGCGGAGATATCCGCTTCGGCTGCGCCGCCGCAACCCCAGCAAAACCTGGAGGGCTACGTGCGCACTGAGTACCTGGACCTGAGCCTCGGCTCTTCCCACCAAGGTGCATTGATCGAGGAGCAGGCGCTGGCCCTGAGCTACAACGGCCTCAGCCACGCGGTGATGATGGTGACGCCGGTGGCGCTGGAGGAGTTCGTCATCGGCTTCTCCTACGCCGAAGGGATCATCGAGCGGGTCGATGAGATTCGCGACCTGAGCATCAAACCCGGCGGCCGTGATGGCCTGGTGGCCGAGATCGAACTAAGCCCGCGCCGGCTGAGCCAGTTGCAGCAGCGCCGCCATGCCCTGCGCGGCAGCAGCGGCTGCGGCCTGTGCGGCGTCGACTCGCTGCAGGCGGCACTGCCTGAACTGCCGACGCTGCGCCCCTGCCCCGCCCCGTCGGCCGCAACGATCGCCGCCGCCCGCGAGCAGCTGTTTGCGCAGCAGAGCCTGGGCCGGCGCGCCGGCGCCATCCACGCCGCCATGCTGCTCTCCCCCGCCGGCGAGGTGCTCGCCACGCGCGAGGATATCGGCCGCCACAACGCGCTGGACAAGCTGATCGGCGCCGCCCTGCAGCAGGGGCTGAGCCTGTATGGCCACAGCATCGTCATGAGCAGCCGCTGCAGCTCGGAGCTGATCCAGAAGGCGCTGCGCGCCGGCGTCTCGACGCTGATCAACCTGGCCTCGCCGAGCCAGCTGGCGGTGGAGCAGGCACGCCGCCACGGCCTGAACCTGATCCACCTGCCGCGGCGCAACGGTCCGCGCCTGTATGCCGGGCTGCCGCCCACCGCCCCGGAACCCCTTCAGCCAGCGCATGAGTAAGCCATGAGCAAGAAAGCGCCCGACATCGATAGCCGCACCGCTAACCACACTAATAGCCGCACCAATAACTGCACCGATAACCCTATCGACAACCATGCCGGCATCCATACCGACACCCGCGCCTACTACAAGCCCTACGCCGGCCCGGCCGGTGGCTGGGGCGCGCTGAAGAGCACCGCCAAACACTGGCTCGACAGCCACAACACGCGGCGCAACGTATGGACGCTGCTGAAGACCAACCAGAACGACGGCTTCGACTGCCCCGGTTGCGCCTGGGGTGAAAAGCATGACCCGGCCCGCTTCCGTTTCTGCGAGAACGGCGCCAAGGCGGTGAACTGGGAGGCCAGCGGCAAGCGGGTCGACGCGGCATTTTTCGCCGAGCACAGCGTCAGCTGGCTGGCGACGCAGAGCGATTACTACCTCGAATACCAGGGCCGCCTGACCGAACCGATGCATTACGACCGGGCCAGCGACCGCTATCTGCCGATCAGCTGGGACGATGCCTTCGCGCTGATCGGGGATACGCTGCGCGGGCTCGACTCGCCGGACCAGGCGGAGTTTTACACCTCCGGTCGCGCCAGCAACGAGGCCGCTTTCCTGTACCAGCTGTTCGGCCGCGCCTACGGCACCAACAACTTCCCGGACTGCTCCAACCTGTGCCACGAAGCCAGCGGCTACGGCCTGATCAGCAGCATTGGCATCGGCAAGGGCACGGTCACCATCGACGATTTTGAGGAAGCGGACGCGGTGTTCGTGTTCGGCCAGAACCCCGGCACCAACCACCCGCGCATGCTCGACACCCTGCGCGAGGTGATCAAGCGCGGCGCCCGCGTGCTCTGCTTCAACACGCTGAAGGAGCGCGGCCTGGAGCGGTTCCAGCACCCGCAGGACGCGGTGGAGATGCTGACCAACGGCTCCACCCCGATGCACACCGACTACTTCTGCCCCAAGCTCGGCGGCGACATGGCCGCCGTGCGCGGCATGGTCAAGGTGCTGATCGAGCTGGAGCAGCAGGCGCAGGCCCGCGGCGAAGCAGTGTTCGACCACGACTTCATCCGTACCCATACCCTGGGCATGGACGACTATCTGGCGCAGGTGGCCGCCACCTCCTGGGAGCAGATCCTCGAGCAGTCCGGCCTGACCCGCGCGGAGATCGAGCACGCCGCCCACGCCTATGCCGAGGCGAAAACGGTGATCTGCACCTGGGCCATGGGGATCACCCAGCATCGCCACTCGGTGCCGACCATCCACGAGATCGTCAACCTGCTGCTGTTGCGCGGCAATATCGGCCGCCCCGGCGCCGGCGCCTGCCCGGTACGTGGTCACAGCAACGTGCAGGGTGACCGCACCATGGGGATCAACGAGAAGCCCCCCGTTGCGCTGCTCGACGCGCTGCAGCAGCGCCTGAACTTTGCCGTACCGCAACACCACGGCCACGCCGCCGTCGACGCGATCCGTGCCATGCGTGACGGCAGCGCCCGCGTGTTTATCGGCCTCGGCGGCAACTTCGCCGCCGCCACGCCGGACACCGCCGCCACCGAGGCGGCGCTGCGCAACTGCGAGCTGACGGTACAGATCAGCACCAAGCTGAACCGCTCGCACCTGATCGTCGGCAAACAGGCACTGATCCTGCCCTGCCTGGGACGTACCGATATCGATCATCAGGCCGCTGGCATACAGCAGGTCACCGTGGAGGACTCGTTCAGCATGGTGCACGCCTCCGGCGGCGTCATCGAACCGCTCTCCGACATGATGCGCTCGGAACCGGCGATCATCGCCGGCATGGCCAAAGCCACGCTGGGCGACAGCAACCCGGTGGAGTGGCAGGCGCTGGCCGACAACTACGACCGCATCCGCGACCTGATCGCCGACGTGATCCCCGGTTTTAGCGACTTCAACGCCCGCCTCGCCCAACCCGGCGGCTTCTACCTCGGCAACTCCGCCGCCGAACTGCGCTGGAACACGCCGTCCGCGCACGCCCTGGTGCACAGCCATGCGCTGCCGGCGCATATCCTGCCGGCCGACGTGGCCGCGCTGCTGACCGAACGCACGCTGATCCTGCAGACGCTGCGCTCCCACGACCAGTACAACACCACGATCTACGGCCTCAACGACCGCTACCGCGGCATCAAGGGGGAGCGACGCGTGCTGTTCATCAACCCGGCCGATATCGAGCGGCTCGGCTTCGCCGCCGGCGACCGCGTCACGCTGAGCTCGATCTGGAGCGACGGCGTGCAGCGCCGGGCCGAGGATTTCCGCCTGGTGCCCTACGATATCCCGGCCGGTAACCTGGCCGCCTACTACCCGGAGACCAACCCGCTGGTGCCGCTGGACAGCGTCGGCGACTACAGCCATACGCCGACCTCGAAGAGTATCGCCGTGGTGTTGGAGCCCTATACCGACAGTAATCGAATCCTCTGACGCCTAGCTGTATTCGGACCGAAACCGTCAGACTCGGTTGCGTTACAGCGCTCGGCCGGTTAGGCGGTAATAGGGCCAAGCGTGTGTTGAAGTGGATCTGGTAGATGGGGGACTGACAGGAATGTTCAGGCGAGGTGCTGTTGTCGATGTTGCAGCAATAGGTTTGTTGAGGCGTTTTATAGAGGGGTTTTATAGAGGGAACTGCGGTGAGCCCACTACCTAACCGCCCCGACCGATCAGCGGGCGCTGACGTGTTTCAACCACGCCTACGCCCAGCCGGCTCATCGAGCCCCAAGGAGTGAGCGGCCAACCGGTAACGCGCGGCGGCCATCAACCCGAGGGGTAAGAGCGTTAGAAAAAGCGGTCGAAATGGATCGACT
>QKGH01000113.1 GCA_003250495.1 Marinobacterium sp.
CGCTGACCTTTACCGTCATCGCGGTACTGCTGGTGGCACCGCTGTTCGCCTACATCATCGCCGTGGCGATGTTCAAACGCCGCGTCGGCGGGGTCTACTTCGCCATCATCACCCAGGCGATCGCCGCGATCCTGACCATCCTGATCATCGGTCAGCAGGGTTACACCGGCGGTGTCAACGGCATCACCGACCTGCGCACGCTGCTGGGTTGGGATATCCGTACCGATTCGGCCAAGTATGTCCTCTACTTCGTCTGTGTCGCCGTGCTGTTCGGCTGCCTGGTGCTGTCGCAGTTCGTGTTGAAGAGCAAGCTGGGGCGTCTGCTGGTGGCGATCCGCGACCGCGAAGACCGCGTGCGCTTCTCCGGCTACGACGTCTCCAACTTCAAGATCTTCGTGTTCTGCTTCGCGGCCATGCTGTCCGCCATCGGCGGCGCCATGTTCACGCTGCAGGTGGGCTTCATGTCGCCCACGCTGGTCGGCATCGTGCCCTCCATCGAGATGGTGATCTTCTGCGCCCTCGGCGGTCGCCTGTCGATCATCGGTGCGGTGTACGGCGCGCTGATCGTCAACGCCGCCAAAACCACCATGTCCGAAGCCTTCCCGGAGCTGTGGCTGTTCGCCATGGGCGCCCTGTTCATCGGCGTGGTGCTGGCGTTCCCGAACGGCCTGGCCGGTCTGGTGCAGAGCCTGCTGCAGCGCTTCACACAGCGTAAAACGGCAGCGCCCGTAGCGCCGGCCAAGCAGATCGACGACAGCAGCGACGACCTCGGTACGCCTACCGGTGCCGCCAGCGCCGCCGGCCAGTCATAAGGAAGGAGAGCAGCATGAGCCTGTCCCACAACAACCCGCAGGAGTTTGTCCTCGCAGTCGAAGGGCTGACCGTCTCCTTCGATGGCTTCAAGGCCGTCAACGACCTCTCCTTCTACGTCGACGAGGGTGAGATCCGCGTCATCATCGGCCCCAACGGCGCCGGCAAGACCACGGTGCTGGACCTGATCTGCGGCCGCACCAAGGCCACCGACGGCTCGATCCGGTTCCGCAACCAGGAACTGACCAAGATGAAGGAGCACGAGATCGTCCACGCCGGGGTCGGGCGCAAGTTCCAGAACCCGTCGATCTACGAAGACCTGACCGTGTTCGAGAACCTGGAGCTCTCCTTCCCGCGCGGTCACGGCGTGTTCGGTGCGCTGACCTTCCGCCGCGACAAGGAGGTGATCGACAAGGTCAGCGAGATCGCCGAGATGATCTTCCTCTCCGAGCATCTGCACCAGCGCGCCGACCTGCTCAGCCACGGCCAGAAGCAGTGGCTGGAGATCGGCATGCTGCTGATCCAGGACCCGGCGCTGCTGATGCTGGACGAGCCGGTGGCGGGGATGTCGGTGGCGGAGCGCAAGAAGACCGCCGAACTGCTGAACCGCATCACCAAGGACCGTTCGGTGCTGGTGATCGAGCACGACATGCAGTTCGTCGAGGATATCGCGCACCGCGTCACCGTACTGCACCAGGGCAAGCTGCTCTCCGAGGGCTCCCTGGATCGCGTCAAGAACGACCCGAAAGTCGTTGAAGTCTATCTCGGCCACTAATCAGGGCTAGCAAGGAGTCCGACATGCTCAGTGTTTCCGACTACAGCGTCGCCTACGGCCAGAGCCGCGTCATCAACGGCATGAATCTGGACCTGGGCAAGAACGAGATCATCGCCATCCTCGGCCGCAACGGCATGGGCAAAACCACGCTGATGAAGTCGCTGATCGGCATGATCCCCTCCAGCGGCGGCTCGGCCAAGCTCGACGACACCGAGCTGGCCGGCATGAAGAGCTACCAGCGCGTCGCCGCCGGCGTCGGTTTCGTACCCCAGGGGCGGATGATCTTCTCCACCATGACCGTGGAGGAGAACATCCGCACCGGCCTGACCACCACCGGCAGCAAGACCATCCCCGAGCACCTGTACACCCTGTTCCCGGTGCTGAAGGAGATGAAACACCGCCGCGGCGGCAACCTGTCCGGCGGTCAGCAGCAGCAGCTGGCGATCGCCCGCGCCCTGGCCAGCAACCCGAAACTGTTGCTGCTCGATGAGCCCACCGAAGGGATTCAGCCCTCCATCATCCGCGAGATGGCGCGCACCCTGCGCAAGATCCGCGACGAGCACGGGCTGTCGATTCTGGTCTCCGAGCAGGTGCTCAGCTTCGCCCTCGATGTGGCCGACCGCATCCTGGTGATCGAGAAGGGCAACATCGTCCACGACGTGCCGGCCGCCGAGGCCGACGAAGCCACCATTACCCGTTATCTGTCCGT
>QKGH01000420.1 GCA_003250495.1 Marinobacterium sp.
GACCGCACCTGGCGGCGACTGAATGTTCACCTACCTCCTGCGCCGCCTGCTGCTGATGTTCCCCACCTTGCTGGGGATCACCCTGGTGGTCTTCGTGGTCATGGCCGCCTCGCCCGGCGGCATCAGCGCCAAAAGCCTGGTGGAGGGGCAGAACCTCGATCCGGAGGCGAAGAAGGAGATCGAGGCCTACTACAACCGGCTCTATGGTTTGAACGATCCGGCCTGGATGCAGTATCTGCGCTGGCTCAACAATGTCTCCCCCATCGGTTTCACCTTCGACGATGAAAATCACCTCAGCGGTTTCTCCTTTACCAAGGGCTCCGATCTGGGCAAGAGTTTCCGGTACGGTCGGCCGGTCACCGACCTGCTGGCGGAGCGCGTGCCGATCACCGTTCTGCTGAATGTGCTGAGCATCCCTATCGTCTATCTGATGGCCCTGCTGGTGGGGGTGCGGGCGGCGGTGGAGCGGGGCCGCTCCTTCGATGTGAGCAGCGGCATGGTCATGCTGGGACTCTGGTCGGTGCCGACCATGCTGGCGGGTGTGCTGCTGATCGGTTTTACCGCCAACGAACAGTATTGGCACTGGTTCCCCACCGCCGGTCTGAGCGACCGGGTGGTGCTGGACCAGGTCTTCCTGCCCCACTGGTCGAATCTCTGGGACCTGGCGCTGCTGTTTGTCGGCGTGACCCTCGGCTCCGCCATGTTTCTGGCCATGGCGAGCGCGGGCAAGCGCTTGCGCATGGGTTTCTTCGCCCTCAGTTGGGGCGCCATCGGCTTTGTCATGATCCAGCTGCTGCCTGCAGCGGATCGCTCCCTGTTCCTCTCCCTCCTCGTACCCGCCGCCTTCGCCCTGCTCGCGGCCAGCGTCGCGAGCAGCGACTACCGGCTGCTGCGGCAGCTTGGATTTCTCCTGACCGGCTTCCTGCTCGGTGCGGTGCTCTCGGTGAAGGGGATGCAGGGTGAATGGACCCGCGGATTTCTCCTCGACCGTATCTGGCATCTGGTGCTGCCGGTGGTCTGTCTCTCCTACGGTGGATTCGCCGGGCTGGCCAAGCTGACCCGTACCTCGGTGCTGGAGAATCTCCTCTCCGACTACGCGCGCACCGCCCGCGCCAAGGGGCTGGCGGAGTCGGCGGTGCTCTGGCGCCATGTCTTTCGCAACAGCTTGCTGCCGCTGATCACCGTGGCGGCGAGCCTGCTGCCGAGCCTGTTGGCGGGGTCGGTCATCGTGGAGAGCATTTTCAGTATCGAGGGCATGGGCAAGCTGGCGGTGGAGGCGGTGCAGACCCGGGACCGGGAACTGGTGCTCTCCATCACTCTGGTGGGCGGCATGTTGACCCTGCTGGGCTATCTGCTGGCCGATCTGCTCTATGCCTTTGCCGATCCCCGGGTGAGCTATGAGTGAGCGCCAGTCCAAGCGACAGAGCTACTGGCGCAGGATCCTCGGCCAGACCTTCCTGCGGGCAGGGGCGAGGCTGGGTCTGCTGTGGGTGGGGATACTCGCCTTCCTCGGTGTCTTCGCGCCCTTCCTGGCCAGCAGCTTCCCCCTGCTGCTGAAACAGGACGGGGAGGTGTCGAGCCCGGTGCTGACCTATCTGCAGCCTGTGGACGTGGTCTTTCTGGCCGGTTTCTTTATCCTCCTGATTCTGCTCCCCTGGCGGCTGTCGGTGCAGCGCAAACTGCTGATCTTCGCCGGCGCCCTCGCCCTCGTGGTCGTCGCGGCCTACAGCTGGGTGTCGCCGCCCAAGCTGGTGATCTACGAACAGTTCCGGGTGGCGGAGGCCGAGGGCCGCTACGACTGGGTCATCCATGCGCCGGTACCCTATTCGCCCAAGGATTATCAGCGGGACCGGGGGGATACGGGCCTGGAGGCGCCCCTCTCGAACCAGGCCCGCAACCACTGGTTCGGCACCGAACAGAACGGCGCCGACGTGCTCAGCCGCATGATCCATGCCTCGCGCATCGCCCTCGGCATCGGCTTCGTCGCCACCGGCATCGCCATGGTGCTGGGCATCATCATCGGCGGCCTCATGGGCTATTTCTCCGGTGTGATGGACATCCTCGGCATGCGGCTGGTGGAGATCTTCGAAGCGGTGCCGACCCTCTTTCTGCTGCTCACCTTCGTCGCCTTCTTCGGCCGCAGCCTCTACATCATGATGGTGATCATCGGCATCACCAGCTGGCCCGGCTATGCCCGCTACGTGCGCGCCGAGTTCCTGCGCCTGCGCAAGCAGGATTTCGTGCAGGCGGCGGAGGCGGCGGGTCTGCCGCTTTCCTCGATCCTCTTC
>QKGH01000055.1 GCA_003250495.1 Marinobacterium sp.
TCGTGCAGCTCCACCGCGGCCGCTTCCAGCTCGCCGGCCAGCAGCGGTGACAACAGCACGCGGTTGTAGGCCGGTCGCGGCTCCTCGCCGAACAGCACGATACGTTGCGGCCGCCCAGGGCGCTCCGCCAGCTCCTGCAACAGCCGGTTCGCCGCCATACCGGCGCCGACGATAACCAGATCCGCTTCCATCACCACCTCGATAGCCGCCTCTGTAGCCACTGCCATCGTCTCTACCCCTGCGCTCTCAGCGGCTGTGCCTCAGGCTTTTTTGCGTTGCGGTGCTGACCCATATCCTCCACCTTGCGCTGCTTCTCATACAGGAAGCTCAGCACCTGGTGGCGATAGTGGTTGTAGCGGGCGTCGTCCGCCAGTTCGATGCGGTTACGCGGCCGTTCCAGATCGACCTCAAGGATCTCCCCAACCGTCGCCGCCGGACCATTGGTCATCATCACGATCCGGTCGGAGAGCAGTACCGCCTCGTCCACATCGTGGGTGATCATGATCACCGTGTTGTTCAGGTCCTTCTGGATCTCCATCAGCGAGTCCTGCAGATGAGCACGGGTCAGCGCGTCGAGGGCGCCAAAAGGCTCATCCATCAACAGCACCTTCGGCTCCATCGCCAGCGCCCGCGCAATCCCGACGCGCTGCTTCATGCCGCCGGAGATCTCATCGGGACGCTTGTGCATGGCGTGGGTCATATGCACCAGCGCCAGGTTGTGTTCGATCCACTCCTTGATCTCCGCCCGGCTCTTGCGGCCCTTGAACACCTGCTTAACCGCCAGCTCGACATTCTGGTAAGCACTCAGCCAGGGCAGCAGGGAGTGGTTCTGGAACACCACCGCCCGCTCCGGACCCGGTGCATTGACCTCTTTACCATCCAGCACGACACCGCCGGTGGTGGCCTGGTGCAACCCGGCGACGATGTTCAACACCGTGGATTTACCGCAGCCGGAGTGGCCGATCAGCGAAACGAATTCGCCGCGCGCGATCTTCAGGTTGACGTTATCCAGCGCCTTGAACGCGCCCTTGGGGGTCGGAAACTCGATGGATACGCCGGTCAGTTCGAGATGTGCTGCCATGATCTTCACTCCTGTTAACGGGTAATCGCTTTCTTGTCCCAGGACACGGCGCGCTGGACGATCAGCATGATCCGATCGAGCAGGAAGCCGATCAGACCGATCACCAGCACCGCGACCATGATGCGTCCGAGCGAATCGGAACTGCCGTTCTGGAACTCGTCCCAGACGAACTTGCCGAGCCCCGGGTTCTGGGCCAGCATCTCGGCGGCGATCAGCACCATCCAGGCGATACCGAGCGACAGGCGCAATCCGGTAAAGATCATCGGTACCGAGGAGGGCAGCACGATCTTGACCACATGGGTCAGCCAGCTCAACCGCAGCACCTTGCTGACGTTCTGCAGGTCGGCGCTGATCGCCGAAACGCCCACCGCGGTGTTGATCAGCGTCGGCCACAGGCAGCACAGCGTCACGGTAAACAGCGAAGTCAGGAAGGATTTAGCAAACAGCGGATCAGGGGTCACATACACCGCGCTGACCACCATCGTCACCAGCGGCAGCCAGGCCAGCGGCGATACCGGCTTGAACAGCTGGATGATCGGGTTCAGCGCACTGTACAGCGCACCGTTGAGGCCGATGCAGATCCCCAACGGGATCGCGATCAGCGCGGCGATAGCGAAGCCGGACAGTACCGTCACCAGGCTGGTGCCGATCTGGTCGAAGAAGGTCGGCTTGCCGGTGTATTCGCGGATCTTGATCTCGGCGCCCGGATCCTTTGCCAGCTTGGCAGCGTTACGCTGCTCCTGGCGCTGGTAAAAATCCGCCTCCTTCTGCCGCTCGCGTTGATGATCGGCGATCAGCGCCAGGGTCTGTGCATACACCTGGCTCGGCCCGGGGAACTGGCCCAGCGAGGTATCGATCTGTTTGGCCCCGGCCTGCCACAGGAACAGGAACACCAGGATCCCCAGTGCCGGCATTCCCAGCGCGCGGGTCAGGCGCTTGAGCCAGCTGCTCCAGGTATCGTTGCTCTTGACGCCGGCGATGCTGCTGACACCGGCCAGGGTCATGCGGATGCTGCTCATTGTTCAGCCCTCTTCAAGAGCGCCCCAACGGGGCGCGGTTACAGGAATCAGATCTGTTCGTCGCCTTTCAGGCCGATACGGAACTGTTCGAGGTAGTGGTTCGGCTGGCGACCGTCATAAGTCACACCGTCGATAAACTGCGTCTGCGGCGCCTTGAAGCCATCCTCCTGGTCGAAATCGGGGAA
>QKGH01000304.1 GCA_003250495.1 Marinobacterium sp.
CGACAGTTTCCGCAAGACGGTGAAAGGGTTCGCCAAGGACTACTACCCCTACGACATGGCGGTGAAGATGCTGATGCGCCCGCTGGCGCTGAACCAGTTCATCGAGAGCTCCACCGCCTACACGGTGCAGAAGGCGCTGCGGGTATTGGGGATCTGACCGAGTTGTAGCAGGGAGCAGCTCAGGATAACTGCAGTCTTTCCAGTAACGCCGCGAGGCTGGCCGCCGGCGGGCGCCCGGCGCTGTCGATGACGATCCGCTCGCGCTCCCAGGGGTGATACTCCCGCTGCCGGACCTGCTCCCAGCTCGGCAGCACCAGCCCGGGGATATCGCTTTTGCGGCCCTCAACCCGCCGCCGATGCTCGGTGGAGTCGGAGCAGATCACCTCGATATCCACCGCCTGCGCGCCGCACGCCGCGGCCACCTGGCGCCACTCGGCACGGGTCAGTTCGATCGGGTTGCACATGTCGGCGATGACGCTGCTACCCAATTGCAGGTTATCCCGCGCGATGCGATAGGCGAGCCGGTATCCCTCGCCCTCCACCTGCACGCCGCAGAGATCCCGCAGCCCCTGCTCCAGCGTATCGATACGCAGGTAAAGCGCGCCCGTCGCCCGTGCCAGCCCCTGTGCCAGCGTCGTTTTGCCTACGCCGGGCAGGCCGGACAGCAGAAACAGCCGGGGCGACCTGCGCGGTGCCCTGGTCGTGTCAACGCCGTGCAAACAGCAGCCCGACGCCGGCAGCGGCCAGCAGACCGGCGCAGCCGCGATTGAAGATCCGCTGTCCGGAGCGGGAGGCGAACCAGTTGCGCAGGTAGACGCCGCAACTGGCGTAGAGGGCGATCGCCACCCACTCCAGCAGCAGGAACAGCGCCCCGAGAATGGCGAACTGCGCCAGCATCGGTCGCGCCGGATCCACGAACTGCGGCAGGAAGGCGGTAAAGATCAGGATCGCCTTCGGATTGCCCGCTGCCAGCAGGAACTCCTGCCGCGCCAGGCGCCCCAGCGAGTTCCCGCCGGCAACCGGAGCGGACGCCTCCGATGGCACGGCGCGCCACAACTGATAGGCCATCCACAACAGGTAGCCGGCACCGGCCAGTTTGACGGCGACGAAGAACTGCTCCGAGGCATAGAGGATACTTGCCAGCCCCGAGGCGGCCAGCGCGATCATGCCGGCAAAGGCCAGCAAGCGGCCGCCGCCCGCCAGGAAGGCGGTACGGATGCCGTACCCCCGGGCGTTACTCATCGCCAGCAGGTTATTCGGCCCCGGCGTCAGGTTCAGCGCAAAACAGGCCGGCACAAACAGGTAAAGCGTGATCCATTCCATGACACAGCGTCTCACTAAGTTCCAATCTTCGCTGCTGGCGGCGGTATCCGGGTCGCTACGTAGATCCCGGCCAGCGCCAGTAGCATACAGCCGATCGAATAAACCGTCTGCGTCTCGCCGAGCAGGGCCCAGGCCATCAGGCTGGCGCTGAGCGGCGTCGACATGCCGATCACGTTGTGCAGGGTCGGGTCGATCTTCAGCGAGGCCAGATTGTTCATCAGGTTGGGGAGAAAGGTGGAGAAGGCGCCCAACGCCAGCAGCCACAGCAGTCCACTAGCGTTCAGTTGCTGGAGTGGCGGCGCACCTGACAGCAGCGCGGGTAACAGCAGCACCGGTAACAGCAGCAGGCTGCCCAGCGCCAGCGTCTCCAGATTGATGCGGTGGATATCCACCGTCTCGCCGCGACGGTAGGCGGACCAGAGCGCGTGGGAGAACAGCGCCCGCAGCAACGCCGCCGCCAGCGCCAGCAACCCGCCGATCAGCAGCGCCTGGCCGGTGTGATCCGCAACCGAAAAACCTGCACCGGTAGCGCTGGTGCGAAAGTAGAGCAGCAACCCGACAAACGCCAGTGCAAACCCCAGCCACTCGTTGCGATGGATCCGCTGCTTCGTCAACGCCCGGATCAACAGCGTGAACAGCGGCGCCAGCGCAATCAGCAGCGCCGCCACCGATACCGGGGCCAGGTAAAAACCGTAGGTGGCGCAGACGTAATACAGCGTCATCAACGACGCCAGCCCCAGACGTCTGGCGTTAGCTTTCCCCTTCCCGCCCCCTTTCACGGCCCTCTGCGCGCTCGCCAGCCGCAGGCCGCGGATAAAGAGCAAGCTCAGCGCCAGCGCGATCAGGAAGCGCCCGAGGATGATCTGGTTGACGCCCAGGCCGCCGATCAGTTTGACGAAGATCCCGGTGGAGGCCCAGAGCGTGGCGCAGAGCAGACTATAGAGCATCGACCTATCCCAT
>QKGH01000056.1 GCA_003250495.1 Marinobacterium sp.
GGCAGCCTCGACTACCAGCTGGCCAACGATGCCGATGCCGCGGTGGTGCGCAAGCGCCTGAAGCAGCGCGTCGCGGCCCACGCCGGGATCCGCGTGCTGACCGAGCATTACGCCTGCGGCTGGTATACCGACCACTACGTGCCGTTGGTAGGTCCGCAGGGGATCACCAAGATGCGCGCCGAGGCGGTGATCTTCGCCACCGGCGTCATGGAGCAGCCGGCGGTGTTCCGCAACAACGACCTGCCCGGCGTCATGCTGGCCTCCGCGGCCCAGCGCCTGATCGCGCGCTACGCGGTCAAGCCGGGTAACCGCGCCGTGGTATTGGCGGCCAACGAAGAGGGTTACCGCGCCGCGCTGGACCTGTTGCAGGCCGGTGTCGAAGTCGCCGCCGTAGTCGATCTGCAACGCAGCGCCGCCCGTGGCGAACTGGCCGAGCGGGTCAAGGGCAAGGGCGTTCGTGTACTGGATAACCAGGCGGTGTATGAAGCGCGCGGCAAGGGCAAGCTGGAAGCGGTGGTGGTGTCGCCGTTCGACGGCCAGGGTTGCGACAGCGGGATCAGCGAAACCCTGGCCTGCGACCTGCTGCTGATGAGCACCGGTTGGGCGCCGGTGGCGCAGATGCTGTACCAGGCCAAGGCCCAGATCGGCTACGACGCCGGCCTGGAGCAGCTGGTGCCCCAGGTGCTGCCGGCCGGCATCCACGCCTGCGGTCGCCTCAACGGCGCCTTCACGCTGGAGCAGCGGCTCGACGATGGCGAGCGGGCGGCCAAGGAGGCCGTGGCCGGGTTGCGCGGGGAGTCTATTGCCCCGGCGCTGTCCGCCTGCCGCGACCGCCAGCCCCACAGCCACCCCTGGCCGATCGTCGGCCATCCGAAGGGCAAGAACTTCGTCGATTTCGACGAGGACCTGCAGCTGAAGGACCTGATCAACGCCGCTAAAGAGGGGTTCGATAACATCGAGTTGATCAAGCGCTTCTCCACCAACGGTATGGGGCCGAGCCAGGGCAAGCACGCCAACATGAACGGCATCCGTGTGCTGGCGGCGATCAACCGCCGCAGCATCGACGAAACCGGTTCCACCACAGCGCGGCCGATGTTCCATCCGGTACCGATCAGCGCCCTGGCCGGACGCCGCTTCCGTCCCGAGCGTCTGACCGCGATGCATCAGTGGCACCTGGCGCAGGGCGCCAAGATGATGGAAGCCGGGGTCTGGCTACGTCCCGAGTACTATTTACCTGTTTCAGCAGCCGGGGCTACTGACGCCGCGGGCGCTCTACCTGTTTCAGCAGCCGGGGCTGCTGACGCCGCGGGCGCTCTTCCTGCTTCAGCAACCAGGGTTGCTGCCAGCGCGGGTGTGACGCGTGAACAGGCGATCCTGCAGGAGGTGCAGGCGGTGCGTACCGGGCTCGGCATCATCGATGTCTCCACCCTCGGCAAGATCGAGGTGCTGGGACCCGACGCCGCGCGCCTGCTCGATATCGTCTACACGATGAAGATGTCGACGCTGAAAGAGGGGATGACCCGCTATGCGCTGATGGTCGACGACAGCGGGGTGATCGTCGACGACGGTATCGTCGGGCGCATCGCGCCGCAGCAGTTCTACGTCACGGCTACCACCAGCCACGCCGATGCCACCTTCAAGACCCTGTCGCGCTTCGTCGCCGAACTGGGCCTGAACGTGCGCCTGGTCAACCGCACCGGCGCGCTGGCGGCGCTGAACCTGGCCGGTCCCCACGCCCGCAAGGTACTGAGGGCACTCACTGATATCGACCTCGGCGAAGCCGCTTTCCCCTACCTGGGGCTGCGCGAGGGCACCCTGTGCGGTTACCCGGTGCGGCTGATCCGCGTCGGCTTCGTCGGCGAGCTGGGCTACGAGATCCATATGCCGGCGGAAGCGGGACTGGCGATCTGGGAAGCGCTGATCGAGGCCGGCAAGCCCTATGGCATCCGCCCGTTCGGGGTCGAGGCGCAGCGTGTGCTGCGCCTGGAGAAGGGCCACATCATCGTCGGCCAGGATACCGATGGCCTGACCAACCCGTTCGAAGCGGGGATGAGCTGGGCGGTGCCGCTGAAGAGCAAGGCCTGGTTTACCGGCAAACCGTCGCTGGCACTGCTGAAGGAGCGCTGCAGCCGCAAGCTGGTCGGCTTCCGCCTGCCGCAGGGCTACAGCGGTGCGCTGCCCAAGGAGTGCCACCTGGTCATTGAGCAGGGCGAGATCGCCGGCCGCGTCACCAGTATCGCCTACAGCCCGGCGCTGGGTCGGGTGATCGGCCTGGCGAT
>QKGH01000030.1 GCA_003250495.1 Marinobacterium sp.
GCTCGGCGACGCCGTGCTGCTCGACAGCGCCCATCCCCACTCCGACCCGCGCTTTGGCCGCTACGATATCGTCGCAGCCGCCCCCGATACGTTGCTGAAGTACGATGACGGGGCGCTGCAGCAGCGCCGCGCGGGACTCTGGCAGCGTCTGAGCGGCGACCCGTTCGCGGTACTGAAGCGGTTGCAGCAGGAGATCAGCGTCGCCCCGCAGCAGAGCGAGCTGCCCTTTTGCGGCGGCTTGATCGGCTATTTTTCCTACGACCTGGGGCGTGCCGTAGAGCGGCTGCCGCAGTCGGCGGAACGGGATATTGCACTGCCGGAGATGCGGGTCGGACGGTACCTGTGGGCCGTGGTCATCGATCATCGACTGCAGCGCGCGACGCTGGTCGCCCATGCCCTGGTCGAATCGCAGCGGCTGGTGCAGATCAAGGCGCTGCTCGAGCGTGACAGCGCCGCGCTCGACGACGGCACGGCAACCGCGCCGTTCCACCTGACCGGCCCGATCCAGGCCAACCTCAGCGCCGAGCAGTACTTCGCGGCGCTCGCCAGGGTCGATGACTATATCCATGCCGGCGACTGCTACCAGATCAATTTCACCCAGCGCTTCAGCGCGCCCTGCAGCGGCGATCCCTGGTTCGCCTATCGGGCGCTGCGCCGCCGCGCCACCACGCCGTTCAGCGCCTATCTGGAGAGTGACGAGGGAGCCATCCTGTCGCTGTCGCCGGAGCGTTTCCTGCAGGTCGCTGCCGACGGCGAGGTGGAAACCCGCCCGATCAAGGGCACCCGGCCGCGCGCGGTGGACCCGGAGCAGGACCGGCGCCTGGCCGAAGAGTTGCGCCACTCCACCAAGGATCGGGCGGAGAACGTGATGATTGTCGACCTGCTGCGTAACGACCTGGGCAAGGTGTGCCGTCCCGGCAGCGTGCAGGTGCCGGAGCTGTTCGCTATCGAAAGCTACCCCAATGTCCACCACCTGGTCAGCGCCGTGCGCGGCCAACTGGCCGCGGGCTACAGCAGCCTCGATCTGCTGCGCTACTGTTTCCCGGGCGGCTCGATTACCGGGGCGCCGAAGATCCGTGCCATGGAGATCATTGATGAACTGGAGCCGCAGCGCCGCGCCATCTACTGCGGTGCCATCGGCTACATCAGCGCCACCGGCGCGATGGATACCAACATCACCATCCGTACGCTGCTGGTCAATGGGGGGCGGGTATATTGCTGGGCCGGCGGCGGCATAGTAGCCGACTCCGACCCGGCGCAGGAGTACCAGGAGTCGTTCGACAAGGTCAACAACCTGCTGGAGGTGCTCAGGGGGCTGTAACACCCCCTGGAGCAGGGATCAGAGGCTCAGATTGCGGTTGCTGGCCTTGATGAATTCGCGCTTCAGATCGTCGTAGCTATGAACCGCCGGGAACTGCGGGAACTCGGCAATCACATTATCCGGCGCATGGAACAGGATCCCGCGCTCCGCCTGGGCCAGCATGGTGGTGTCGTTGTAGGAGTCGCCGGTGGCGATGACCCGGTAGTTCAACAGCTGGAACGCCCGCACCGACTGGCGCTTCGGATCGCGCTGACGCAGGGTGTAATCGGTGATGCGACCGTTCGCGTCCACCTCCAGTTTATGGCACAGCAGGGTCGGATAACCGAGCTGCTTCATCATCGGGGCCGCAAACTCATAGAAGGTGTCGGACAGGATCACCACCTGAAAACGCTCGCGCAGCCAGTCGACGAATTCGCGCGCACCCTCTAGCGGGCTCAGGCGACTGATCGTGTCCTGGATCTGCGGCAGGGTCAGACCATGCTGGTCGAGAATCGACAACCGCTGCTTCATCAACACATCGTAATCGGGGATGTCGCGAGTCGTTGCTTTCAACGCTTCGATGCCGGTTTCTTCGGCAAATGCGATCCAGATCTCCGGAATCAGTACACCTTCAAGGTCAAGACAGGCCAGCTCCACGCCAGATTCTCCGCTTCTCGTCGTTCGTTATCAGGGATATCCATAAAACGCGCGCCACTGTACTCGGTTAAGCCCGCCCTTTCAATCCGGGCCGCCGCCGCACCGCGCCGGCTTATCCCAAGGACGGGATCAGATTTTCCTGATCCTGCAGCCACCCAGCCCCGCGCCTATCCCGTATCATGGGCTTTTATACCCTTTCATGACCGGAGCACTCATGTCCCGTATCACTACCGAAGTCGCCGATCGCCTGTTGCAGTGCGCCCGTGACGCCGCCCGCGCCCTGAACTGCCGCATGAGCATCGCACTGTGCGATAGCGGCGGCCATCTGATCGCGTTCTCCCGCATGGATGGGGCCTTTGCCGGCTCGGCCGACATCGCTCAGCGCAAGGCCCATGGCGCGGTCATGTTCGAGGCGCCGACCGAGCTGATCGGCAATATCGTACGCGAACACCAACTGGTCGGCTTCGAACAGAGTAACGCGGGTCTGATGCTGTTCGGCGGCGGCTTTCCGCTCACGCTCAACGGCGCACTGGTCGGCGGGATCGGCGTGTCGGGCGGCAGCGCGCAGCAGGATGTCGAGGTAGCACAGGCAGCGTTGGCGCTGCTGCAGGAGGATGAGGCATGAGCAACACTTTGCGGATCGGCGTAGTCGACCAGTCCCCGGTACACGATGGCGGCACCCCTGCCCAGGCCCTGCAGCGCTCCATCGAGCTGGCCAGGCTCTGCGAGCAGGCGGGTTACAGCCGCTACTGGATCGCCGAACACCACAGCACTCCCAGCTATGCCAGCCCGGCGCCGGAGATCATGATCGCCGCGATCGCCAGCCAGACCCGCACCATCAGCGTCGGTTCCGGCGGCGTCATGCTGTCGCACTACAGCCCGCTGAAGGTGGCGGAAACCTTCAGCACCCTGGAGGCACTGTTCCCCGGGCGGGTCGACCTTGGCCTGGGACGCGCGCCGGGCGGGAACAGTCTGTCGACCCACGCCCTGGCCTGGCCCTATCCACCGCGCGACGCATCGCTCTACCCGGCCCAGGTCGGCGACCTGCTGGCACTACTCTCCGGCGGCCTGCACGGCGATCACCCGTTACGCGATCTGCGCCTGATGCCCGGAGGCGCCACGCCGCGCCCCTGGCTGCTGGGCTCCAGTGATGGCAGCACCGCACTGGCCGCACGCCTCGGCGCCGGCTTCGTGCTCGCGCTGTTTATCGGCACCGACGAGCGCCCGCCGCAGATCCTGGCCGATTACAGGAAGCACTTTACTAACAAGGGCTTTAATGAAAAACCTGAAGCGATGCTCGCGGCGGCCGTGATCTGTGCCGACAGCAGGGAGGAGGCGCGTTTCCTGGCCGGCACCCACACCTACTGGAAAGTGCAGGCGTTTCTGCATGGCAACCGGGAGCCGTTACACAGCCCGGAACAGGTGCAGGATCTGTATCGCCGCCTGTCGCCCTCCGACCAGGCCTACTACCAGGAGACACTGGATTCGATGGTCCTCGGATCGCCCCAGCAGTGCCGCGAACAGCTCTACGCCCTGGCGGAACGCTATAGCGTCGACGAGATTCTGGCGGTCAACGTCACCTATCGTTTCGCCGACCGGGTGCGCAGCTACCAGCGCCTGGCCGATGTCATGGGGCTTATTCCCGCCGCTGCCCCCACTGGCGCCTGAGCCACTGCCCGGGCCGTCAGTGCTCGGGCAGCTCCACCCCTTCGAACAGGGCGTCGACCTCGGCCCGGTTGGCGCAGGCCTGCACCCGACGCACTACGTCCGGCGTCAGATGGGGCGCAAACAGGTGGATGAAGTCGTACATATAGCTGCGCAGATAGGTGCCCTTGCGGAAACCGATCTTGGTAGTGCTCGACTCGAACAGATGGCTGGCGTCGAGCGCAACCAGATCACTGTCGATCGTCGGCTCGTAGGCCATGCTGGCGACGATCCCGACCCCCAGGCCGAGCCGGACATAGGTCTTGATCACATCGGAGTCGACCGCGGTAAACACCACCTTCGGCTCCAGCCCGTGACGCTGGAAGGCATCGTCGAGCTTGGAACGGCCGGTGAAGCCGAACACGTAGGTGACGATCGGCCAGGCCGCCACATCCTCCAGCGTCAGTTTGGATACCTGGGTCAGCGGATGATCCTTGGGCACCATGACCGAACGGTTCCAGCGGTAACAGGGCATCATGATCAGATCGCTGAAATGCTGTAGCGCTTCGGTGGCGATCGCAAAATCGACGGTACCGTCGGCGGCCATCTCCGAGATCTGCATCGGCGTGCCCTGATGCATGTGCAGCGACACGTCGGGATAGGCCTTGATGAACTCATTGATGGCGATGGGCAGGGCGTAGCGCGCCTGGGTATGCGTGGTCGCGATCGCCAGACTGCCCTTACGCTCGTCGCTGAACTCCTGCGCCACCTGACGAATGCTGTCGACCTTCTGCAGGATCTCATTGGCGACAGTGAGGATCGCCTGCCCGGCCGGGGTCACCCGGGTCAGATGTTTGCCACTGCGCGCGAACACCTCCACCCCGAGTTCATCCTCGAGCAGTCGGATCTGCTTGCTGATCCCCGGCTGAGAGGTATAGAGGCTCTGTGCGGTCGCCGACACGTTGAGATCGTGACGAGCCACTTCACAGATATAGCGCAGCTGCTGCAACTTCATCGGGTTATGCCTATCCCATATTTGTAATCAAACAGTCTTTTAATATAACACTTAAGAATAAATAGCAGCAAAACCCCCACCCGTCCATCACGCTCAGATGCGCGAGTTCAAGCGCCGGTTCTCCTCATCCTGAGACACCACCCTTTTCTCCAGTGCCGTGACCCGGGCCTGCGCCTTCATCAGCTCTTCGTCGCGCTCCTTGAGCTGGCTACGCAGCCCCTTCTCCCGTCGTGCCGCGTCGGCAGAGGCACTGATTTCACGCTGGTTGAGCTTCAGTATCTCTTCTTCTTTTTCTTTTACTTTAGACTCCAGGCGCTTGTTTTTATTGCCCTGGGCCAGCAGGTCGCTATTCAGCTTGGTAAGATCCCGATGCTGCAGGCTCACCTCCTGCTTGGCGATGGCCACCTCCTCCTCCAGGACCTTGATCTGTGCGGCCTGGGTTTCCACCTTGACGTCGCGCCGGGCGAAACGGGCCTGCAGCTCATGCAGCTCACGGGTCAGCGCGGCCTCTTTCTTGCCCGCTTCGTCGCGAATCTTGTCGAGCATGTTGCGATAGTGACGGATCTCCACTTCGGCTTTCGCCACCGCGTCGACACTCTTACGCTGCTCGTCCTTGACCCGCGACTCGGTGGTACGGCGGTGATCTTCATACTGTTTGCGCAACTGCTCGAGTTCATGCTCGGCGTTGATGCGGCGCTGCTCCTCGCGCTTGCGCTCGCCCATCTCCACACCGAAGTTGTTTTTCAGCACCGTAATCTCGGCTTCCAGCGTTTTCGCCTGCTGCCGCGCCTCCTCGAGCTTCAACCCCTGCTCGCGGTACCGCGCCTCCAACTCCTGATGGATCCCCTGCGAGTGCTTCAACGCCTCTTCGCTGAGTCGCCGCGTCTCCTCGTCGCCGAAATTCTGCTGCTGGTGGTTCAGCGACAACGTGGATTGCGCCTCCTGCACCGCCTGGTGCCAGAGCCGCAGGAAGGACTGCGACAACACCTCGGGAATATCCGGCAGGGCGCCACGCTGATCGAGGCGCACCCGGTCCGGCAGCGCTCCGCACCACTGCACCAGCGCCGCCTCGACGAACTCGCCGGGCAGCTCCAGCTGCAGCGCGAGACGCGCACTATCCGGTAGCTGGCCGCTGAGCAATGCGTTGTCCGCGGCGGAAAAAATTCGACTCAGCTCGCGCTGTTTATCGTTAACCATCCTGTTTCTGTCTCTCCGATACCTGTGCTACCAAGGCGTCAAGCGCCAACTCTATCGGTTCGTCGAGTGGTGCCTTGACCACTAACGCCTCCCCGCCCGGCAAATTCAACTCCAGCCCCGCGGCATGCAACATCAGGCGGCGGAAGCCGTACTCGGCGAACTGCCGGTTCACTTCATCGATACCATACTTGCTGTCGCCAATGATCGGGTGCCCGGAAAACTGGGTATGAACCCGGATCTGATGGGTCCGCCCGGTACGCGGTCGGGCCTCGATCAGCGTCGCCAGGTTACCGAACCGCCGCAACACACTGAAGTCGGTCACCGACTCTTTACCGGCCGCATCGACACGTACGACCCTCTCACCGGAGCGCAGTTCACCCCGCAACAGCGGCGCGTCGACCCTTTTTATCCGCGCCTCCCATTTGCCCTGTACCAGGGCATGATAGATCTTGCGGACGCGGCGCTCACGCAGCGCCTCATGCAGATAGCGCAACATCGAGCGTTTTTTGGCGATCATGATGCAGCCGGACGTGTCCCGGTCCAAGCGGTGCACCAGCTCCAGGAACTTGAGCTTGGGACGCAGTTGGCGCATCGCCTCGATCAGGCCGAGATTGACACCGCTGCCGCCGTGCACGGCCAGCCCGGAGGGTTTGTTGATGACGATGAGCCCATCGTCTTCATACATTACCGCCCGCTCCAGGTGCTCGAGCAACCCCTGCCCGACCACCGGCGCGTCGCCACGCTCGGCCAAGCGCAGCGGCGGGATGCGAATCTGGTCACCGGGCTCCAGCTTATAATCCGGCTTGGTGCGCTTCTTGTTGACCCGCACCTCCCCCTTTCGCAGCACCCGGTAGATCAGGCTTTTCGGCACCCCCTTGAGCGCCGTACGCAGAAAATTATCGATTCTCTGCCCCCCCTGATCCTCGTCTACGGTAATGAACTTAACGCCCGTATGCACTTGATTTGGTGTACATTGATCTGTCATCAGCTTCCGGTTTAACCGCTCATTGCTGCCTTATGGGTAAGCTGTTATATTCTACCGATGCCGCAGGCGGTTGGCTTTAGCAATTTTTGAATCCAGGTCGCCGGCCCCTCACCCGATACACCGAAGCGTGGCCGCGCACAATCCGACCAACGGCAGAATTTAGACGGTTTCGTCGCACAATCATTTATTACACGTAACGCTTTCACGGCCTTCGCCCGATGTCGAAGGTCCAGTTGAAGGTGGAGACGCACGCTGACCAGGAACCTGCCCCCGACGGCAGCCACAGCCAGAATCGATAACGACAGAGGTCAGCGTTTCCTCCACCGCAGATTAGCCGGTAATCCCCGATTACCCCGGTGTTTCGCACCCACGGTCAGTTGCAAAGCCGTGCGGTTGAGCCGTTTGCCAGCGAACGCCAATCAAAAAGACTGGGCATCCTATATAGCACTGCGACATCCGGTATGGATGGCGGTGGGCGTTGCGTTTATTGAGAACGCATAACAACATGAAAAGAATGCTGATCAACGCAACTCAGCCCGAAGAGTTGCGCGTGGCACTGGTAGACGGCCAGCGCCTGTTCGACCTGGATATCGAATCCGATAGCCGGGAACAAAAGAAAGCCAACATCTACAAAGGACGCATCACCCGCGTCGAACCCAGCCTCGAAGCGGCTTTCGTCGATTACGGCGCCGAACGCCACGGCTTCCTCCCGCTCAAAGAGATCTCCCGCGAATATTTCAGCAAGCAGCCCGAACGCGGTCAGCGCCCCAATATCCGCGATGTGCTCAAAGAGGGTACCGAGGTCATCGTCCAGGTCGACAAGGAGGAGCGCGGCAACAAGGGCGCAGCGCTGACCACCTTTATCAGCCTGGCTGGCCGCTACCTGGTGCTGATGCCCAACAACCCGCGTGCCGGGGGCATCTCCCGCCGCATCGAGGGTGACGAGCGCACCCAGCTGAAGGAGGCGCTGAACGGCGTCAACGTTCCCGATCCGATGGGTGTCATCGTGCGCACCGCCGGTATCGGCCGCAGCAGCGAGGAGCTGCAGTGGGACCTGGACTATCTGGTCACGCTGTGGGAAGCGATCACCGCCACCAGCTCCCGCGCCGCCCCCTTCCTGATCTACCAGGAGAGCAACGTCGTCATCCGGGCGATCCGCGACTACCTGCGCTCCGATATCGGCGAGGTGCTGATCGACGATCCCGCCGTGTACGAACAGGCGCTGATGTTCGCGCGCCAGGTGATGCCCAGCTACGAGAGCCGGATCAAGCTGTACAAAGAGCAGATCCCGCTGTTCAACCGTTTCCAGATCGAATCACAGATCGAAACCGCATTCGAACGTGAAGTGAAACTGCCCTCCGGCGGCTCCATCGTCATCGACCCGACCGAGGCGCTGGTGTCCATCGACATCAACTCCGCACGGGCCACCCGCGGCAGCGATATCGAAGAAACCGCGCTGAACACCAACCTGGAAGCGGCCGACGAGATCGCCCGCCAGTTGCGTCTGCGCGATATCGGCGGTCTGATTGTCATCGACTTCATCGATATGACACCGATCAAGCACCAGCGCGAAGTCGAGAAGCGTCTCGGTGATGCACTGAAACTGGATCGCGCCCGCGTGCAGATGGGTCGCATCTCCCGTTTCGGCCTGCTGGAGATGTCGCGTCAGCGCCTGCGTCCCTCCCTGGCGGAGTCACGCGGCCACGTTTGCCCGCGCTGTAACGGCCAGGGCATCATCCGCGACACCGAATCACTGGCGCTATCTATTTTGCGCCTGATCGAAGAGGAATCGGCCAAGGATCGCACCGCGCAGATCCGCGCCATCCTGCCGGTCAGCGTCGCCACCTTCCTGCTCAACGAGAAGCGGCGTGAAGTGCACGGCGTCGAGCTGCGCCACCAGGTGCGCGTGGTCATCGTGCCCAACCCGAACATGGAA
>QKGH01000270.1 GCA_003250495.1 Marinobacterium sp.
GTTCGCGGCGGATCGTATCGTAAATGGCGGACATACTGTCTATTCCACGCTGAATCAGAGGGAGGGCTGGCTGCGCCGGTAGCGCCACAGCTGCAGCAGCCGCTTGGGCGACTTGAGCAGCTCCAGCAGCAGGTATTTGTAGGCGCCCCACTGCGTCGGCCGCAGCCGGATCACGTACCAGTGTTTCTCGAACCGGGAGCGGATCTCCAGCGCCGTTTTCGGCCCCTTGTACTGCCCCTGGTGGCCCTTGGTGATGCCACCCTCCTGGTAGCGCTTGCGGATCGACGCCGCCGGATAACCCAGGATACGGGTCTTGCGGTTCAGGTCGATGAAGAAGCGCCAGCGATTGGAGGCGCGGAAGCGTTCATCGAGGCGGATATCGCGCAGCGCAGCGGCGGCAAACAGGTGCGCCTTGTCGCCGCGCATCTTGCCGTAGATATAGTCGTCGATCCAATCGATCTCACCTACGTGCTCGATGTCGCGCTGCGAGCGCTTGCGCTCCCCGGCGTTGTTGGACATGTACCAGCCATAGCCGGGATGCTGCTGCAGCACGGTCAGCGCCGTGGCGAAGAAATCGGCGACGAACTCGTCGTCATCGTCGAGGAAACAGAGGTAATCCACCCCCAGCGACAACAGCAGGTCCATCCCGCCGTTGCGCGCCGCGTTGATGCCGCCGTTGCGGTAACGGGTGACGAAGATAAAACGCGGATCGTCGCGGTAGGCGTTTTCGATCTCGCTGTAATCGACCGTCGACGCATCGTTGACAATCACCGCACGCCAGTTGCCGTAGCTCTGCGCCTGCAGCGAGTCGAGCGCCCCCTTCAGGTCCTGCGGGCGGTTATAGCTCGGGATCACCACGCCGAACTGCGTCTGCGCCGCCGGGCGCAGCCTGTGTTCGACATACCAGTTGGCGTTGACGAACGGCGCCTGACGCCAGACCCCGTAGCGATGGTCGCGCACATCCGGCGCCAGCGGATCGCCATGAAAGGAGACGATCGCGGCCGGCTCCGGCGGCTGCGCCGTGCCGAACCAGGCGGTGTTGAAACCGAGCAGACGGTGCCCCTTGGCCTGGCAGTGGCGCTTGAACGAGACGATCTTGCCGTCGGGGAAGTAGTTGAACTCGTCGATATGCGCGTTGAGCCAGTTCTGCTCGCCGATATCGCGGTTCTTGCCGTGATAGCGATCCACGGCGCCGTCGAAATCCGCGATCAGGTTTTCCCAGACGAAGGCGTGGGAACCGACCTTCAACCGGTAGACCGAGCCGCTGGCCCGGGCGCCCTTGCCCGACTTGAGGTTGCGGCTCCAGTTGCGGCCGATGACGAAGGTCTTGTCCGGCTGCTCGGCGAGGAAATCCAGGTTGCCGACGATGACCAGATCCAGGTCGAAACTGACCACCCACTCCCCCTCCAGGCCGAGGAAGTCGTGGCTGAAGGTCATCAGTTTGCGCCAGATGCCGGTCACGCCGGTGTCCGGCAGCGGATGGGCGACGATCGCCTCATGCAACCCGGCCGGGTCGTCGGTGATGCAATGGAAGGTGTGCGGCACGCTGAGGTTACGGGCGATCATCGCGCGCAGGATATTGACGTACTCGGCGCCGTATTTGGTGCCCCAGCGGTAGCAGATGATGTGCAGATGATCGATTTTATTATCCAAAGTCATGGGTCCCGGCCTGGCTCGCAAACCTTATCAGGCAGTATTAGTGTCGATAGGGGCTCAGTGGCCCCGGCGTTCCAGTAGTTCCCGGTAGCAGTCGAGGGTCTGCTCCAGCATGTTGCGTTGCAGGAAGGGTACCTCCCCCACCGCTACCGGGTTGTCCAGCAGCGTCGCGCTGACCTGCAGCAGCCCCTGTGCATCGCCCAGCGCCACCCGCCCGGCCGGCAGTACCGCCGCGAGAATCTCGCCGACCCCGCCATGGGCGTATCCGACCACCGGCACACCGATGCTCAGCGCCTCGGCCACGGTACGCCCGAACGATTCCGGCTGGGTCGACAGCGACAGCACCAGATCGGAGACCGCATAGATATCGCGGATATCGGAGCGCGCACCGGTAAACAGGACCGCATCCTGCAGCCCCAGTTCCCGCACCCGGGCGTAAAGCTCCTGTGCATACTCCTGGCGTTTCGGATCCTCACCGCCGACGATCAGCCCACAGACCGCCTTGCCCTGCTGCCGCAGCGCAGCGATCAGGTTGATGAAATCGTGGTGCCCCTTCAGGCGCGTCAGCCGCCCCGGCAGAGTGAGTACCTGCTTACCTGAAAGCTGCGGATATTGT
>QKGH01000092.1 GCA_003250495.1 Marinobacterium sp.
TGGAGATCAATGCCCAGACCATCGAGCACTACACCCCGCTGATTGCGGAAGCCAGTGAACTGTTACTGCAGTGTCTGGTCAATGAGAGCAAGATCCTGTGTGTCGGCAACGGTGGAGCCGCGGCCCTGGCCCAGCACTTCAGCGCGCTGCTGCTTAGCCGTTTCCGCCACGAGCGACCGGGGCTGCCGGCGCTGGCACTCAGTGCCGACAGTGCCGCGATGAGCGCAATCAGCGAGGACAGCAGCTTTTCCGAGGTGTACTCCAAGCAGGTCCGCGCCTTCGGACAGCCCGGCGACATCCTGCTGGCGATCTCGCCGGATGGACACGGCACTAGCCTGGTACAGGCGATACAGGCCGCCCATGACCGCGATATGCTGGTCATCGCGTTGACCGGGGGCGACGGCGGTAACATGACCGCCCTGCTGGGACCCGACGAGATCGAAATTTGCGTTCCCTGCGACGATGAGGCGCTGGTTTATCACGCGCACCTGCTGGTGCTGCACTGCCTGTGCGACCTTATCGACTATCAACTATTCGGAGCTTGAACAGATGATCAAACCCATTGCCGCTCTTGTCCTGCTCAGCAGCTTGCTCGGCGGGTGTGCCACCATCATTAGCGCTACCCACGAGGGCCCGATTCAGGAGGACCCGGGTAGCCGGACGTTCGGCAACTATGTCGAAGACGAAGCGATCGAAACCAAGGTCCTGGTCAATATCAGCAAGGCGTCACCCAACCTGGCCCAGTCCCACGTCAACGTCACCAGCTTCAACGGCCAGGTCCTGTTGACCGGCCAGGTACCGGACGCCAACGCCAAACAGGAGGCGGAACAGGTAACGCGGATGACCCGCGAGGTGCGCAAGATCCATAACGAGCTGGAGCTGTCCGGTCCGACCTCCGCCATCGTACGCACCAATGACGTCTACCTGACCAGCCGCGTCAAACTTCAGCTGCTGACGGACAAGGCCGTACAGAGCGGGCGCATCAAGGTGGTCACCGAGAACAGCGCCGTCTATCTGATGGGGCTGGTGAAGCGTAACGAGGCCGAAACTGCCGTGGCGATCGTGCGTGGCGTACCGGGCGTGCGCAAGATCGTGAAGGTATTCGAGTATATCGACTGACCGCCGCGGGCGGTCACTTGACCACTCGCAGCGAGGGACGCCCGCCCCCTTTGGGGGGTTCCGGCGGCTCGTCATCCGGCGCAGGGGACTCCGCCTGAGCCAGTAGCTGATCGGCCGCGGGCTCCATCCCGAACCCCATTCCCAGACCGTTTTCACGGGCATAGATCGCCAGCACGGCCGGCATCGGCACGTACACGCTCATCGGCACACCGCCGAAGCGGGCATTAAAGCTGACCGCCACGTTATCGACATACAGATCGCGTACCGCGCCCGGTGCGATATTCAGGGTGATCTGCCCATCCCGGACATACTCCTGCGGCACCATGACCCCCTGCAGGCTGGTATCGACCACCAGGTAGGGCGTGAGTTCGTTATCGTTGAGCCACTCGTACAGGGCGCGCAACAGATAGGGGCGACTCGGAGTTACCGAAGACATCGAGCTGACTCCTCACACAGAACAACCGCTCCGGCCCAGCCGGGTGTAGCGGTTTCCAATCGACAGGGTTACCGCCGATACAAAAAAGGGATGAAGCGTACTTCATCCCCTGCCTTTAACCCGCGGACTCTGTCAGTCGCGCATCTCCCGTTCAGCATCAGACAGGCTGAGCTGGAAGGATTCGCGCTCGAACAGCCGCTTCATATAGTTGACCAGCGGTTTACACTGCCCTTCCGGCAGCTGAATCCCCATCACCGGCAAACGCCACAGCAGCGGCGCCAGGCAGCAATCCACCAGGCTGAACTCGTCGCTCATGAACCAGGGTTTTTCGCTGAAGATCGGTGACACGGCAACCAGACCGTCGCGCAGCTCTTTGCGGCAACGCTCGATCTCATCCTGATCGGCCACGCCGGCCAGGATGGTGTCGGCATAGCGGCACCAGTCACGCTGGATACGGTGGATGAACAGGCGGCTCTCTGCACGGGCAACGGGGTAAACCGGCAACAGCGGCGGATGCGGAAAACGCTCGTCGAGGTACTCCATCATCACGTTCGGCTCATACAGCACCAGTTCACGATCCAGCAAGGTCGGCAGACTGTTGTACGGATTCAGTGCTGCAACATCCTCCGGCAGCTCGTCCTCCTTGCAGTCAACGATATCAACTGCAACCCCTTTCTCGGCCAGCACTATCCGCACCCGGTGGCTGTAATGATCTTCACCATTAGAGTAAAAGGTCATGGAAGAACGCTTGGCCACTACGCCCATCGAATAGTCCCCGCAAAATTAAAGCCTGAAATAAAAAATCTACGCGGCCCATAGGACCGCGTAGCGGTGGATCGGTTCACGGATCGATCGTTACCGATCAGTGAACGTCTTTCCAGTACTCTTTCTTCAGCGCGTAAGCGAACACGAAAAGAATAGCCAGGAAGATCAACACATAGGTGCCGATTCTACCAGAAACCATCTTCGACGGCTCGGCCATGTACGACATGAAGTTGACCAGATCGTAAACGGTCTTGTCGAACTCTTCTTCGCTCATGGAGCCGCTGTTCGGCGTTACGCTCTTGCATGAAGCCATCTTCTGGCCGGTCAGCGGGTCAACCTTGTTGCCGTGCGCTGCGGCGAGCAGCTCTTCCGGCGTACAGTGGTTAACCACCTCACCCTGCAGATCCTGCAGCACGTTAGGCATACCGACATCCGGGAACACCACGTTGTTCACACCCCAAGGACGCTTGGTGTCCTTGTAGAAGCTACGCAGGTAGGTGTAAACCCAGTCAGCACCACGCAGACGAGTCTCCAGCGACAGATCCGGCGGCGGGTTACCGAACCATTTCTTGGCATCGGCACTGGCCATCGCAACGGTCATCTGCTCGCCGATCTTCTTGTTCGGATCGAAGATCATGTACTGCTCGACCAGGTTGGCCGGGATCTCGAGATCCTGTGCCGCACGCTCGAAGCGCTGGTAGCCGGCCTGATGGCAACCCATGCAGCGGTTGACGAATGTCGCCATACCGTTTTGCAGCGATGCCTTGTTGGTCAGATCGGTGGCGATAGGATCCAATGCTACGGTACCGCCGGCTGCACTGGCGGTCATCGGAGCCAGCGCCATCATCAATGCAATCAGATACTTTTTCATTAGCCTGTAACCCTTTCCGGAACCGGTTTAGTGCGCTCCATCCGTGTGTAGAACGGCATCAGGATGAAGAAGGCGAAGTACAGCGCTGTGCAGACCTGAGCCAGAGCGGTACGTCCCGGAGTTGCCGGCAGTACACCGAGCACACCCAGTACGACGAAGCTGACAGCGAAGACCAGCAGCCAGATTTTGCTCAACCAGCCTTTGTAACGCATGGACTTGACCGGGCTACGATCCAGCCAGGGCAGCACGAACAGGATGGCGATTGCCGCACCCATTACCACTACACCCCAGAACTTCGCATCCAGACCGAACAGCGGGTAGGTCACCGCACGCAGCATCGCGTAGAACGGCGTGAAGTACCATACCGGCGCGATGTGCAACGGAGTCTTCAGCGGGTTGGCCGGTTCGAAGTTGGGCTTCTCGAGGAAGTAACCGCCGCCTTCCGGGAAGAAGAAGAGTACGAAGCAGAATACGGCCAGGAATACGACGACACCGACGATATCCTTGACGGTGTAGTACGGGTGGAACGGGATACCATCCAGCGGAATGCCATCGGCATCCTTCTTGTCTTTGATCTCGATCCCGTCCGGGTTGTTGGAACCCACTTCGTGCAGCGCGATGATGTGCAGCACCACCAGTGCCAGCAGCACGATCGGCAGCGCGATAACGTGCAGCGCGAAGAAGCGGTTCAGTGTGATACCGGAGATCAGGTAGTCACCGCGGATCCACTGCTGCAGGTCCGGGCCGATCACCGGGATAGCGCCGAACAGGGAGATGATAACCTGGGCACCCCAGTAGGACATCTGACCCCAAGGCAGCAGGTAGCCCATGAAGGCTTCAGCCATCAGCGCCAGGTAGATCGTCATACCGAAGATCCACACCAGCTCGCGCGGCTTGCGGTAGGAACCGTACATCATGCCGCGGAACATATGCAGGTAGACCACGACGAAGAACGCGGACGCACCGGTGGAGTGCATGTAGCGCAGAATCCAGCCGTACTCCACGTCGCGCATGATGTACTCGACAGAGGCGAAAGCACCTTCTGCGCTCGGGTTGTAGCTCATGGTCAGCCAGATACCGGTCAGGATCTGGTTAACCAGCACCAGCAGTGCCAGGGAGCCGAAGAAGTACCAGAAGTTGAAGTTCTTCGGGGCGTAGTATTTGGACAGATGGTCTTCCCACATGGCGGTAGCCGGGAAGCGATCGTCGATCCAGCCCATCAGGCCGGGATTGCCCTTGTTACGGTAACCAGCCATTACGCAGCCTCCTGATCGACACCGATGATGAGCGTGTTATCGTCTTCGTACTTGTGCGGCGGGATCACCAGGTTGGTAGGCGCCGGTACGGATTTGAAGACGCGACCCGACAGGTCGAAACGGGAACCGTGGCAGGGGCAGAAGAAGCCGCCCAGCCAGTCTGCGCCGAGGTCGGCCGGCCCGATCTCGGGACGGTAGCTCGGTGAACACCCCAGATGAGTACAGATACCGACCATTACCGCGATTTCCGGGCGGATGGAACGTGCCGGGGTATGCGGAATGTAGTCCGGCTGCTGAGGTTTTTCCGACATCGGGTCGGCCAAACGCTCATTCAGCTTCTCGAGGTTGGCCAACGTTTCAGGCCCGCGACGGACAACCCATACCGGCTTGCCGCGCCACTCGACGATCATCTGCTGACCAGGCTCCAGCTTGCTGATATCCGCCTTGACGGGCGCGCCGGCAGCTTTCGCTTTGGCACTCGGATTCCAGGAAGCCACGAACGGGACAGCTGCGCCGACCACACCCACTGCCCCTACGGCAGAGGTGGCACCGATCAGCAGCCGGCGTCGCCCCTTATTCACGCCGTGATTGCTCATTAACTTCATCTCCCCTCAATCGACGTACCGCTCCCGCACACACAGAAGACAGGCCGCCGTTCAGTCATGAAAAACACAGAAACCGGCTTTTTCAAATGGCCAAAATCTTAAAGAAAATACCCTATAGTTACAAGGTAAAATCGCCCTTGTGCGACCAATTATCAAATGCTTAAGGTCATAAAAAAGCACAAAAAAACCCGGACCATAAGGTACCGGGTTTTTTCGTTCGCACCACCTGAGAGCTGTAAAAAACAGCCCCGAAGTGATTAACGTTTGGAGAACTGCGGACGCTTACGTGCTTTACGCAGACCGACTTTCTTACGTTCGACTTCACGCGCGTCGCGGGTTACGAAACCAGCCTGACGCAGGCTCGGACGCAGAGTCTCATCGTACTCCATCAGCGCGCGAGTGATACCGTGACGGATAGCACCAGCCTGACCGAAACCGCCGCCACCGGCAACAGTAACGTAGACATCGAACTTCTCTTTGGTCTCGGTCAGCTCCAGCGGCTGCATGACGATCATGCGCGCTGTTTCGCGACCGAAGTACTGTTCCAGAGTACGCTGGTTGATGGTGATCTTACCGGTACCCGGACGCAGGAAGACGCGTGCGGTAGATGTTTTGCGACGGCCAGTGCCGTAGTACTGAGTAGTAGCCATTATTCGCCTTCCCCTTAGATATTCAGTTCTTTCGGCTGCTGTGCCTGATGCGGATGTTCAGCACCAGCGTACACTTTCAGCTTGGTGTACATAGCGCGACCGAGCGGGCCCTTCGGCAACATGCCTTTGACAGCCAGTTCGATAGTGCGCTCTGGGAAGGTCTGGACCATCTTCTGGAAGTTGGCTTCCTTCAGACCGCCCGGGAACCCGGAGTGACGGTAGTACATCTTGTCGTTACGCTTGTTACCGGTCACGTTTACCTTCTCGGCATTGACGACGACGATGTAATCACCGGTATCGACGTGCGGAGTGTATTCCGGCTTATGCTTGCCGCGCAGACGACGTGCAATTTCAGTTGCCAGGCGGCCCAGGGTTTTGCCCTCGGCGTCAACAACGTACCAGTCGCGTTTTACTTCGGCTGGCTTAGCGCTAACTGTTGTGCTCATTGATATTTACCTTGACTCGTTAAGCCTCGAACCCGCAGGTTCCGGCCCACCTTATAGTTATTGATTGCCGCCGCAGCGTTTGTATAAACAAACCCGACAGTGACAACGTACACTATCCCCTACCCTATGCAGAGGAGCGCGAATTATATAGGGATCGCCAATGCAAATCCACCCCCAAGCCGCGAATCAGGCGCGATGTTCCCGCGCCAGGTATTCGTGCGACTGCATCTCCAGCAGCCGGCTCTGGGTACGCTGGATCTCGAACTCCAGACGCCCCTGGGTATAGATCTCGTGGATCGGCACCTCGGCGGAGATAATCAGCTTGACGCCGCTATCGTAGAACTCGTCGACCAGGTTGATAAAGCGGCGCGCGGCGTCATCGTTGTGGCGCCCCAGCTGCGGCACGTTGCTCAGGATCACCGCATGGTAGAGTTTGGCCAGCTCGATGTAATCGTTCTGCGAGCGCGGGCCGTTGCACAGCGCGTCGAAATCGAACCACACCACATCTTCGCAGGCACGGCGTGAGGAGATACCACGTCCGTTGACCTCGATTAGGGCACCATCGATCACCTCGCGCGCATCCGGCACCAGCACGCCGAAACTGCGATCGAGGCTGGCATCGGCATTCTGGTCGAGCGGCCAGTGGTAGAGTTCGGCCTGCTCCAGCGTGCGCAGGCGATAATCGATACCGCCATCGACGTTAACCACGTCGGTATAACGCTTGATCAGATCGATGGCGGGCAGGAAACGCGCCCGCTGCAGGCCATCCTTGTACAACCCCTCAGGAACGATATTGGAGGTCGCCACCAGCGATACGCCGTTACCGAACAGCTGCTCCATCAGACCGCCCAGGATCATCGCGTCGGTGATATCGGAGACGAAAAACTCGTCGAAGCAGATCACCCGGGTCTCCTCGGCGTATTTCTTGCCGATCTCCACCAGCGGGTTCTTGGTGCCGTCGAGCAGACGCAGTTCGTGATGGACGCGCTGCATGAAACGATGGAAATGGGTGCGCATCTTGCGCTCGAACGGCAGGCTGTCGTAGAAGGTATCCATCAGGTAGGTCTTGCCACGCCCGACCCCACCCCAGAAGTAGAGCCCCTGGACCGGCGCATTGTTCTCTTTGCGCAACTTGCCGCTGAGACGCTGCATGAAACCGCGCTTGGGCGCCTGCTCGGCCGCCACGAGATCGTCATAGAGACGCTGCAAGTGCCCTACGGCCATCTCCTGCGTCGGATCGTAACTGAAATCATCCCTTTGCAGGTCCTGCTTGTAGCGCTCCAGCGGTGTCATCTCGCCCCACGTCCCCAGTACAAAATGTGCTCAAAAAATGCAGGTGCGAACTTTACTGCTGTGCAACATTTTTGGCAAATAGACGCAGGTCGCATACACAGGAGATATCCACAGCCCTCACAGACCGAGCAGCGACACCAGCAGTGGCAGCAGGAATGCCGTCACCAGGCCGGTCACACTCATCGCCAGACCGGCAAAGGCACCCGCCACCGCACTCACCCCGAAAGCATAAGCGGTGCCGAAACCGTGGGCGGAGAGCCCCAGCGCGAACCCCTTGATCTCATCTTCATCGACCCGCAACAGGCGAAAGATAAACGGCGCCAGCAGGCAACCGATCATCCCGGTGATCAACACCAGCCCCGCCGCCAGCGACGGATAGCCGCCAATCTTCTCCGCGATACCGATGGCGATCGGCGAGGTGACCGATTTCGGCGCCAACGACAGCAGCGTGGTGCGCTCGGCGCCCAGCAGCGCCGCCACGGCGATAACACTGAGCGCCGCGGTCAGTGCGCCACTGACACTGGCCACCAGTATCGACAGCCACATGCGCCGGATACGGTCGAAATAATCGAACAACGGGATCGCCAGCGCCACGGTGGCCGGGCCCAACAGGAAGTGGATGAACTGCGCGCCATCGAAGTAGGTGTCGTAATCGGTGCCGGTCAGCAGCAGCAGCGAGATCAGGATCGCCATCGACACGATGACCGGATGCAACAGCGGCGTGCCGCCGGTCCGGCGGTTCAGCCAGGAGGCAAACGCAAACACGGCCAGCGTCAGCACCATCCACAACAGCGGCCGGGCGGCGAAATAAACCCAGAATGCGGTCATCTCAACGCCCTCCCCGCTGCCAGCGGTTGACCAGACGCAACGCCAGTATCGTCACCACCAGGGTAATGGCACTGCTCGATACCAGCGCGATCAATAGCAACCACCACTCACGCGCGAGCAGATCGAAATGCACCACCAACCCCACCCCGGCGGGCACGAACAGCAGCGAGAGATGGCTCAGCAACCCCTCGGCCGGTTGCCGCAGCTGGGCGGATACCCGGCGCATCAGCAGCAGCGCGCAGAGCAGGATTACCAGCCCCAGCACCGGTCCCGGTACCGACAACCCCAGCGCCAGCACCACCGCCTCACCCAGCAGCTGGCACCCCAGCAACGCCAAAATCCCCAACAACATGATCCATCCCCTCCGCGCGGCTATGCGAGCGAAGAAGTATAACGGCAGTTCAACATTCAACGAAATTAGTACTTG
>QKGH01000406.1 GCA_003250495.1 Marinobacterium sp.
CCCTGTACCGGCAGGCTAAACCGACTCACCGGCGTTGCCGGCTCCGACCAGTTGCGGTAGGCGGCCTTCATCTCGGCGCTCTCCCGTTGCCAGCGCTTGAGATCCTCTGGATCCGGGTCGACGTGGCGCTTGTTCGGCACCGTCAGGTGCTGGCTCTCGTAGGCTTTGTCAGCGATGGCAAAGCTGATCTCGCCGCTATCCAACTTCAGCCGTTGCGGCTGGTTCGGGTCCGCGTCGAGCGGGATGCCGATGACCGCTTGCCAGCGATTCGCTCCAGTTGCAGCGGGTATGACCATCACTCGCTCCTCGCCATAACGCACTTGCGGTGCCTCGGTGCCGGTATCCGGCAACGGAATCAGTGCGACGCCGCCGGGAACGCGGGCCTCCTCCGGCAGGGCAAAGCAGAGTGTGGGTAGCAGCAGCGGCAGGCTGAGCCAAAGGCGCCATCGCATCAGGATTCTCCGGTTTCGCCGTGGTCGACGATCAGGGCCAGGCGCCCCCGGTGCAGACGCGCCTCGAGCCGCTCGCCCGGGCTGACCTGCTGGGCCGAGGTGACGGCCTGCCCCTGAGACGTCAGTAAAATGGAGTAGCCGCGCTCCAGTGTCGCCAGCGGGCTGACCGATTGCAGGCGGCCGCTGCGCTGGGCCAGCTGTAATCGGGCCCGTTCCAGCACCGTCTGCATCCGTTGTTGCAGGCGTTGGCGCTGGCGCGCGACCTGGTCGCGCTGACGCTGTAGCTGACGGTCGGGACGCACCAGCGTCATCCGCTTGCGTAGCTGTTCCAGGCGCTGCTCCCGCTGCTGCAGGTAGCGCCGGGTCGACTGGCGCAGGCGCAGTTCGAGACCGTCGATCCGCTGCATTCGCTCGCGGATGCGATCGCCGGGGTGGCGCAGGCGCTGGCGTGTCGACAGCAGCTGCTGGCGTTTGCGCTGCAACTGCCAGTTGATCCGGGCATTGAGCCGGCTGGCGATCTGGCGCAGGCGCAGGCGTAGGTTGTGCTGGTCGGGGCTCAGCAGTTCGGCCGCGGCCGACGGGGTCGGCGCCCGCTGGTCGGCCACCAGGTCGCTGATCGAGATATCCACCTCATGGCCGACGGCGGAGACCACGGGGATCGCCGAGGCGGCGATGGCGCGGGCCACGATCTCCTCGTTGAACGGCCAGAGGTCCTCCAGCGAACCGCCGCCGCGGCCGACGATCAGCACATCGCAGGCGTCGTGGCGGTTGGCGAGTTCGATTGCGGCGACGATCTGGCGCGCGGCCTCGTTGCCCTGTACCGCGGTCGGGTAGAGCGTCACCGGCAGTCCCGGAAAGCGTCGTTTCAGCACCGTGAGGATGTCATGGATGGCGGCCCCGGTCGGCGAGGTGACCACGCCGATATGCGCCGGGTGAGCCGGCAGCGGACGTTTGCGGGCCTGCTCGAACAGCCCCTCCCGGGCCAGCCGGGCCTTCAGCTCGTCGAAGGCCTGCTGCAGCCGTCCCAGCCCGCTGGGCTGCATCTGCTCGCAGATCAACTGGTAATCGCCACGCCCCTCGTACAGGCTGACGCGCGCGGTGACGATCACCTGGTCGCCCTCCTTGGGCAGGTAGCCGCGGTTGCGCATAACACTGTTGCGGAACATCGCGCAGCGTACCTGGGCCTGGTCATCCTTCAGCGTGAAATACCAGTGGCCGGAGGAGGGGCGGGCGAAGTTGCCGATCTCGCCGATCACCTGGATCGACAGGAACGAATGCTCCAGCAGCGATTTGACCTGGCGGTTCAGCGCGCTGACGCTGAGTGCGTGGGAGCCCGGACTATTGTGTCCGGTGCCGAAGGTGCCTGCCGCAGGCAGGGCGTTGCGTCTTGATGGCGTAGTCATGGCGCCATTCTAACCCGAGCCATCGCGGCCTGCAGCTAGGGTCCGCACAACGGTAAAAATTGCGGTTTAAATTGAGCTGCGATGCTAATTTCTGTAGAATTACTCGTTTCATTTTTCACTGAAATACAGGCTGGCTGAGAATGTTGCGAATCGTTGAGGAAGCACTCACTTTTGATGATGTTTTGCTGGTGCCTGGTTACTCCGAAGTTCTGCCGAAAAACGTTTCACTGAAGACGCGTCTGACCAAAGGGATTGAACTGAATATCCCCCTGGTGTCGGCAGCGATGGACACCGTGACCGAGGCCCGACTGGCAATTGCCATGGCGCAGGAGGGCGGCATCGGGATTATTCATAAGAACCTGACGGTCGAGGAGCAGGCGGAACAGGTTCGCAAGGTGAAGAAATTCGAGGTATCCGATCCGGTGACCTGCAGCTCCTCCACCCGCGTTCGCGACATTATCGAACTCTCCCATCAGTATGGTTTCTCCGGTTTCCCGGTGGTCGATGGCGACGAACTGGTCGGTATCGTGACCAGCCGCGATGTGCGGTTCGAGGATGACCTGAACGCCAGCGTCGCCAGCATCATGACGCCGAAAGAGCGTCTGGTAACCGTGCACGAAGGCGAGAGCATGGATGTGATCAGTGCGCTGCTGCGCAAGCATCGCATCGAGAAGATCCTGCTGGTCGACGATGCGTTTACGCTGCGCGGCATGGTGACGGTCAAGGATATGAACAAGGCGCAGGCCTACCCTAACGCGACCAAAGATGACAAGGGTCGTCTGATCGTCGGTGCGGCGGTGGGTACCGGTACCGAAACCGAAGATCGTGTCGCGGCGCTGGTTGCCGCCGGTGTCGATATGATCGTCGTCGATACCGCGCACGGTCACTCCAAAGGGGTCATCGATCGCGTGGCCTGGGTCAAGCAGAACTTCCCGCAGGTGCAGGTCGTCGGCGGTAACATCGCCACCGCTGAGGCCGCGATCGCATTGGCCGATGCCGGTGCCGACGGGGTCAAGGTCGGTATCGGCCCGGGTTCCATCTGTACTACCCGTATCGTCGCCGGTATCGGTGTGCCGCAGATCAGCGCCGTGGCCAACGTGGCCGAAGCGCTGCGCGAGCGTGGTGTACCGCTGATCGCCGATGGCGGTATCCGTTTCTCCGGTGACATCGCCAAGGCCGTTGCGGCGGGTGCTTCCGCGGTGATGGTCGGCTCCATGCTGGCCGGTACCGACGAAGCACCGGGCGAGGTCGAGTTGTACCAGGGGCGTGCGTTCAAATCCTACCGTGGTATGGGCTCGCTGGGTGCCATGTCCGGTCTGACCGGTTCCTCCGACCGTTACTTCCAGGATGCCAAGGCCGGTGTCGACAAGCTGGTGCCGGAAGGGATTGAGGGGCGTGTACCGTGCAAGGGGCCGATGAGCGGTGTGGTACACCAGCTGATGGGCGGCCTGCGTGCCTCCATGGGCTACACCGGTTGTGCGACCATCGACGAAATGCGTACCAAGCCGAAATTTGTCCGCATCACCAA
>QKGH01000049.1 GCA_003250495.1 Marinobacterium sp.
GGTCCATACCGACGATGCCAGACCGTAGTCGGAGTCGTTGGCCCACTTCAGCGCCTGCTCCTCGGAGTCGAACTCGGTGATCGACACCACCGGGCCGAACACCTCCCGGCACACGATCTCGTCATCCTGACGCGCGCCGGCAATTACAGTGGGAGCGTAGAAGTAACCGCCGCCCTCAACCTTGTAACCGCCGGTAGTGATCTGGATGTGCGACTGTGCCCGGGCACGTTCGACGAAGCCGGCCACCCGCTCCAGCTGGGCGGCGCTGACCAGCGGCCCCATCTCGGTGGTTTCGTCGTACTGCAGACCGGTCTTCAGCGATGCCACCGCTGCAGTGAGCTTCTCCACCAGCTGCGGGTAGATCCCTTTCTGGGCGTAGATACGACAGGCCGCGGTGCAATCCTGGCCGGCGTTATAGAAACCGAACGCGCGCAGCCCGGACACCACTTCATCGAGATCGGCATCGTCGAACACCAGCACCGGCGCCTTGCCGCCGAGCTCCATGTGCATCCGTTTCATGTTGGAGGCGCTGCCGGCGACGATCTTCTGCCCGGTGGCGATGGAGCCGGTCAGCGACACCATCCGCACCTTGTCGCTGCTGGTCAGCGGCACACCGACCTCCAGCCCGCGACCGAACACGATGTTGACGACACCGGCCGGGAAGATCTCATTGATGATCTCACCCAGGCGCAGCGTGGTCAGCGGGGTCACTTCGGACGGCTTCAGCACGATGGTGTTGCCGGCCGCCAGTGCCGGCGCCAGTTTCCACGCCGCCATCATCAATGGGTAGTTCCACGGCGTGATCGAGCCGACCACGCCGATCGGGTCGCGGCGGATCATCGAGGTGTAACCCGGCAGGTATTCCGCCGCCGCGGAACCGGTCAGGCAGCGACTGGCACCGGCATAGAAGCGGAACACGTCGGCGGTACCCGGAATCTCATCGCCGAACATGGCACTGTAGGGTTTGCCGGTATCGTCGCATTCGAGCCGGGCGATCTCTTCGCCATACTCCTCCAGCTTGTCGGCCAGCTTCAGCAGCAGGCGGGCACGGTCTTTCGGCGCGGTCTGGCCCCAGCTGTCGAACGCCGCTTCGGCCGCATCGATCGCCGCCAGCACCTGGGCTTCGCTGGCCTCGGCGATGCTGGTCAGCACCTCGCCGGTAGAGGGGTTGAACACCTCCAGCTTGTCGCCTTCACCATCCACCAGTACGCCATTGATCAGCATCTTGTTGAGCATCGTTCTTCCTCGTTCAGGTAAAGGGGTTATTTTCCGCTTCCAGCCATCTCGTCGCCGCCACGGGTCAACAGATAGGCCAACAGTACAGGGATCATCGTCACCAGCATCACCAGCAGTGCAACGACGTTGGTTACCGGCACATCGCGCGGTCGCGACAGCTGGTTCAGCAGCCACAGCGGCAACGGCTGCTCATGACCGGCGGTAAAGGTGGTGACGATCAGCTCGTCGAACGACAGCGCGAACGCCAGCATTCCCCCGGCCAGCATTGCCGAGCGCAGATTGGGCAGGATCACGTAGCGAAAGGTCTGCCAGCCGTCCGCGCCCAGGTCCATCGACGCCTCGATCAGGCTGTGCGAGGTACGGCGCAGCCGTGCCACCACGTTGTTGTAAACGATCACCACGCAGAAGGTGGCGTGACCGATGACGATGGTCATAATGCCCGGCTCGATCCCCAGCTGTTTAAACGCGCTGAGCAAGGCCAGACCGGTGATGATCCCCGGCAGCGCGATCGGCAGGATCATCATCAGCGTGATGCTCTCCTTGCCGAAGAAGGAGCGCCGGTACAGCGCCGCCGCCGCAAAGGTACCGAGAATCAGTGCCAGCAGCGTGGCGAGTGTCGCAATCTGCAGCGACAACCAGATCGCATCCAAGACATCCTGGCGCGCAAAGGCGACGCTGAACCAGTGCAGCGTAAAACCCTTGGGCGGAAAGCTGAAGGCCGCCTCCTCGGTATTGAAGGCATACAGCGCGATCACCGCAATCGGGAAGTGCAGGAACACCAGCCCACCCCAGGCCGCTACTTTCAACCACAGCGAAGATTGAGTATCAGAGTGCATCGAAGGCCCCCAGGCGCTTAACCAGCTTCAGATAGATGGCGATCAGTACAATCGGCACCAGGGTAAAGGCCGCGGCCATCGGCAGGTTACCGATCGCGCCCTGCTGCACGTACACCATGCTGCCGAGGAACAGACCTGGCGGGCCTACCAGCTGCGGCACGATGTAGTCGCCCAGCGTCAGCGAGAAAGTG
>QKGH01000320.1 GCA_003250495.1 Marinobacterium sp.
CCGGTGCTGCGACTCAATCCCGAGGATTGTACGGCCTTACGTGAGCTGGCCGAGCGCCAGGGCTGGGAGCTGGTCGCCGATGCCACGTTGGCCGCCGGCGGCGTACGAATCCAGGCCGGCAGTTGCCAGGTCGATGCCGATGTCGACGGTCGTTTCGCACAGGTCGCCGACCAACTGCTGCAGCGCCTGGGCGGTGCTGGCGATGAAGCGGCTCCGGGAGACGGGGGATGAGCGACTCGCTGCTGCAGCGCCTCTTGCGCCATGTCGATACACCACTGCAGCCGCCGCGGCCCCATGTCGAGGGGCAGATTACCCGGTTGATCGGCCTGACCCTGGAGGCGACGGGACTGCGCGTCGCGTTGGGCGACTACTGCCTGGTCGAGGTGGTGCCGGGGCAGCAGGTCGAGGCCGAGGTGGTCGGTTTCTCCGGCGACCGGATCTACCTGATGCCGCTGTTCAGCGTCGAGGGGTTGGCGCCTGGTGCCCGGGTGATGCCGCGCGCCGGCGCGAGCCTGGTGCCGGTGGGTTTCGGGTTGCTGGGGCGGGTGATCGACGGTATCGGGCGGCCGCTGGATGGTGCCGGAGCGCTCGATATCAGCGACCGGGTCCCGCTGGCCGGCGAGACGATCAATCCGTTGCGCCGGCATCCGATCGACGCGACACTGGATGTCGGTATCCGTGCCATCAACGGTCTGCTGACGGTGGGGCGGGGGCAGCGCCTGGGGTTGTTCGCCGGCAGCGGCGTCGGCAAGTCGGTGCTGCTGGGGATGATGACGCGCTATACCGAAGCCGAGATCGTCGTGGTCGGGCTGATCGGCGAGCGCGGTCGCGAGGTGCGCGAATTCATCGATCAGAGCCTCGGCAAGGAGGGGCTGGCGCGAGCCGTCGTGGTGGCGTCGCCGGCCGACGATTCGCCGTTGATGCGGTTGCGGGCGGCGCAGTTGACCACCCGGATCGCCGAGTATTTTCGCGCCCAGGGCAAAAACGTACTGCTGCTGATGGACTCCCTGACCCGCTACGCCCAGGCCCAGCGCGAGATCGCGTTGGCGGTCGGCGAGCCGCCGGCTACCAAGGGTTATCCACCGTCGGTGTTTGCCAAGCTGCCGAAGCTGGTGGAGCGGGCCGGTAACGGCGCCAGCGGCGGCGGTTCGATCACCGCGTTCTATACCGTGCTGACCGAGGGGGACGACCAACAGGATCCGGTCGCCGACGCGGCCCGGGCCATTCTCGACGGCCACGTGGTGCTGTCGCGGGCGCTGGCCGAGCAGGGGCACTATCCGGCGATCGATATCGAAGCCTCGATCAGCCGTGCCATGCCGCAGATCGTCGAGGCGACGCACCTGAACCTGGCGCTGCAGATGAAACGGGTCTGGTCGCGCTATCATCAAAACGCGGATCTGATCGCCGTGGGGGCCTATGTGCGGGGATCGGACGCCGATACCGATCGGGCGATCGATCTGTTACCGGCGTTGAAGGCCTACCTGCAGCAGGGGATGAGCGAAGCGATGCCGATGCAGCGTTCGATCCAGGAGCTGGCGATGATCATGCAGGCGCCGCCGGCGCAGAAATCGCCGCCCGCGCCTGCCGCGGGGCTCAGACGTTCGCTCTGAGGGAGAAACGAGGAGCCGTGATGGCGAAAGACCGGGTGGCGCGTTTCCAGTTATTGCTGACGCTGGCCGAGCAACGCGTGCGGCAGGTGGAGCAACTGTTGGCCGAGGCGCAGCAGCGCGTCGGTCAGGCCGAACGGGGGCTGCAGCAACTGCAGGCCTATCAACTGGAGTACCAGCAGCAGTTTGTCGCCGCCGGGCGGCAGGGGCTGTCGGTCGGCGGGGTGCAGCAATACCAGGGTTTTATCGGTCGCCTGGGCGGGGCCTGTGAGCAGCAGCGGCAGGCGCTGCTGCAGAGTCGTGCCCAGCTCGAACAGCTCAAACGCCACTGGCAGCAGGCCAGGGCCCACGCCAAGGCGATGGCAAAGCTGCTGCAGCAGGCCGAGGCCGAGGCCGGACGACTGGCAGAAAAGCGCTTGCAGCAACAGATCGATGAGGTTGCCCAGCGCCGCCGTTCCACCTTTATCTAGCCGCACCACCGAAGTTCCTTTCCTGGGCTCTTTCTGGCCCCGTTCTTGCCTTCTCTGAAGCAGTTAATCCATGTTGTTCGATCGGGGGAAGGCTATGCCGCTATCCGGCATCACGGTCAATGTCGGCAAGGTTGCTGTCGTATCCGTTACTACACCGGCGTCCGGGAGCGGAA
>QKGH01000061.1 GCA_003250495.1 Marinobacterium sp.
ACGCTGCTGCTGTTGCCGCTGCGCGAGGGGCACGCCAGCCTGGGTCAGCTGAACAACCACGTCCGCCAGGGATTGCCGCGTCTGGGCAGCGAAGTCACCCTGTTCCTGGCCGCCGCGGTGCTGGCCTCGGGCGTCGGCGCGCTGCTGCTGGCACTGGATATCCAACTGGCGCCGGAGCATTTCGGCGCACGGGAGGCCTGCATCACGCTGATCGTGCTGGTCGGACTGGCCCTGATCGGTATGCACCCGGTTACCAGTGCGGTGCTGGCCGGCAGCATCCTGATGCCGAGCGTGGACGATCCCAACCTGCTGGGGATCACGCTGCTGCTCGGCTGGTCCCTCGGCGTAGGCTTTTCCCCCTTCTCCGGAGTACAGATCAGCCTGCAGTCGCGCTACAGCATCAGCGCGCTGGCGCTGCTGAAACTGAACCGCCTGTTCGCCCCGGTGATGTTTCTGATCGGCTTCGGCACGATCGCCCTGTACAGCCTGATGCACACGGCCCCGTAGCGGCGCCGTTCCGGGCACACCGCCCGCTGCGCCCGGCCCCGTTAGCAGATCCGCGGCAACTGCTCGCCGTTCAACCAGTCCACCAAGCGGTTGCCGCCGAACGCGGTCTGCATCTGCACGAAGTGCCTGGGATCGTCGGTCACGGTACCGATGATCGCCGCCTGCCGTCCCTGCGGATGGGCGCGCATCCGCTGTAGCAGGCGCTCGGCTCCCTCCGGCGGGCAGATCGCGATCAGCCGCCCCTCGTTGGCCACGTAGAGCGGGTCCAGCCCCAGCAGCTCGCAGGCGGCGCGTACCGGTTCGCGCACCGGGATCCGCTGCTCGTACAGCTGCATCCCCACCCGCGACTGCTGGGCCAGCTCGTTCAGCGTATTGCCCAGGCCGCCACGGGTCGGATCGCGCATGCAGCGGATGTCGGGGCGTTCCGCGATCATCTCCGCCACCAGCCGGTGCAGGGACTGGGAATCGGACTGGATCTGGGTTTCGAACCCCAGCCCCTCGCGCTGCGACAGGATCGCCACTCCATGCTCACCGATCGGCCCCGACAGCAGGATCCGGTCGCCCGGCCGCGCCCGGTCGCCGGACAGCGCCACGCCGTCGGGCACGACGCCGATACCGCTGGTGTTGATGAACACCCCATCGCCCTTGCCGCGCTCGACCACCTTGGTATCGCCGGTCACGATGGCGACCTCGGCCTCGCGCGCGGCGGCGGCCATCGAGTCGACGATGCGCTTGAGCTGCGCCAGTGCGAACCCCTCTTCGAGGATGAAGCCGGCGGACAGGTAGCAGGGCCGGGCTCCGGCCATCGCGATATCGTTGATCGTGCCATGCACCGCCAGAGCGCCGATGTCGCCGCCGGGGAAGAACAGCGGTGTCACCACATGGCTGTCGGTGGCCATCACCACCCGCCCCGGCGGCAGCGTGAACTGGGCCTGATCGTTGCCCTGGGCCAGCCAGGGGTTGTCGAAGGCGGCGGCGAACAACTCATCGATCAACCGCTTCATCGCCCGCCCGCCGCCGCCGTGCACCAGCTCGACCCGGCCCTGCAGCAGATCCGGCCGGCTCATGTTGCCACCTCCACCCGCTGCCGGGGTCGGTAACGGTAATAGGCGGCACAGGCCCCCTCCGAGGAGACCATACAGGCACCGAGCGGGTTGTCCGGCGTGCAGGGAGCGCCAAACAGGGCGCACTGGTCTGGTCGTTTGGCACCGCGCAGTACCGCCGGACATTCGCATGCCCGGTTCTCGCGCCCCACCAGCAGCGGCAACTCGAAACGCTGCTCGGCATCGAACTCGGCATAGGCGTCGCGTAGCCGCAATGCACTGTGCGGAATCGCCCCCAGCCCGCGCCATTCGAAACTGTCACGACGTTCGAACACCCGCGCCATCAGCGCCTGCGCCTTCAGGTTGCCGGAGTGGGTTACGGCGCGGCTGAACTGGTTCTCCACCTGGCAGCGAGCGTCGTTCAACTGGCGGATCAGCATCAGGATCGCCTGCAACAGATCCAGCGGCTCGAACCCGGCGATCACCACCGGCTTGGCATAGCGCTCGGGGAAGATGGCGTAGGGTGCGGCGCCGATCACGGTGCTGACATGGGCCGGGCCGATAAAGCCATCCAATCGTAGCGGCACGCCGGCGTCCAGCGGCGACTGCAGGATCGCATGCATCGCTGCCGGGGTCAGCACGTGGTTACAGAACACCGAAAAGTTGGCCAGTCCCTCCCGCTGCGCCTGCTCGACGACCAGCGCGGTCGGCGGGGTCGTGGTCTCGAAGCCGATGGCAAAAAAAACGATCTGTCGCTGCGGGTATTGTCGCGCCAGCGCCAGCGCTTCGGCCGGCGAGTAGAGCATGCGTACATCGGCCCCCTCCGCCTTGGCCTGCAGCAGGCTACGGCGATCGGAGCCGGGTACCCGCAGCAGATCGCCGTAGGTACAGAGAATCACCTCGGGACGTCGCGCCAGCGCCAGCGCCATGTCCAGCCGCCCCACCGGCAGCACGCAGACCGGACAGCCCGGGCCATGGACCAGGCGCACCTGCGCCGGCAGCAGATCGGGAATACCGTAACGGAAGATCGCGTGGGTATGCCCGCCGCAGAACTCCATCAGCCGATACTCGCGCCCGCTATCCGCCTCCGCCGCGATCTGCCGCGCCAGTACCCGGGCGTGTTCCCGGTCGCGGAACTCGTCGACATACTTCATGCCGGGTCCTCCGCCGCCCGGGCGGCATCCTGGGCCGCCTGCAACCGCCCCAACTGCTCGAACAGCGCCAGGGTCCTGGCCGCCTCCTCCGGATCCAGTTTGTTCAGCGCATAACCCACGTGCAGGATGACGTAGTCGCCAACCTGCAGGTCGTCGACCAGCGCGATGTTGATCTGCTTGCGCACACCGCCGATATCGGCGATGGCATGCTGCGCGTCGATCAGGCGTTCAATCCGCACCGGGATCGCAAGACACATTTAGATACCCCAAGGTTGATCGCTGGATCGGCCTCCCGGCCCCCTCAGTTTCATCAGCACACTCCAGGCCTGCCCGAGGCTGAGACCGGCATCGTTGGCCGGCAATTGCCGCGCCAGCAGCGGCTCCAGTCCGACCCGGCGCAGCTGCCGGCAGAGCCCGTCGCGCAGCAACTGGTTCAGCAGGCAGCCGCCCCCCAGGGCCACCCGCGTCAACGCCTGCTGGTGCGCCTGCAGCACTATCCACTGCGTCAGCGCCTGGATCAATACCTGATGAAACCGCGCCGCGCCGCGCCGCGCATCGGTTTCGTCGGCCAGGTACGCCAACAGCGGCATCAGCTCCAGCCGCCCCGCCTCTATCCTGAACAACCGCTGCACCGCGGCGCCCGGCAACGGCGCGCCGCCATAGGCCCGGGCGCAAGCCTCCAGCAACATCGGCGCCTGCGCCTCGTAACGCTGCTCCTCGCAGAGACCGAGCAGGGCCGCGGCGGCATCGAACAGGCGTCCGGCGCTGCTGCTGGGCGGACAGTTGACACCCTGCTGCAGCATCCGTAGCAGCGTCGCGCCGGGGCGCCCGGCAAAACGTTGCGCAATGCACTCTTCCCGACCCAACCCATACAGCACCGCCACTGCCAGCCGCCAGGGCTCCCTGGCCGCCGCGTCGCCGCCCGGCAACGGCAGCGGTGCCAGTTCGCCGAGCGGGGTGAAACCACCGCGCTCGACCCGCAGCAACTCGCCACCGCGCAACTCTCCATCCCAGCCCAGGCCGACCCCGTCCAGCGCCAGACCGAGCAGCCCCGCGTCGCTGCGCTGCTCGGCCATCAGCGCGGCGATGTGCGCCTGATGGTGCGGCACTCGATGCAGCGGCAGTTGCCAGCGCTGCGCCAGCTCCGCAGCGAAGCGACTGGAGTGGAAATCCGCATGCAGGTCGCAGGCGATATGCTCGGGCGTTATCTGCAGCAACTCGCAGTAGCGCGCGACGCGCTGCTCCAGCAGGCGGCAGTTCTCGGCGCAATCCAGGTCACCGACCGGTTCGGAGACGAACGCCCGGTCACCCTGGGTCAGGCAGAAGGTGTTCTTCAGATAGCCGCCCAACGCCAGTACCGCAGGACCGGCATAGGCCAGCGGCACGGCCCGGGGCACCAAGCCGCGGCCGCGACGGATCAGTGCCGGCGCCTCGCCGATGGCGGAGATCACCGAATCGTCGCTGGGGTTCACAATCTCCCGGTCATGCAGCAGCCACAGATCGGCAATACCGCGCAGTTGCTGCCGGGCGTCGTCATTTGCCGCGATCAGCGGCGCGCCGCTACGATTGGCGCTGGTCATCACCAGGTAGAGCGGATGCGCCTGCCGCAGCCAAGCCAGCCCCTGCGGATAACCGGCGCCGCTGCGCAGCGCCTCGTGGAACAGTAGCCAGTGCAGCGGCGTGTGCGGCAGCATGACGCCGAGCAGATCCAACCCCGGCGCCAACGCCGCGGCCACCCGCCGCTCGCTGTCCGGGCGTTTGCGTTGCAGCACGATCGGCGCCGCCGGCGTGGACAGCAATTCGCGCCCCGCCGCCGTCAACTCGACCAGAGGTTCCAGCGACGCCAGGTTCAGCGCCATCAACGCCAGCGGCTTGGCCGGGCGCTGCTTGCGCTGACGCAGACGCGCCACCGCCGCCGGATTGCTCGCATCGCACGCCAGGTGAAAGCCACCGACGCCGCGCAGCGCGACGATCTCACCGCGGCGCAATGCCTGCAGTGCGTGTGCGATGGCATCGCCGGACAAGCGCGCCCCATCCGCCGTTTCGCACCAGAGCTGGGGACCGCAGCGGGGACAGGCGTTGGGCTGGGCATGGAAACGCCGGGCCGCCGGATCGTCATACTCCTGTTGGCAGGCATCGCACTGGCGAAAGCCCGCCAGGCTGGTGTTGCCGCGATCGTAGGGCAGCGCCTGCAGCAGCGAATAGCGCGGCCCGCAATGGGTGCAGTTGATAAAGGGGTAGCGCCAACGCCGGTTGCCGGGGTCGAACAGCTCGCCCAGGCAGGCGGAACAGAGCGCGGCATCGGCGGCCACGCCCAACTGCCGCTGCGGCGCCTGTTGTCGGCTGGCGACGATGGCAAAACCGCGGTAATGCCGCCCCGCCGGCAGCGCCTCCCGCTGCAGCGTGTCGATCTGCGCCAGCGGCGGCAGCTCGCGCGGCAGGCGTTCGAGGAAGGTTTCGAGCCGTGTGCGCTCGCCCTGCAGCTCGATGCTGACCCCCTGCCCGGTGTTGCACACCTGCCCGGACAGCGCCAGCTCATGGGCCAGGCGGTAGACGAACGGGCGAAAACCCACGCCCTGCACCTGGCCGGTCAGCGTCAGCCGTATCCCGCCTGGCGGCGGCTGCAGCCGCGGCGACAGCGCCAAGCTATATCGCCTCCTCTCCGAGCAGGGCCTGCAGTGCCCGGGCCTGCGCTTGGAGCGCGCCGATACGCTGCCGGATACGCTCGCTGCGGGCGGCCTCCAGCCAGTGCACCCACTCGTCCATGCCGGTACCGTCCCGCGCCGACAGCTGCACCACCTGAATCTCGGGGTTGATGCGCCGGGCATACTCGATGCAACGCTGCAGGTCGAAATCGACATACGGCAGCAGGTCGATCTTGTTCAGCAGCATCAGGTCGGCGGCGTGAAACATATCCGGATATTTGAGCGGCTTATCCTCCCCTTCGGTGACCGACAGGATCACCACCTTATGCGCTTCGCCCAGATCGAACGCGGCGGGACACACCAGGTTGCCCACGTTTTCGATGAACAGCACCCCGCCCGGCAACGGCTCCAGCTGCTCCAGCGCATGTCCGACCCGGTGCGCATCGAGATGGCACCCCTTGCCGGTGTTGATCTGGACCGCCGGCACCCCGGTGGCCCGGATCTTCTCGGCATCATTGTCGGTCTGCTGGTCGCCCTCGATCACCGCCAGCGGCATGCGGCCGCCGAGGCGTTCGATGGTGCGGGTCAACAGGCTGGTTTTTCCGGAGCCGGGGCTGGAGACCAGGTTCAGCACGAACAGCGACTGCGCCTCGAAGCGGGCCCGGTTCTGCGCCGCAAAACGGTCGTTCTTACTGAGAATATCCTGCTCGACCTGCACCCTGCGCCGCTCGCTCACGCCCGGCGCATGACTGTGCCGATGCGGGTCGTCCCCCTCATGCAGCCCGGCCTGATGCTGAGCGGCCGGCGCGCCTTCACCCGCCCCACATCCACAGACAGTACACATTACTCGACCTCCAACTCCTTGATTCTCAACTCGTCACCCCGCAGCAGTTGCAGCCGGTAGCTGCCGCAGCCCGGGCAGGCGCTATAACGCGTCGTCACCGCTACCCTTGCGTTGCAGTCCAGGCAACGGGCCTCGCCGGGCAGCTCGACGATCTCGAGCCGCGCCCCCTCGGCCAGCGTATGCCGGGCCACCGCCTCGAAGCAGAAGCGCAGCGCCTCGGTTTCCACCAGCGCCAGCGGCCCCAGCTCCAGCCACAGGGTTTTGACCCGCTGGAAGTGCTGGCTGACGGCCTGCTCCTCCAGCAACTGCACTATCCCCTCGGCAATCGACATCTCATGCATGGCCCCTCCCTCCCGCTCCGCCCGAACCCCGCGGCCGGGCTGCAGAGATTCCGTAACTGCTTGCATTGCCTACACTATAGGGAAAAAAGCCCGTCTCGGCACCGCAGCGCGCTGCATACTTAACCTGGACCCGCGGGAGGAGTACCATGCGCTTTCAATTAACGACCGACGGCGTCCTTGATAGTCAAACAATGATCAGGTTTCTTCTCTTTTTTGCCGCCCTGACCTCCAGTCCCCTGCTCCACGCCGCGCTGACCGACGTGTTTAAAAACGCGGACGGCAGTACCAAATGGCAGCACGTGGCCAACTTCTCCAGCGGTGTTTTGATCATCCTGCTGACCCTGGTAGTGGTCGTCCTCTACGTGACCTGGCGCCGCGCCCGCCGCTACAACCTGGCACTGGAGGAGATCCGCGCCAACCTGGAGCAGCGCGTGCGCGAGCGGACCCAGAAGCTGGAGGAGGAGATCGCCCACCACGTCGTCACCGCCAATATGCTGCGGGCGTCGGAGTCCTATCTGCAGAATGTGCTCAACTCGATGCCGCTGATCCTGGTCGGCCTGACCCGCGACGGCCTGATCACGCACTGGAATCCGCGTGCCGAGAAGATCTCCGGCGTGGCCGCGGCCGACGCGATTGGGCAGAGCATCTGGTCGATCTATACCGATATCACCGTGTCGCCGCGCCAGATCGACCAGGCACTGGACAGCGGCAAGGCGATCACGCTGCGCCACAGCCAGCCCGGCAGCTACCATTTCGATATCACCGTCTATCCGTTGCACGATTACGACGAACCGGGGGTGGTGGTGCTGGTCGACGACGTCACCCAGCGGGTGATGGCGGAAAACATGCTGGTCCACCACGACAAGCTGGCATCGATGGGCGAACTGGCCACCACCATGGCCAACGACATCAACACCCCGCTGCAGGCGATCCTGTTCGACCTGCGCAGCTTCCAGGGGATACTGGAATCCGGCCGTCTGACCCCCGGCTGCGATAACGGTCCCGATGGGGCGCGGCTGCAGCAGCTACTCGAGAACGCCTCGAAAAACGGCAAACAGGTGGAGTCGGTGATCCGCAACCTGACCCAGTTCGCCCGCGGCCGCACCGACAAACCGCAACCGGCCAGCATCGTCGGCATCCTCGAGCACAGCCTGTACCAGGCCCGCGAGCTGCTGTCGCTGCCCGACACCTTCGCCTTTGGCGATATCCACGTCGAGCGCGACTTTGCCACCGACCTGCCGCTGATCCCCTGCTACGTCGCCGAACTGCAGCAGGTGTTCCTGAGTCTGTTCCGTCATGCCTACCAGGCGATGGCGGAGCGAACCGGTGCCGGCTACCTGCCCACCCTGAAGCTGCAGGTGGTGCGCAGCTTCGACGCGCTGTCGATCCGGCTGCAGCACAACGGCCGCCCGCTCAGCGACGAGGAGCAGATGTACCTGTTCGAACCCTTCGAACCGGAGCAGGCCGTCGACCGGCACGACGACGCGGGCAAGCGGCTCTCGTTCGCCTATTTCATCGTCACCGAGCAGCACCAGGGCCATATGGCGGTCACCTCGAGCCCCGAAAACGGCACCACCTTCCATATCCAGCTCGAGTTGAACTGAACGCGGGGGCGCCTCCAGCGCGGATGCGCGCCCCCTCCTTCAGCCCTCTGCCCAGCCCTCTCCGAACCCCGCGCGCAACCCTCTGTTGCTGCAAATACCCGGCACCTTAGACCTTTTGCGCACACTTTACGCGGCTTTAGTTGTGTATTGGTGTCTCCTGTTTCGGTACAATAAGCCGCCAAAAAAATTACTCATAAAGTAGCAGTTCTGTTGATTAAGGCGATCACAAGTCACCTTTTCGAGCACATTTGGCCACATCAGCCAACCAACACTGGGGAAAAGAATGACGACATCAAATCAGAAAATCGTATACACCCTCACTGACGAAGCGCCGGCACTGGCAACCGCCTCTCTGTTGCCGATCGTGCGCGCCTTCAGCGCCGCTGCCGGCGTCGAGGTGGACACCAGCGACATTTCAGTAGCCGCACGCGTGCTGGCCACCTTCCCCGAATGCCTGAGCGAAGATCAGCGCGTAACCCAGGATCCGGACGCCAACATCATCAAGCTGCCGAACATCAGTGCATCCGTTCCCCAGCTCAAGGCAACCATCGCCGAACTGCAGGCCCAGGGTTACAACGTACCGAGCTTCCCGGAAGATCCGCAGACCGACGAAGAGAAGGCGCTGCGTGTACGCTACGGCAAGATCCTCGGTAGCGCCGTGAACCCGGTGCTGCGTGAAGGTAACTCCGATCGCCGTGCGCCGGCCGCCGTCAAGGCCTACGCCCGCAAGCACCCGCACTCCATGGGCAAGTGGAGCAAGGCGTCCCAGTCCCACGCCGACTGGATGCGCGATGGCGACTTCTTCTCCAGCGAACAGTCCATCACCATGGAGAAAGCCGGTGATGTGCGCATCGAGTTCGTCGGTCAGGACGGCAAGGTCGAGCTCAAGAAACTGCTGCCGCTGCTCGAAGGCGAAGTGCTCGACAGCATGCGCATGAGCTGCAAACAGCTGCGCGACTTCTTCGAAGCCACGCTACAGGATTGCAAAGAGACCGGCGTCATGTGGTCCCTGCACGTGAAGGCGACCATGATGAAGGTCTCCCACCCGATCGTGTTCGGTCACGCCGTAACCGTTTACTACAAAGACCTGTTCGAAAAATGGGGCGAGCTGTTCGAGCAGATCGGTGTCAACCCGAACAACGGTCTGTCCAGCGTCTACGACAAGATCAAGACCCTGCCGGATTCCCAGCAGGAAGAGATCCTGCACGACATCCACGACTGCTACGCCGGTCGTCCGGAGATGGCGATGGTCGATTCCGTCAAGGGCATCACCAACCTGCACATCCCCAGTGACGTTATCGTCGACGCCTCCATGCCGGCGATGATCCGTAACTCCGGCCAGATGTGGGGCCGCGACGGCAAGCAGAAAGATACCAAGGCGGTGATGCCGGAAAGCACCTACGCCCGTATCTACCAGGAAGTGATCAACTTCTGTAAGACCAACGGCGCCTTCGACCCGACCACCATGGGTACCGTGCCGAACGTCGGCCTGATGGCACAGAAAGCCGAAGAGTACGGCTCTCACGACAAGACCTTCGAAATGACCGCCGACGGCATCATGCGCGTTGTGCTGGCCGACGGCACCGTGCTGATGCAGCACGACGTCGAGAAGGGCGACATCTGGCGTGCCTGCCAGACCAAGGACGCGCCGGTACGCGACTGGGTCAAACTGGCCGTTACCCGTGCCCGCAACTCCGACACTCCGGCGATCTTCTGGCTCGATCCGGAACGCGCTCACGACATGCAGCTGAAAGCCAAGGTCGACGAGTACCTGAAGGATTATGACCTGAGCGGCCTCGACATCCGCATTCTGGATTACAACCAGGCGATCCGCGAGTCGATGGAACGCGCTATCCGCGGCAAGGACACCATCTCCGTGACCGGTAACGTGCTGCGCGACTACCTGACCGACCTGTTCCCGATCATGGAACTGGGTACCTCCGCCAAGATGCTCTCCATCGTGCCGCTGATGGCCGGTGGCGGCATGTACGAAACCGGTGCCGGCGGTTCTGCACCGAAACACGTGCAGCAGCTGCTGGAAGAGAACCACCTGCGTTGGGACTCCCTCGGCGAGTTCCTGGCCCTGGCGGTCTCCCTGGAAGATATGGGCATCAAGTACGGCAACCCGAAAGCCAAGCTGCTCGGCAAGGCGCTGGACACCGCTACCGGCAAACTGCTGGATGCCAACCAGTCACCGTCTCGCAAGACCGGCGAACTGGATAACCGCGGTAGCCACTTCTACCTGTCCCTGTACTGGGCCCAGGAACTGGCGGCGCAGGCTGACGACGCCGAGCTGGCCGCTCAGTTCGCACCGCTGGCCAAGTCCCTGACCGAGAACGAAGCGAAGATCGTCGAAGAGCTGAACTCCGTTCAGGGCAAGTCTGTCGACATCGGCGGTTACTACCACGCCGACCCGGCGAAAATCGCTGCCGTTATGCGTCCGAGCGCCACGCTGAACGCCGCGCTGGAAACGCTGAACGTCTAAGCGAAACCACACCCGCCCGGCCCCGCCGGGCGCTGTGACTCGAGAAAACCGGATCCCTTGGGGTCCGGTTTTTTTATCCCCGCGCCATCCGCCCCTGGCGGCGGTTAGCGCTCCCGCAACCGGCCGAACGAGGCCAGTTCGCGTGCCGTATACGGCAGTACCAGTTCACCCGCCTCCCAGCGCTCGCGCAGATAGCGGAAGGTCTTCACCGTCTGCGCATACAGATGTTCGCCGCAGACGATCGGCGTGTAGCGGGAGTGCTCGGTATCGCCGATAATCGGCGCGATGACGGTGTCGTAATCGCAACTGCAGAACAGCGGGAAGGAGTAGCGCTCCTCGTTGACGCGGCGTACCCGGTGCGCGGTCGCCACGAACTCGCCATTGCTGAGCACCTCCAGCATATCGCCGATATTGACGATGAAGCTGCCCGGAATCAGCGGCACGTCGATCCACTCGCCCTCGCCATTCATCACCTCGAGACCCGGCGCCGTCGGCAGCAGCAGCGTGAAACACTCGTAGTCGGTATGGGCGCCGATACCGGGACGATCCTCTGCCGTCTCATCGTAGGGGTAATGCACCAGGCGCAGTTGACTGGGCGGCGTGCTGACCTGCGCGACGAAGGTCTCCTCCGCCAGCCCCAGCGCCAGCGCGAAGCCGCGGAACAGCAGGTTCCCCAGCGCCAGGGCCGCATCGTAGTAGGCTTTCACATCGTCACGGAACCCGGCCATCTGCGGCCACTGGTTGGCCCCAAGCATCGGGTGGCGCTGCGGCCGATCGACCAGGTCGTAGCCGACGTCGTACGCCTCCTTGCGGTCGACCTTGCCGCCATAAAAGCGCTCCTCCCCCTCCGGCACATAGCCGCTGTGGTTACGCGAACGGCCGATATAGTCGCGCATCTTCAGTTCCAGCGGCTGCGCGAAGTAGCTCCTTACCCGCTGCTTGAGCCGCTCGATCAGCGCCGGGTCGATCCGATGACCGCTCACATACAGAAATCCCACCTCCCGTGCCGCCCGTCCCAGGGCCTCGGCCACGGCAAGGCGTTCGGATAACTGCTCGGAGTAGAGGCCGGCGATATCGACCAGCGGGATCTGCTTAAACGCGGTGTGTGCACTATCGCTCATACGGAATCCTCTCGATGGATAGGGTACTGGCCGTCCAGTCAGATTCCGGTTCGAGAACCGTCCGGGTCGTCCCGGTTAGTCGAAGCGCTAACCCCGTTCGGCGTTAGTCGAAGCGCTAACCCCGTTCGGCGGGGTTAAACGGAAGTAAGCACAGAGAGTGCCAAAGCGGGTTCATGCGGCGAGCGAGCCGGCGCTAGCGCCGGTCACGGGGGTGGCAAGCGGGTTAAAAAGGGGCTTAAAACGGGGCTTAAAACGGGGACTAAGGCCGAGCAGGTAACGCGCCATGGCGCGCAGCGCCGGAGTGAAGCGGCGTGCACCCCGCCCACCATCGCACCATCCTGGCGCGCCGACCGCCGGCACAGGGCGAACGCCTAGGCTGAGGCTGGACGCTAGCGCGTATAACAGCCGCGCGCTAGCGCCCCCTCATCAGCCCGCTGTGCCCCAACTCTCAGCCCTCCCAGACCTCCCAGCCCTCCCTCATTCCTCCAGCGGCGTCCGGCCGCGCTCGAGGGAAAGGCGTGGAGGATGACTCAATCGTCCAGCGGCTGCTCCTGCAGCGCCCTCTGCGACGCCGCACCGGCC
>QKGH01000142.1 GCA_003250495.1 Marinobacterium sp.
GTTGATCAACACCGAGTGTCCGGCCGCGAGCCACCCCTCCACTTCGACGCCGACGCCGTAGCGACAGCCGTTGGCCTGCCAGTGCAGTTTGAACAGGCCGGAGCGCACGCGCTGTTCGAACTCCCGCTCGCTAAGCTCGATATGGTTTTCGCCACCGGACTGCCAGTGGCGGGTGATGTAGCGGTGAGCGATCAGCACCCGCTGAGCACCCACCTGCGCCAGCCGCGCACGCAGACCGCTGAGGATCGAGTCCTTGCCGCTGCCCGACGGCCCCATCAGGTAGTAGACGTAGGCCATGCCTCAATACACTCGCGCGCCATCTTTCCAAACATGCTGGATATGCACATGCCCGCCCTGCGGGGCACACCAGACCAGGTCGGCCCGCAACCCCGGTCGCAGCGCACCGCGGTCGTCGAGCCCCGCCGCCCGCGCCGGGTTGCGGCTGACCATCGCCACCGTCTGCGACAGGTGGTACCCGTTATCCGGGTTCTGCGCCAGCGCGAACGCCGCGTCGAGCAGGCTGGCCGGGTAGTAGTCGCTGGAGAGGATATCCAGCACCCCCTCCCGGGCCAGCTCATGCGCGGCGATATTGCCGGAGTGGGAGCCGCCGCGCACCACGTTGGGCGCCCCCATCAGCACCGCCATGCCATGGCCATGGGCGGCCGCGGCGGCCTCGCGGGTGGTCGGGAACTCGGCGATCACCATGTTGAAGGCGTGCGACTCGGCCACATGGGACGCGGTGGCATCGTCATGGCTGGCCAGCGGGATGCCGCGCGCGTTGCACAGCGCGCAGATCTGTTGCCGATAGCTGGCGCTGAAGCGGCGGCTGGCCTCGGTCTGGCGCAGGATGAACGCTTCCATCTCGCTGTCAGACAGCTTGTACTTGCCCTGGTAGTACTGCCGGTACTTGCCGATATCGGCGAACTGGCGCTGCCCCGGCGAGTGGTCCATCACCGATACCAGGCGCGGGCTGTGGCGCTCGGCCAGGGTGACGAAGTTGTTCAGGGTGTCCTCGTGACTGACCTCGCAGCGCAGGTGCAGCTGGTGGTCGGCCCGCGCCAGACCGCGCTCGCGGCATTCGCGCAGCGCCTGCGCCATGCGGTTCAGGTTGTTGATCCGCTCGCTGCCCTCGATCACGTCGCCCACCGAGATCGCATCGAACACGGTGGTGATCCCGGCGCTGATCATCTGCGCGTCGTGCACCTTGAACGCCGGCAGGCTGGGCCAGGCCACGCCGGGGCGCGGGGTGAAATGCTTCTCCATGTTGTCGGTGTGCAGCTCGACCATGCCCGGCAACAGGTAGCCGCCGCCGCAGTCGATCGCCTCTGGCAGCTGGCTGCGTCCCGGGTCAATGCTCGCGATGCGGCCCTCGCGCACCTGCAACGAACCTTCGATCACCTCGTCGTCGAGCACTAGTTTGGCGTTGGTCAGTATCATGCTGGACTCCTGTCCCCGGCCGCCTCCGCACCCCGCGGGTCCGGCCGTGAATTAACGTTGAAGATCCGGTTCGCCAGGGCGGCACGCGCCTCGGCATCGTGGAAGATCCCCACCACCGCCACGCCGTTGGCCAGCACTTCGCGCACCAGCTCGATGACGACCTGGGCGTTGCCGCGGTCCAGCGATGCGGTGGGCTCGTCCAGCAACAGGATCGGATAATCGGCGGCGAAACCGCGGGCGATATTGACCCGCTGCTGTTCGCCGCCGGAGAAGGTACCGGGCGGCAGCGACCAGAGTCGGGACGGGATATGCAGCCGCTCCAGCAACGCGCCGGCACGCTGGCGCGCCTGCGTCTCGCTGACACCGCGCTCGCGCAGCGGCTGCATCACCACCTCCAGCGTCGGTACGCGCGGAATCACGCGCAGGAACTGGCTCACGTAACCGATGGTTTCGCGGCGGATCTCCAGCACCTGCCGGTTCGGCGCCGCGGTCAGCTCAACCATTGCACCGCGGTGGCGGATATGGATAGAACCGGCACTCGGCAGGTAGTTGGCGTAGAGCGAGCGCAGCAGCGTGCTCTTGCCGGAGCCGCTGTCGCCGAACAGCGCGGTACACTCGCCGGCCTGAGCGGAAAAGCTGATCCCCTGCAGCACCGGCAGCTGGATACCGCCCTGATTGTGCAGCGTGAACACCTTGCTCAGCCGCTGCACCTCGATCATGTTTTGCATCTGTTTCATCCTTCCATCACAGCCGCTCAGGGCGTCAGCACCGAAGAGACCAGCAACTGGGTATAGGGGTGCTGC
>QKGH01000301.1 GCA_003250495.1 Marinobacterium sp.
CATAAGTCGTTATTTCGCAGCGCACAACTCGGCTAAGGTAAGGCTTTGTTTTCCTGTTGGAGCCTGCCTGTCGATGACTACCGCTACATCCTCCGAACTGCCTGAACTGTCTAAACAGGCCGAGCTGGCCGAACTGCGCCGCGACCTGGCCGCCGCCTACCGCCTGATGGCCCATTTCGGCTGGGCCGACCTGATCTTCACCCACTACTCGGTACGGGTGCCGGGTACCCGCTCGCATTTTTTGATCAACGGCTACGGTCTGCATCCGTCGGAGATCACCGCATCCAGCCTGGTGATGATCGACGTGGACGGTAACCGCATCGACGCCAGCGCGCTGGAGGTCAACCCGGCCGGCTTCACCATCCACAGCGCCGTGCATATGGCGCGCGAGGACGCCCACTGCGTGCTGCACACCCATACCCTGCCGGGGATGGCGGTGGCGGCGCTGGAGCAGGGGCTGTTGCCGGTGAACCAGATCAACATGGAGTTCTACGACCGGCTGGCCTATTACGACCTGCAGGGGATAGCGCTGGACCTGGACGAGCGTGCAGCGATCGTCGCGGCGCTGGGGCAGGGTAATGCGATGATCCTGCGCAACCACGGGCTGTTGACCGTCGGCAGCAGCGTGGCCGAGGCGTTCTACTTCATGTACTACCTGAACAAAGCCTGCGAGATCCAGCTCGAGGCGATGAAGTGCGGCACCCCGCTGCGCCTGCCGCCGCACGAGGTGTGCGAGCATGTGGCGCAGCAGGCGTCCAATCCGCGCTATCGCGCCCAGAGCGTGAAGCTGATCTGGGATTCGATGCTGCGGATGCTGGACCGGATCGACCCCGGTTACCGCGACTGAGCCGGATAACCTGCCCGGCATAAACCAAAACGCCGCCGCGATTTTGCACGCGGCGGCGTTTTGCTGTGCGCTTACTCCGATTCGGCGTAGCGGGCGAGCGGTGCGCGCAACGGCGCCAGACGTCCCAGTACGGCATAGCTCAGTGCGGTGATCAGGAACACCGGCAGTGAGGCGCCGATCTCCAGCGGCGATACCCAGCCCCAGTAGTAGGCCAGTGCCGCGCCGAGCAGGTAGGCGACGAACGCCAGCGGGTTGATACCGCGTACCGCACCACCATCCCGGGCCAGGGCGCGGTAGGCGTCACGGTTGAGCAGGAAGTAGTCCACCACCATCACCGCGAAGGCGGGGATGAACACGCTGCCGATAATCAGCAGGAAGTTCTGGAAGTTGTCGAGGATCCCGGGGATCTGCGAGCCGAGGATCGACAGCACGCCGATCACCAGCGCCGGCTTCCAGAACGAACTGTTCGGCGCCACGTTCAGGTAGGAGAGGGTGGCGCTGTAGACGCACATGACGTTGGTGGTCATCACCGACAGGAACACGACGATGGCGGCGGGCAGGCCGAAACCGAAGCCGGACAGCAGCACCGCCGGATCGTAGGTCTGCTGTTGCCCGGTCAGCAGGCTGAAGCCGGATACCGCGGCGCCCAGTCCCATCGCCAGCAGCGTGGCCAGCACATAACCGAGCCAGGTGCCGCCCACGGCGACGCCGGCGCTGCGGCAGTTGCGGTTGTAGTCGGCGGCCAGCGGAATCCAGGAGAACGCCGTGGCGACGACGATATCGAAGGCGATACCGGGGGTGATGCCGTTGCGCGGATCCACCGGCATCTGCATCAGCTCGCCGAAGTCAAAGTGCTGGCCCATCGAGTAGAACACCGCGGCGGCCAGCAGCAGCATGCCGACGGCGGCCCAGCGCTCGATGCGCTCGATCCCCAGATGGCCGCGCAGTGCGATCAGTACCACCAGCGTTTCACACAGGATGGTGAATAGCGACAGGTTGCTGTAACCGGTCAGCGCTTCGACCGCGTAGTTCAGGCTCATCCCGGCCAGCAGTGCCTGAATCCAGCTCCAGGCCAGTAGCGTCAGCAGGTTGACGATGGAGGGAAAGGCGGCGCCGACGCGGCCGTAACTGGCCCGTGCCAGCACCATCGTGGTCAGGCCGGTGCGTTGCCCCATCAGACCGATCAGTACCAGCGGCAGGATACCGACGGCGGAACCGAGCAGCACGATCAGCATCGCCTGACTGAACGGCAGGTCCGGCACCAGCAGCATGCCGGTCAGGATGGTGGTGACCACCACGTTGGCACCGAGCCAGAGGGCGGTGGTGCCGGCAAAGCCGAGGCTGCGGTGGGCCGCGTCGGTGGGGGCCAGGTTGTCCTGGCCCAGC
>QKGH01000224.1 GCA_003250495.1 Marinobacterium sp.
CTGTTCCTGGCGCAGGATCTGGATGAGTACCTGATCAACCGCGAGGGAGTGTTAATCAAGTTATGAGCAACGCTACTCCCGGTAGCGCCAACCCCGGTAGCACTAGTCCCGGCGCGGCGGGTAGCTCAGGCTGACAAAGGCGGGTTCGGCCAGGCCGCGACGGCGGTTGACGACGCGGCTCAGCACGAAGAACAGGTTGCACAGCAGGTTCAGCAGGCGCGGGATCAGCGGCGGAATCTCGATTCCCTCCTGTTCCACCCGCACCAGGGCGCGGAGCGCTTTCTTGCAGCCGGAGCGGGCCTGATGCAGTTGCGGCACCGGCGCAGCGCCGCGCGGCAGCACAAAACCCGCCGGCAGGTCGCTCAGCTCCGCCTTGTAGTGGGTCAGACGCTGATGCACCCAGTGCAGATCGGCTTCGGTGACGGCCATCCGCCCGCGGATCGAGCCGTTGGCATGGAACAGCAGCGGCTGCAGCTGCTCCAGGTCGGCGCTCAGGTCGCGCTGATCTTCGGGCATTGCCGCCAATACCGCGCCGACCAGCGCGCACAGCTCATCGGTCAGCACCTCGTAATCGCACAGCCAGGAGGGCTCGTAGATATAGGGGTAGCACAGCTCGTCCAGATCCTTACCCGGTTTCATCACGCCTCCTAACGCTTATCATCCCAGCGCGCAGACGACCGGCGGCTGGGCCTCGAGATCGATCCGCGTATCGACGCCGTACACGGCGCGCAGATTGTCCCGGGTCAGCACCTGCGCCGGGGTGCCCAGGGCGTGGATCCGCCCGCGCTTGAGCAGACAGAGGCGGTCGCAGCTGCGCGCCGCCAGGGACAGGTCGTGCAGCGACAGGATCACCGCGCGCTCACCGCTGGCATAGGCGCGCAACCGCTCCAGCACCCGGCACTGGTAGTACAGGTCAAGACTGGCCAGCGGTTCATCGGCCAGCAGCAGTTGTGGCTCGCCGGCCAGCACCCGCGCCAGCCAGACCCGCGCCTGCTCGCCGCCGGACAGTTTCTCCACCGAGTGCGCCAGCCACTGCTCGACCCCGGCCTGCTGCGCCGCGCGGCGGATGGCGTCGCGATCCTCATCGCCCCAGGGCAGGCGCCCCAGCGCGATGATATCGGCCACCGTCACCGCCCAGGCGCTCTGCTCCCGCTGCGGCAATAGTGCGACCCGGCGCGCGCGCTGTAGCGCCGACCAGCGCTGCAGCTCGCGCCCCTGCAGCCGGATGCTGCCGCGATAGCGCTCGATGCCGGCCAGGCAGTGCAGCAGCGAGGACTTGCCGGCGCCATTCGGCCCGATCAGCCCGAGCAACTCGCCGGGCTGCAGGCTCAGGTCGACGCCGTCGAGCCGTCCGGCCAGTTGCAGCGCGTCGATCTCGATCAGAGCCATCGCTTACGCTCCCGCCACACCAGCCAGATAAACAGCGGCGCGCCCAGCAGCGAGGTCAGCACACCGAGCTTGATCTCCCGCCCCGGCGGCAGCAGCCGCACCAGCATATCCGCGGCGCACACCAGTACCGCCCCGGCCAGCGCCGCCGGCAGCAGAACGCGGTCCGGCCGGTGGCCGACCAGCGGTCGCACCAGATGCGGCACCAGCAGACCGACGAAGCCGATGGCGCCGGCCACCGCTACCGACGAGCCGACCAGCAGCGCCGCACCGAGTACGATCAGCCGACTGCCGCGGCTATAGGAGAGGCCCAGGCTCTGCGCCACCTCCTCGCCCAGTGTCAGCCCGCACAGCAGGCGCCGCTGGCTCAGGATCAGCGCGCCCCCCGCCAGCAGCGCCGGCGCCAGCAGCCACAGGTGCTCCAGCCCGCGTTCGGACACCGAGCCGAGCAGCCAGAACACCAGCTCCTGCATCGCATAGGGGTTGGGGGCGAAGTTCAGTACCGTCGCCAGCAGTGCGCCGGTCAGCGTGGAGATCGCCAGCCCGGCCATGATCACCATCGCCTGCCGCGACGGCCCGGCCAGCGCCAGCATCAGCGCCAGCGCCACACCCGCACCGAATAGCCCGGCCAGCGCCGGCGCCGCTGCACCGGCGGCCGGGAACAGGCCGAAGTAGAACACCGCGGCGGCCCCCAGTGCCGCGCCCTGGCTGGCGCCGGTCAGCGCCGGGTCGGCCAGCGGGTTGCGCAGCAGCCCCTGCAGCGCCGCGCCGCTGAGCCCCAGCGCCGCGCCTACGGCCAGTGCCAGCAGCGTGCGCGGCAAACGAATCTCGCCGATCACGATTGCG
>QKGH01000072.1 GCA_003250495.1 Marinobacterium sp.
GGGGATACTGCGTTTTTTCTCGCTACGCGCCAGAGCGGGTACGATCTTCTCAAGCCAGTTACTCATTTTTGTCTTTCCTGTCGTTACTTTCGGGGCAGCCGGGGCGCATCGCACCGCCGAGCTGTCCAAACTCTGATCCGGGACATCTTCTGACGAGGTCCCGGCTAACCGTTAATCTTCTGTCGGCGACCACCCCGGCACCGCCCTGCCCGCGCAGGACAGGCAGCGCCCGGCGCGCCATGCTCCGCCGCTCGGACTAGGCGCCGGCCGCATCCCGGGCCACTACGGCAGCGATGAAGCGCCGCACCCGTTCGGGATCCTTGATCCCCTTGGACGCCTCCACGCCACCGCTGACATCGACCGCCCAGGGCTTCACGCTGTCCACCGCCAACCCCACGTTGTCCGCGGTCAGGCCACCCGCCAGCACGATACGCGGCGCCACATCCGCCTCCCCGGTACCGCCGGGAACGCCGGCCCGGTAGGCGTCGAGCAAGATGCCCCGCGCCCCCGGGTAGCGCGCGATCTCCTCGTGGAGATCCAGCCCCGGTTTCATCCGCAGCGCCTTGATCCAGGGGCGGCCGAACGAGGCGCAAAACGCTGGCGATTCATCACCGTGGAACTGCAACAGGTCGACGCCGGTCAGTTCGACGATCCGCGCGACTTCGGCCGCACTCTGATCGACGAACAGTGCGGTACTGGTCACGAACGGTGGCAGTTGGGCGATGATCGCGGCGGCCTGCTCCGGCGCCACATAACGCGGACTGGGGGGATAGAACACGAACCCCAGTGCGTCGGCACCCGCCGCCGCGGCCGCCAGGCCATCCTGCAAACGGGTAATGCCGCAGATCTTGATCCGTGTCACTCGGAAATCCCCCGGGGGCATGATGCCCAACAAACGCTTCGCAAGCGCAAAATTCTAACAGAGCCGCTGCACTGCGTCAGTCCGCTGGGACGACAAAAAATAGGGTCCCAGGGTGGAAGCGGGCAGTTCAAACTGCGTGGGATAACGGACATCGACGAAGTACAGCCCCCAAGGCGGCGCCGTGATGCCGCCTTGACGCCGGTCGCGGGCCTCCAGCACGGTCCTGGCCCACTCCGGCGCGGCCTCGCCGGCACCGATCGTCATCAATACCCCGGCGATATTACGGACCATGTGATGAAGGAAGGCGTTGGCGCTGATATCGATGACAATCAGATCGCCGGCCCGATACACCTCGAGCCCCCGCACCTCGCGAACCGGGCTATGGGCCTGGCAGGCAACCGCGCGATAGGAGGTAAAATCGTGCTCCCCGAGCAGATACTGCGCCGCCCGTGCCATCCGCTGCACATCCAGTGTCTTATAGGTCCAGCTCACCCCCCGCGAGAGTATCGCGGGTTTCACCGGGGCACTGTAGATCAGGTAGCGATAGCGTCGCTCCAACGCCGAAAAACGGGCGTGAAAGTCGTCGGATACGGGGCGCGCCCAGAGGATGGCGATATCGTCCGGCAGATGGCTGTTGCTACCCAGCACCCAGGCCCGTTCGGGACGCTCGACCCGGGTATCGAAATGGATGATCTGGTAACTGGCGTTGACACCGGCATCGGTACGCCCGGCACAGATCACGTTGACCGGATGGTTGGCGATACGCGACAGCGCGGCTTCGACCTCCGCCTGCACCGTACGCACCTGCTCTTCCCGTTGTGACTGCCAACCGTTGTAGTCGGCACCGGCGTACTCGACCGCCGCCGCATAACGAAAGGGGGCGAACTGAGTCGCCCCCGAATCTGTTGCATTTTCTAGTTTCATTTAGCCTGTTCAGGAGAGCTCTTCTAGCAGTTTCTGCGCTTCGCGACGCTGGAAATGATTACCTTCGGCCACAATCTCGTTGAGGATATCGCGCGCACCGTCGGTATCATCCATCTCGATATAGGCCCGGGCCAGATCGAGTTTGGTTTCCACCTCGTCCGCGCCGTCGAGCAGGTTCATCGCATCGACCTCCTCTTCCGCCACCTCCGAGCGCTCCTCATCCAGAGCGATCTCCTCGTCGGTGGAGCCGAGCAGCTCATCGAGCTCGGAATCCAGGTCCAGTTCCAGATCGTGTGCGATATTGGCCGTCAGCTCCTCTTCGGCCTGCTCGCTGACACTCGGCTCCTCGCCAGGCGTTACGGACAGATCGTCATCGAACGACAGCGCCGAATCCAGCTCCTGCTCCAGATCCAGCTCTGCTGCCGGTTCCGACTGAGCCGGCTCTGCCTTCATCGATTCATCGAGCTCGTCCGGCTCGAACGATGCCAGCAGGGCGTCCAGATCCTCAACCGCCGATTCGGCGTGTTCAGGCTCCGCAGTGGCCTCCTCCTCGTCCGCCTCTGCGCTGGATGCCTGCAGCATCGCCTCCAGATCCTGGTCCACCTCGAACTCTTCCGGTTCGGCACTGGCAGCAACCGTATCCAGCGTTGAGCTCTGGTTATCGAACTCCAGCGCCTCATCGGTCAGCGGCTCGATCTCGCCGGAGTCGGCCAGCGGTGCAAAGCTGTCCTCGCTCTTGGCCACATCCTCGTCGAAGAACCCTTCGAGCATCTCGTCGCCACTGTCCTTATCGACATCGGCCGTCGACGCCGACAGATCGACTGCGAAATCGAGCCCGCTCAGCTCATCCTCTTCCGCTTCAACCACGTCGGTTTCGACCGGTTTCTCGACGTTGAACTCCAGCTCATCCGGCAGTTCCAGCACATCGTCGGCCTCGGCGGCGACGCTCGGCTGCTCCGCGACGATCTCGGCCTCTTCGGGCTCCTCCTCGGCCGTAGCGGCGGAGGCAGAGAGCAGATCATCCAGCGCGTTATCGATGGTTTCGCCCGGCTCCTCCTCGGCGAGGTCGTCCACCCCGAGATCGAACTCTTCGGCGCCGATCGGCTCGGCCATGCTCCCGTGCTCATCGAGCTCGAGATCCATATCGAGATCCAGCCCCTGCAGATCGTCGTCCAGGTCCTCATCGCTGGCTGCCGCGTCCTCAATCGGCGCCTCAGCCAGCGCAACGTCCGCTTCCGCCTCTGCGCTCACCGGGGCATCGGCCTGCGCCGCAACGGCGGCGGCTGCCGCACCCGCCGCGGCGACACCGAGGGTCGCATCGGCGCTTTCGGTCTTGCTTTCCGCTGCCGCGCCGTTGTTACCGCGACCACGCCGCAGCAGCAACCAGGCCCCGGCCAACAGGGCGACGACCGCGCCGCCGAGTCCCGCCAGCAGTCCCGGATTGCGTGTCAGGTCGTTAACCAGACCGGGGCCGCCCGCTGCCGATTCCGCCTGCGCCTGCTGCAGCCGCTGCTGCATGGCGGCCAGCTCCTGATCGCGCAACTCCATCAGGCGCGTCATCTTATCGAGCTGCGACACGATCGAATCGAGCTTGCCGTTCAGCTCGGCATTTTCCCGCTCGACCTTGTCCACGGTTTCCTGCGTCATCAGCAGCCGGTTTTCAAGGTCCTCGTTACGCTGGACCAGCTCTTGCGCATCGGCCGTTTCGGCCGGCATCTGTGCACTATCTGTACCGTCCGTACTGGCGCTATCCGCCGCCGGTTCGGCACTGGCGGCCTCTTTTGCAGCCGCATCGGTGACCGACTGTTCCAGCGCTGGAGTATCAACTGCAACCGGCTTGTCCTTCGGAGTCACGATTTTCAGTTGACTGTCAGCTTCCCCGCTGGGCTCGGAAGCAGACTCAGAAGACTTTCCCTCGGGCTTACTCGCTTCGGTCGAAACGGCCGGTTCGGTGGGGGCGGGAGCCGGGGTGGAAGCGGGCTGCATGCGCCCCTGTTTCCACAGCTGGGTCTGGCGCGCCACCTCGGCAACCGCCTGCTGTCGACTCAGTTGGCGGATCTCCTCCAGAGTCGGCACCTTCATGACCATGCCGGCCTTCAGCACGTTGATATTGCTGGTCGGGAACGCCTGCGGGTTCTTTTTCAGCAGCGCCAGCATCATCTGCTCACCGGACACGCTGTTGTCGGGGCGATGCTCCATCGCCAGCTTCCACAGCGTATCGTGGACATCGACGTAGAACTCCGTCGCCGGGTCCACCCGGGTGCGGATGTTGGAAACCTTCTGGGCCGGCTTCGGCTTAGCGCTTGATGCCGGCGCCGTAGCGGCGACCTTAGGTTGCGGCGGCTGCTTGGCAGCCGGAGCCGCCGGCTTGGCGGTGGCTTTTGCCGGTGCGACGACGCCCGGGACCGGGGCGGGATCAAATACGGGGGGATCAAGCAGCAGGGTATATTCGCGCACCAGGCGCCCACTCGGCCAGTTGACCTCCACGAGGAAATTCAGAAACGGCTCCTTGATCGGAGCCGTCGAACTCATCTGTATGACGCCACTGCCATCCGGCAAGACCTTAACCTGAAAGCTGACGTCGGTAAGAAAGCGCGACTTGCTCATTCCCGCCAATGAGAACTCATCCACATCGGCCATTCGTGGGCGAATCTGCATCGGCGACAGATCACGTACCTGCAACAATTTGATTTCAGCTTTGAGCGGCTCGTTCAGTGCCGAGTTGACCCGAATTTCGCCCAAACCGAGTGCATTTGCATTGGTGGCGCCAATCGCTCCCGCTACAGCGAGGCTTAAGGCAAGTTTGCGCAGCATCTGTATTTCCTCTTAATGACTCGCCCTCTCCAATAAAATATGCCGCAAAAATCAGAGAGTTGCGTTTCCAGCGTCAGCGACAAGTATTATTGATAAAACAGTCATGGGTCAAGACAGCGTCCAAACGTCCGTTTACTAATTAAATCTCCTGATGATCCCGCGCATGAAAAGAAGCCTTTTTCATGTCACAAAGCGCGCTTTTCCATCCATAACTGTGCTATTTGAACCGCATTCAGGGCACTGCCCTTGCGTAAATTATCGGTTACCGCACACAGCGCGAAACCGCTGGCGTTACCCGGCTCGAGACGAAAACGCGACAGATGGACATTATCGCTGCCCGCCGCCGTATTCACCGGAGTGCACACCTCCCCGCCCTGCGCCAACGCCAGGCCGGGCTGGGCACGCAGCACCCGCTCCGCCTCGTCCAGCTCGATCGCCTGCTGCGTTTCGGCCTGAACCAGTACCGACACCCCGTAGAATATCGGCAGCTGTACCACGCTGCTTAGCACCTCGATCTGCTCGTCGCCCAACAGCTCGCGCACCTCATCGATCAGGCGCAGCTCGCTGTCAGTGTAGCCATCTTTCTGTACCTGTCCGCTCTGCGGGATCAGGTTGAAGGCAAACTGCGCCGGCAGATAACCCGCCTCCGGATCGCGCCCATTCAACAACCGCGTCGTTTCCGCCGCCAACGCCTCGACCCCGGGCCGCCCCAGCTCCGCCGCCGACTGCATCACCACCAGATGCAGGCGCAGCAACTGATACTGCTGCTGCAGCGGCGCCAGCGCCAGCGCCGAGGCCACCGCCGCCGCGCTCGGACTGCCCAGCACCCGTCCGGCCTCCACCTCATCAACCACCTGCGGATTGACCTCCGGAATGACCAGTGCGGCATCAGCACCGAAACGCGCCGGGAACAGATCGATCAGCTGGACACCGGCTGCGCGGGCGGGCTGCAGCTGCTGCACTGAGAACGCGGGGTCGCAGACGAACGCCAGCGCCACCTGCTCGAAGGCGAACGCCTCCAGCCCACGAATCCGCACCGAGTGCCCCTTGAACATCAGCGTGCGACCCACCTCGTCGTCATTATCGAGCAGGAACAGCTGCTCCACCGGCAGTTCGGACGCCTCGAGGATTTCAAACAGATTTTCACCAGCCAGCGTACTGACCCCAATAATGGCGATGTTCACGTATCGTCAAACCTTCTTAAAACAGTATTCAGTTCCAAAACGAAATCAGCCCGAACAGGTCGGGCTGATTGCATATCCACCGTGGCGAAGGGCTCAGCCCTCCAGCAGGATCCGCAGCATACGGCGCAACGGCTCCGCGGCACCCCACAACAGCTGGTCGCCGACGCTGAAGGCGTTCAGGTAGTCGGGCCCCATTTTCATCTTGCGCAGACGACCGACCGGCACGGGTGATCTCACGCTCGTTCGGCACCAGGCTGACCCAGTCGTTGGCATCGGCGATCATCGCTTCGATCTCATCCAGCGGCACGTCGCGCTTCAGCTTGATCGTAAACGCCTGACTGTGACAGCGCATCGCACCGATACGTACGCAGGTGCCGTCGATCGCTACCGGCGTATCGGACAGACCGAGGATCTTGTTGGTCTCGACGAAACCCTTCCACTCCTCTTTGCTCTGCCCATCCTCGACCGCCTTGTCGATCCACGGGATCAGCGAACCCGCCAGCGGCGCGCCGAACTGGGCGGTCGCGAAGGCGTCGGAGCGGATAGTCTCCGCCACCTGACGGTCGATATCGAGGATCGCCGAGGCCGGATCGGCCAGCAGCGCCGCGGAACCGGCATGGATCTGGCCCATCTGGGTGATCAGCTCGCGCATATTCTGCGCGCCGGCGCCGGACGCCGCCTGGTAAGTCATGGAGCTGATCCACTCCACCAGGTCGGCCTTGAACAGACCGCCCAGCCCCATCAGCATCAATGAAACGGTGCAGTTGCCGCCGATGTAGTTCTTGACCCCGTTGGCCAGCCCGTCCTTGATCACGTTCAGGTTGACCGGGTCCAGCACGATGATGCTGTCGTCCGCCATACGCAGGGTGGAAGCGGCATCGATCCAGTAACCGTTCCAACCGGCCGCACGCAGTTTGGGGAACACTTCGGTCGTGTAGTCGCCACCCTGACAGGAGATAATCGCGTCCATCTGCTTCAGCTCGTCAATATTACGAGCATCCTTCAGTGCCGGAATCGCCTTGCCGATCTCCGGGCCGGCAGCGCCGACCTGAGAGGTGGTGAAAAATACCGGTTCGGTGATGTGGTCGAAATCCTTCTCCTCCAGCATCCGCTGCATCAGGACCGATCCAACCATACCGCGCCAGCCAACAAAACCTACACGTTTCATTCGTGCCCCCAATCTCGTTTTACTTATCCGCCGGAGCCTCGCGCACTGGCACAGGCCCCATATACAGACGCGGGACAGACTTTCGCCCATCCCGCGCAAAAGGTAACTCGCGTTTGCAGCGGCTGCCTCAGCTCTTAGTTGAGTGCCGCGACTACCGCATCACCCATCTCGGAGGTGGATACGCGCTGCATGCCGTCGGAGTAGATATCCGCCGTGCGCAGCCCCTGATCCAGCACCGCGCTGACCGCCTGTTCGATGGCGTCTGCCGCGGCGCCCTGACCGAGCGAGTAGCGCAACATCATAGCGGCAGAAAGGATGGTTGCCAACGGGTTGGCGATACCCTGACCGGCGATATCCGGCGCGGAACCGTGGCAGGGTTCGTACATCCCCTTGCCGTTCTTATCCAGCGACGCCGACGGCAGCATGCCGATGGAGCCGGTCAGCATCGCGGCGGCGTCGGACAGGATGTCGCCGAACATGTTGCCGGTGACGATAACGTCGAACTGCTTCGGTGCACGCACCAGCTGCATCGCGGCGTTATCGACATACATGTGGCTCAGCTCGACATCCGGATAGTCGCCCTTCAGCTCCTCCATGATTTCGCGCCACAGCACGGTGACTTCCAGCACGTTGGCCTTGTCCACCGAGCACAGCTTCTTGTTGCGTGCACGGGCCGCCTCGAACGCGACGCGGCCGATCCGGCGGATCTCGTTCTCGTCGTAAACGTAGGTGTTGTAGCCTTCGCGGATACCGCCCTCTTTTTCACGCACGCCGCGCGGCTGACCGAAGTAGATACCGCCGGTCAGCTCGCGCACGATCAGGATATCCAGGCCGGACACCACTTCCGGTTTCAGCGTAGAGGCATGCGCCAGCTGCGGGTAGAGGATCGCCGGGCGCAGGTTGCCGAACAGCTCGAGCTGGGTGCGGATACCGAGCAGCCCCTTCTCCGGGCGGATCTGGAAATCGGGAATGCTATCCCACTTGGGACCACCGACGGCGCCGAGCAGGATCGCATCGGCGGCCTTGGCGGCGGCCAGCGTGGCGTCCGGCAGCGGCTTGCCGTCGGCATCGATGGCGGCGCCGCCGACCAGCGCTTCACTCAGCTCCAGCCCCAGGTCGAACTTGGCGTTGCACGCTTCGAGCACCTTACGCGCTTCAGCTACGATCTCCGGACCGATTCCGTCACCCGGCAACAGCAGAACATTCATACTCATCACTCTTTTCCCACTAATCAGTTATGGATGGCATCGAACAGCCAGGGCGCTTCCTGGCGGCGACGCGTCTCGTAGGCCTTGATCTCGTCGGCGTGCTGCAGCGTCAGGCCGATATCGTCGAGCCCGTTCAACAGGCAATGCTTGCGGAAACCATCGACCTCGAAGGCGAACTCGGCACCGCTCGGTGTCACCACGACCTGACGCTCCAGATCGACGGTCAGCTGGTAACCCTCCTGCTCGGCGACTTCGCGGAACAGCTGGTCCACCTGCGCTTCGCTGAGGATGATCGGCAGCAGGCCGTTCTTGAAGCAGTTGTTGTAGAAGATATCGGCGAAGCTCGGCGCGATGACGGCACGGAAGCCGTAATCGTCCAGCGCCCAGGGCGCGTGCTCGCGGCTGGAGCCGCAGCCGAAGTTTTCCCGCGCCAGCAGCACGCTGGCACCGGCGTAGCGCGGCTGGTTCAGCACGAAATCGGGGTTCAGCGGACGTCCGGCGCAATCCTGGTCCGGCTGCCCCTCATCCAGGTAACGCAGCTCGTCGAACAGGTTCGGACCGAAACCGGCGCGCTTGATCGACTTCAGGAACTGCTTCGGAATGATCATATCGGTATCGACGTTGGCTCGATCCAGGGGCGCCGCAATACCGTTGTGCTGGGTAAATTTCTTCATCTGCGGCTCCTCACTGCTGCATCATTTCGCGAACATCGACAAAGTGACCGGCGATCGCGGCCGCCGCGGCCATCGCCGGGCTCACCAGGTGGGTACGCCCACCGAAGCCCTGCCGCCCCTCGAAGTTACGGTTCGAGGTGGACGCACAGTGCTCACCCTGACCGAGCTTGTCCGGGTTCATCGCCAGACACATGGAGCAACCCGGCTCGCGCCACTCGAGACCCGCGGCGATGAAGATCTGGTCCAGCCCCTCGGCTTCGGCCTGGGATTTGACCAGCCCGGAGCCCGGCACCACCAGCGCCTGTTTCAGCGTCGCGGCGACCTTGCGCCCCTTGACCACCGCCGCAGCGGCACGCAGGTCTTCGATGCGGGAGTTGGTGCAGGAACCGATGAAGACGCGGTCGAGCTGGATATCGGTGATCTTCTGATCCGCTTCCAGCCCCATGTATTGCAGTGCGCGACGGATGCCGTCGGCCTTGACCGGATCGCTCTCCCGCGTCGGGTTCGGCACCGTGCCATCGACCGCCACGACCATCTCCGGCGAAGTGCCCCAGGTCACCTGCGGCTTGATATCCTCGGCACGGATCTCGACTACCGTATCGAACTGCGCATCGGCATCGGAAACCAGCGTCGCCCAGGCCTTGGCCGCGGCGTCGAACAGCGCACCCTGCGGTGCGAACGCACGGCCGCGGAAGTACTCGATGGTCTTGTCGTCCACCGCCACCAGGCCGACGCGGGCACCGGCCTCGATCGCCATGTTGCAGACCGTCATGCGCCCCTCGACCGACAGGCTGCGGATCGCGCTGCCGCCGAATTCGATGGCACAACCGGTACCGCCGGCGGTGCCGATGACACCGATGATATGCAGCACCACATCCTTGGCGGTCACACCGGCGCCGAGTTCGCCATCGACCCGTACCAGCATGTTCTTCATCTTCTTCGCGATCAGACACTGGGTCGCCAGCACATGCTCCACTTCGGAGGTGCCGATACCGTGCGCCAGCGCGCCGAAGGCGCCGTGGGTCGAGGTATGGGAGTCACCGCAGACCACGGTGGAACCCGGCAGCGTCATCCCCTGCTCGGGACCGACCACATGAACGATGCCCTGGCGGTGATCGTTCATCTTGAACTCGACGATACCGAAGTCGTCGCAGTTGGCATCCAGCGTCTTGACCTGGATCCGCGATACCGGATCGACGATCTGGTCGACGCCGCCGGCGCGGGCGGTGGTCGGCACGTTATGATCCGGTGTCGCCAGGTTGGTATCGATGCGCCAGGGTTTACGTCCGGCCAGGCGCAGCCCCTCGAACGCCTGCGGCGAGGTCACTTCGTGCAGAATCTGGCGGTCGATATAGATCAACGCGCTGCCATCTTCGTTCTGGCGCACCAGATGCGCGTCCCAGAGCTTGTCGTAGAGGGTTTTACCGGCCATCAGTTGTCCCCGTGGTTGGATTGTCCATTTCAGTAGTAGGGATGCTAGTGCAGCGCCGGCCGATAGACAAATTCATTATTTTTCTATAATTAATTCCATATAGGAATACAGCCACTCCATTTGAGGTCCCACCCGATGCATCCGCAAATCGACAGCGCCGCCCTGACCGCCTTCGTCCGCGTGGCGGAACTCGGCTCCTTCTCCCAGGCTGCCGAGCGCCTGTTCCTGACCCAGTCCGCGGTCAGCAAACGGGTCGCCCAGCTGGAGGAGCAGCTCGGCTGCCGCCTGTTCGACCGTATCGGCCGGCAGATCGACCTCACCGAGGCGGGACTGACGCTGTTGCCGCAGGCGCGCCGCATCCTGCTCGCGCTGGAGGACGCCGCGCGCTCGCTGCAGAACCTCGCCGGTAGCGTCAGCGGACCGCTGACGCTGGCCGCGAGCCACCATATCAGTCTGCACCGCCTGCCGCCGATCCTGCGCCACTACGCCCGCCGCTTTCCCGAGGTACAGCTGGATCTGCGCTTCGACGAATCGGAGATCGCCTATGACGGCGTGTTGAAGGGAAAACTGGAGCTGGCGCTGATCACACTGGCACCACAGCAGGACCCGCGCATCCACAGCGAGGCGTTGTGGATCGACTCGCTGCAGTACGTGGTCGCCAGCGACCATCCGCTGGCCCAGCTGGATGCCCCGGGCCTGAACGACCTGAACCGCTACCCGGCGCTGCTGCCGGCCCCCAACACCTTCACCCACCAACTGGTACGCGAACAGCTGGGCCGGCTCGGGCTGGAACCCAACCTCGGCATGAGCACCAACTATCTCGACACCATCCGCATGATGGTGCGCATCGGGCTCGGCTGGAGCCTGCTGCCGGAAACGATGATCGACGAGGGGTTGCGCCGCCTGCCGGTCAGCAGCGAACCGATCCACCGCCCGCTGGGTCTGATCTATCATCGCGACCGCACCCTTTCCAACGCCGCGCGCGAGCTGGTCACGATGCTCCGCGCCCAGGAGCCCGAGTCGGCCTCAGGCATAGCCGGTGACCGGGCAGGCTGATAAGATCGCGCTACCGCAACCCCCTAAACGGCACCATGAACGGAGTGGACAGTGGCAGATGATCTGCTGAAATTGATGCAGCAGTGGCTGACACAGCTGAATGCCCAGTCGATGGCGCCGGACGACATGGCGCAGTGGAACCTGTGGCAGCAGGCGTTCGCCCAGATGCAGCCGTTCACCGCTGCCGACACCCCGCTGCAACAGGCCGAGCTGATCGCGCTGCTGACGCGCCAGTCACTGGAGTTCACCCGTTTCGCCGAGCAGATCCTGGCACTGCTCGACAAGACCGAAAGCAAGGCGGAGCTGAGCCTGATCCTGAACCAGTTTCACGATCACCTGCGGCGCCTGACCCATGACTGGATACTGCAACGCTGGCAACTGCCGGAACAGTTGGGCGCACTGTTCAAAACCCACTCGTTCCAGGACGACCTGCTGCTCGACAACCCGTTCATCCACGGCCTGAAGAGCCTGCTCAATTCACCGGCGCTGCTGGGCCTCAACCAGCGTCTGCAGCGCCAGCTGCAGTATGGCGTCGACCTGCTGATCGAGTATGAACAGGCGCTGGCCGAATACAGCGGGCACTACACCGACATCAACAATGCCGCCACCCTCGCCTTCCTGCACCACATCGACAGCAGCGAGCCGGCGATCAATTCGCTCGGCCAACTGCACGACCTGTGGGTCGAGAGCTACGAAGCCAGTTATGCCGTGCGCATCCGCAGCGACGGCTACCGCGACGCCCATGGCCGCATCAGTAACGCGGTGATGCAGATCCGCCTGTTTCTGCAGGAGCTGCGCAACCAGCAGCTACAACAGCTGGGCATCCCCAGCAGCGACCTGATCGAGCTGCTGGTCGAGCGGCTGAACAAGCAACGCAAGCAGATCAAACAATTACAAAAAGAAGTGACCCTTTTGCCTGAACTAATGACAGAACTCACCGAGCTGCGTCAGCGTCTCGACCGATTCACCTCCACCACCCCAGGCCAGGATACGCCTGCCGACACGGTCGACGGTCAGGACCGCGCATGAAGGGGTTGGAGCTGAACCCGGAGCGGATCCGCGAGGAGCTGTCGGCGTTCCAGCAACGCCTGCAGCAGAGCTATCAGACGTTGCGCGAACTCGGTACCGTCGATGTCGGACAGACCCCGCGCCAGCTGATCTTCGAGAACGACAAGACCCGGCTGTTTTACTACGCACCGGAGGGTGCCAGCACGCTGCAGACCCCGGTGTTGATCTGCTACGCCCTGGTCAACCGCCCCTGGATCGTCGACCTGCAGCCCGACCGCTCGCTGCTGCGCGAACTGCTCGGACGCGGCATTCCGGTCTACCTGATCGACTGGGGCACGCCCGACGCCGGCGACCGCTTCCTCGACCTGAACGACTACATCAACGACTATCTGGACAGCTGCGTACAGGCCTGCTGCCGGCATGCGGGGTGCGCGCAGGTCAACCTCGCCGGCATCTGCCAGGGCGGCAGCTTCAGCCTCTGCTATACGGCACTGCACCCGCAGCGGGTCAAAAACCTGATCACCCTGGTGACGCCGGTGGATTTTCATACCCCCGACTTCACGCTGAGCCATCTGGCACTGAAGGTGGACGCCGCCCTGGCGGTCAAAACCTACGGCAACATCCCCGGCGAGCTGCTCAACGACACCTATAACTCGCTGATGCCGATGCGGCTGGGAGTACAGAAGAATCTGGGGATGCCGGCACAACTGGCCGACCCGCAAAAGGCGATGAACTTTCTGCGCATGGAGCGCTGGATCCAGGACAGTCCGGACCAGGCCGGGGAGGCGTTTCGTCAGTTTATCGAGCAGTTCTTTCAGCAGAACCTGCTATTGAAAGGCGAGGTGAAGATAGGTGCGGCGCAGGTGGATCTGAAACGGATAGGGCAGCCGATCCTGAACGTTTACGCGCTGCAGGACCACCTGGTGCCGCCCTCCTCCTCACGCGCCCTGAAGGATGCGACGGCCAGCCGCGACTACCAGGAGCTGACCGTCAATGCCGGCCATATCGGCATCTTCGTCAGCAGCCGCGGCCTGAAACTGCTGCCGGACGCCATCGCGGACTGGCTCAAACAGCACGATTGACGCCCGCCCGCCGGATCAATCCGCGGATTTGGCGGATTTATCTTCCGGCTCCGCCGCCGGCTGCTCCGCGCCCTCCTCGTCGGCTTCGGCACCGCGCGGCGCGAACATGTTCCATACCGCCATATTCTGGTCGGCGATCCGGTTCATCATCGTCAACGGGTTGGCCGCCCCCATCATCGTCTGCATCTGCTCGCGAATCCGGTCCTGGTGCTCGAGGAACGCGGCGATGCTCTGCTCCAGGTACTGACTCATCATCCCCTGCATGCTGTCACCGTAAAAGCGGATCAGCTGCTGCAGCACCTGGTTGGTCAGCAGGGTGCCGTGCCCCTCCGCCTCCTGTTCGCTGATGATCTGCAGCAGGATGTTACGGGTCAGGTCGCTCCCGGTCTTGGAGTCCTGCACCTGAAACTGTTCACCGCTGAGTACCAGCTGCTTCACATCCTCCAGCGTGACATAACAACTGCGGGAGGTGTCGTACAGTCTACGATTGGTATATTTCCTCAGGATGCGCACGTCAGTCCCCTTCATTGCCTCGCGTTCTACCTCAAGCTGGATCAGCTCTTATGGTCGTCGTTACGACCATACTGGCTCATCATGGTGAATAACATCTTCTGCAGCGCTTCCATCGACCCCAGCCCGCTATTTAGATAGGGCTTGAGCAGCGTCAGCGGATCGTACCCTTCGGTGCCGGCCGCCATCTGTTCGCGTACTCGCTCGATCATCTCTTGCTGCAGCGCGCTGACATCGGGCAAGCCCAATACGCGGCGCAGCTCTTCGGGCGTCATATCGACATTGATAGTGAATTTCATAGCCAACCTCTGCCGTCACGGACCCAGGGCCATCGCTTGGCACTATAGTACAGGAGACGCGGCAGTTAACAGCCTCAGTGGTGATTTTGCTGCGCTTTTTCCGGATAGATCCACACCGTTGCCAACACCAGCGCGAGCAGGTTGGCCGCTACCGCCACGCCAAACGCCAACCGACCGTCGCCCCACAGATAGCCGGCAACGACCGCCCCGAGCAGACCGCCGACGCCGAAGCCGAGACTGGAGTACAGCGCCTGCCCCCGCCCCTGCAGCGAGACCGGGAAATAGTGCTGCACCAGTGCAATACCGACGATGTGCAAACTGCCATAGGAGGCCGCGTGCAGCAGCTGTGCAAACAGCATCAGCGGCATCTGCTCCGGCAGTTGCGCGATGATCCCCCAGCGCAACGCGCTGAGCCCCAGACTGACGAGCATGATCTGGCGCAGCGACCAGCGCGCCAGCACCCTGGGCATCAGGAAGAACAGCACCACCTCGGCCGCCACCCCCAGCCCCCACAGCAACCCGACCAGCGTTCGACTGTAACCCTGGGCCACCAGCAACGGGCTATAGAAGCTGTAATAGGGGCCGTGACCGAACTGGATCAGGAAACAGACCAGGAAGAACGCAATTACCTCGGGATGGCGCAGCACCTGCATCAGCCGCGCCGGCTCCGCGGTCGTCGCCTCCGGCGGTATCGGGCCCTGTGCCACCAGCAGTGTATCGAGCCAGATCAGCACCAGCAGCAGCAGCAGAATCAGCGGCAACCAGCGGATATCGATCTGGTCGAGCAGGTAGCCCAGCACCAGCACCGCGCCGATAAAGCCGATCGAGCCCCAGACCCGGATCCGGCTATAGCCCTCGCGACGCGCCCCCAGGTAGTGCAAGGTCACCACCTCGAACTGCGGCAGGATCGCATTCCAGAAGAAGCTGAACCCCAACGTGACCAGCGCGATACCGAGCGCCGAGCTTTGCCAGAAGATCAGCGCGAACACCAGCCAGGTCGCCAGCGCGCCGAAGCGCACGACCCGCATCCGCTGCCCGCTGACATCCGCCAGCCAGCCCCACAGCGAGGGCGCCAGGATACGCGTGGCGTACAACATCCCCATCAACAGTCCGATCGTCCGGGGTTCGAACTCGAACGATTGCAGATAGAGGCTCCAGTACGGCACCAACGCGCCGAGGAAGGTGAAGTAGAACAGGTAGAAGCCAGACAGGCGCAGGGTGGGAATCATACAGCGTACGCGCTCAGCCGCCGCAACGGGCGGCCAAGGCGTCGAGCAGGTATTGCGGCAGGGCGAAACAGCCGGCATGGATCTGCGGATTGTAGTAACGGGTACACAGCTCGCTGGCACGATAACGCCGCTCCAGCTCCGGCAACGGGATCTGGCGCACGGCCGGATCGTCACAGCCCCAGGCAAACGCCATCAGGCCGCCGGCGTAGGTCGGTACCGCCGCCTGGTAGAAGGTCTGGTCGGCAAACCAGGGTCCGAGCCGCTCGCGGGTCGTCACCACCTCGTCCAACTGCAGGAAGGCGACGCCATTCTGCGCCACGAACACACCAGCGGGATTCAGGCAGCGCCTGCACCCGGCATAGAACTCGCTGGAGAACAACACCTCACCCGGCCCGACCGGATCGGTACAGTCGGAGATGATCACGTCATAGCGCTCGTCGCACTGGCGCAGGTAATCGATACCGTCGGCGATGACGATCTGCGCGCGCGGGTCGTCGAAGGCCCCGGCCGAATGGTTCGGCAGGTAGCGCTTGCACATCTCGATCACGGCCGCATCGATCTCGACCTGGACCACCCGCTCGACCTGTGCGTGACGCAGCACTTCGCGCAGAATCCCGCCATCGCCGCCGCCGATGATCAACACGCGCCGCGCCGCGCCGTGCGCCAGGATCGGCACATGGGTCAGCATCTCGTGGTAGATGAACTCGTCGCGCTCGGTGGTCTGGACGATGCCGTCCAGCGCCATGACCCGCCCGAAGGTGGCATTGCGGAAGATAACCAGTTGCTGATGCGCCGTGACCTGCTCGAACAGCACCTCATCGATAGCAAAGTGCTGGCCGTACCCCGGATGCAGCCGCTCAAGAAAAGAGGTCATCGTCATCGATCGTCACCTTGCCGCGCAGTAACTCTTTGACGCAAACCTCCCGCGGCGTGAAGGCCTGTTCCAATACCGGTATCGCCCGCTCCGGCTCCGCTTTGCCGCACATGAAGATATCGAACGCCGCAAAGTGCCGTTCCGGCCAGGTATGCACGCTGATATGGGATTCGGCGAGCACGGCGACGCCGGAGATCCCGCCGTTGGGAGTAAAGTGGTGCAGGTGGATATGCAACAGCGTGGCGTCTGCCGCCGCAACGGCAGCGCGCAACGTTTGCTCCATCAGTTCCAGATCATCGAGACGCTCGGCACCGTACAGATCAACGATCAGGTGCGTGCCCGCATAGCGGTAACCATCGCGTTCGATGAAATAGTCCTTGCGAATGTCGCCCTCTCCCTGATGACGACCCAGGCTGGCGTCGGCGCGGCTGTCACCGGCACTCGCCACCACACCCTGTGGCTGATTCGCCTCTTGCATGGCAGCTCCTCCAGACAAGTGAGCGGGAAAAACCCGCCGCCCTCCCGGGTAGCGGGTCTCGAATGTGGCCCTGTTTTATATGCTGCACCTGCGTAATGCAACTGTTATTTTGGCGGGTCGAACCCAGGCCCCGGGCCGATCATGCGGCCCGAGCCCGATCAAATAAGCGGAAAACTCAACGCAGTTTCGGCGTGGCTACCTGAACGTCGGCGTTCTGGCCGCGGTTGCGCAACAGGTGGTCGAGCAGGACGATCGCCACCATCGCCTCGGCGATCGGCGTCGCACGGATACCGACACAGGGGTCGTGACGCCCCTGCGTAACCACCTCGATCGCCTCGCCCTGCGCATTGATGCTACGTCCCGGCAGGCGCAGGCTGGAGGTGGGTTTCAACGCGATGTGCGCCACAATCTCCTGACCGCTGGAGATACCGCCGAGGATGCCGCCGGCATGGTTGGACAGGAACCCCTGCGGCGTCATCTCGTCGCGATGCTCGGTACCCTTCTGCTCGACCACGGCGAAGCCATCGCCGATCTCAACCCCCTTGACGGCGTTGATACTCATCAAGGCATGGGCCAGATCCGCATCGAGGCGATCAAAGATCGGCTCGCCGAGCCCCACCGGCACCCCGCTGGCGACCACGGAGATACGCGCGCCGACCGAGTTGCCCTCCTTGCGCAGCGCATCCATATAGGCCTCCATCTCCGGCACGATGGTCGCATCGGGCGAGAAAAACGGATTGTTGGCCACCTGGTCCCAGTCGAACTGGGCCGGGTCGATCTTCAGTGGACCGAGCTGCGACAGGTAACCGCGCACCTGCACCCCGAAACCGGCCAACACCTGCTTCGCCACGGCGCCGGCCGCGACTCGCATCGCGGTCTCGCGCGCCGAAGAGCGACCGCCCCCGCGATAGTCGCGCAGACCGTACTTATGGGTGTAGACATAGTCCGCGTGCGCTGGACGGAAGGTGTCCTTGATATTGGCGTAATCCTTGGAACGCTGATCGGTGTTCTCGATCAGCATGCCGATCGGCGTCCCGGTGCTAACTCCTTCGAACACCCCGGACAGGATACGCACCTGGTCCGCCTCGCGGCGCTGCGTCGTATGACGCGAGGTACCGGGCTTGCGCCGATCCAGCTCGAGCTGAATCTCGGCCTCGCTGATCGCCACCCCGGGGGGGCAACCGTCGACGATACAGCCAAGAGCCAGGCCGTGGCTCTCGCCGAAGGTGGTCACCGTGAAGAGCTTGCCGATAGTGTTTCCGGACATAAAACCTTTTCCAAATACAGTCTGACTTGGCCGCCGTCCTACGACAGCGGGTTCAAATTTTGTCTACGTGCGCGCGCAGCTCCGCGGCGGTGATCACGAACACGCCGTTGCCGCCGGTTTCCAGGTCAACCCAGGTCAACGGCAGCTCGGGATACTGCTCCATCAGGTGGATCTCGGAGTTACCGACCTCGACCACCAGCAGACCATCCTCCTCCAGGTAGCGCCCGGATTCGCGCAGGATACGCCGCGTGATATCCAGCCCGTCATCGCCGGAGCCCAGCGCCAGCGCCGGCTCATGCCGGTACTCATCCGGCATACTGCCGAGATCCGCCGCATCGACATAGGGCGGGTTGCTGACGATCAGGTCGTAGCGGCGCCCCTGCAGCGCATCGAACAGGTCGCTCTGCAACGCCTGCACCCGGTCCTCGAGCTGATGGCGCTGGATATTGATCCGCGCCACGTCGAGCGCATCGGTCGAGATATCGACCAGATCGACCTCCGCCTCCGGCATCATCAGCGCGGTGGCGATACCGATACAGCCGCTGCCGGTGCACAGATCGAGCACCCTGGACACCGGCCCCGGACGCAGCCAGGGCGCGAACGCCTGCTCGACCAGCTCGGCGATCGGCGAGCGCGGTATCAGCACCCGCTCATCGACGCTGAACGGCAGCCCCATGAACCAGGCCTCACCGGTGATATAGGGCAGCGGCTTGCGCTCTACGACGCGCTGGCGCAGGTACTCCAACACCCGGCGCTTCTCGCTGCGGGTCAGCCGGGCATCCAGCACCTGCGCGTCGGTATCCCAGGGAAGATGCACCGCATTCAATACCAGCTGTACCGCTTCATCCCAGGCGTTGTCGGTACCATGACCGAAATAGAGGCGGCACTCGTGGAAAGTACTGAGGCTGAAGCGCACGAAATCGCGCAGGGTTTCGAGCTCATCGAGCAACGATGCTTGATCCAGATTCATGTCAAGTCCGATAATGGCGGGCCGGCAATAGGCCGCACATGTTAATTAAATCGCCCGTCAAACGCCATGACTGATACCCCACCGTCCGACGAGTCCGAGTTCCATGCCGCGATGGCAGGAGTCGAGCGGCTGAGCCACGACCGCGCCGACCTGGCGCCGATACCGCGCCGCCGCAAGCCGGACCAGAACCAGCGCTACCGCCGCAGTGCCGCCGAACAGGAGCTCGATGGCTTCGTCGATGGGCTGTCGACCTCCGCCGTCGATATCGTCGAATCGGAGCAGGACCTGCTGTTCGCCTCCCCCGGCGTGCAGGTACGCCTGCTGAAACGGCTGCGCCAGGGTCACATCCCCTGGCAGCAGGGGCTCGACCTGCATGGCTACAGCATAGATCAGGCGCGCGACGAGCTGGCCCGCTTCATTCGCGACAGCGCCGCCGCCAATCAACGCTGCGTACTGGTCGTGCACGGCAAATCCTTTACCCAGGCGGGCCAGCCGGCACTGATCAAATCCTACGTCAACGACTGGCTGCGCCAGTTGCCAGCGGTGCTGGCGTTCTGCTCCGCACAACCGGTCGATGGCGGTACCGGCGCGCTGTATGTGCTGTTGCGACGGACGCATAACCGAGCGCCCTGATCATCTTTACCTGAACGCCACAATGGCGTACCTTAACTCCCTTTTTCAACCCCGAACCGGATCCCCCGCGCCCAGGCGCGAGGGCACACCCAGCCGATGGAGCCGCAGATGGAAAAAGCCTACGCCCAGATCATCGAAAGCCTCGGTGAGGATCTGCAACGCGAAGGTCTGCGTGACACCCCCAAACGCGCGGCCAAGGCGATGCAGTTTCTGACCCGCGGATACCAGCAGTCCCTGGAGGAGGTCGTCAATGGCGCCCTGTTCCCCTCCGACAACAGCGAGATGGTGCTGGTCAAGAATATCGAACTCTACTCGATGTGCGAACACCACCTGCTGCCATTCATCGGCAAGGCCCATGTCGCCTACATCCCGCAGGGCAAGGTCGTCGGGCTGTCCAAGATCGCCCGTATCGTCGATATGTTCGCACGCCGGCTGCAGATCCAGGAGAACATGACCAAGGAGATCGCCGAGGCGGTGCTGCAGGTCACCGGCGCCCAGGGCGTTGGCGTCGTCATCGAAGCGCAGCACATGTGCATGATGATGCGCGGCGTCGAGAAGCAGAACGCGGTGATGAAAACCTCGATGATGCTGGGCAGCTTCCGTTCCAACCCCGCCACCCGCGCCGAGTTCCTGTCACTCGTCGATTGAGGCCGGCTCCCCGGGCCAGCGCGCCTCCTCGAAGGCCGCCAACTGGTACAGCGCCAGGCGGCGGCCCAGCTCGATCGTTTCGCGGGCACGATGAAACTCGTGAAAACCGCAGATCTCCTTCGGAATCCTGATCACCAGATCGGGCGTGTAGCCGGCGATCTTGTACAGCGTCAGCGCACTCTGCATCGCCTCCATCGAACTCATCATCAGCCCGATCCGGCTCTGCGATGGCACCCGGCTACCGCCGATATGGCGCAGCGGCTCGGGAAACAGATGGCGCGGCAGCGTCTCGCCATGGCTGTTCAGATCGACCGCGATGATCAGGTCCGCATGAGCGGCCACCGCCGGGATGATCGGCAACGGATTCAACACCCCACCGTCGACCAGTACCCGGCCGTGATCGAGCACCGGCGCAAACACCCCCGGCACCGCGATCGAGGCACGTATCGCATCGAGCAGGCTGCCGCGCTGGAACCAGACCTCCTTACCGTTGGTCAGGTCGGTCGCCACGGCGGTATAGGGCAGGCGTAACGACTCGATGGCCGGATTGCCGATCAACTCGCGCAGCTTGGCGAACACCTTCTCGCCCTTGATCGTCCCCCGGCTCAAGCTGAGGTCGAGCAGCCGCACCACGTCGATCCAGCGCAGCGGCTCCACCCACTGCTGGTAGGCTTTAAGCCCATTGGCGGCATACAGGCCGCCGACCAGGGCGCCCATGGAGCTGCCGCAGACACTGACCACCTTGTAGCCGCGCGCCTCGATCTCGGCAATGACGCCAATATGGGCGTAACCGCGCGCGCCGCCCGCACCTAACACCAGCGATACGCTACGCATGGTTAACGCTTCCCGGCAACCATGATCACCGCCAGCTGCTCCCGCCCTCCCAACACCGAGGGCGCCAGCGGGCCTATCCCGAAACTCTCCAGGCGCTGCGCGGCAACGCCCTCGCGTACCAGCTCCTCGACCAGGCGCTGCGCCAGCTCCCGCGACTGGCGCACGGCCAGCTCGGCATCGATACCGGCCTGATGCACGACGATCCGCAGGCG
>QKGH01000314.1 GCA_003250495.1 Marinobacterium sp.
GGCCCGTCGGCGGGGGGCGCGGGAACCGGGAGCAGATCGATGGAGTGCAGCGTCAGGTCGGTCAGCGACGGGAAACGCCGCTCCAGTACGCCGGCGATATGTTCGAAGGTATCCTGGAGGTCGACGAAGGCGTCGACGACCCTGGGGTCGAAATGGGTACCGCGCCCCGCCCGGATCCGTTGCGCCGCCTCCCGATGCCCAATCGCATCCTTATAGGGGCGCCGCGAGCAGATCGCATCATAGGAATCCGCCACGGCCATCAGCCGGGCAACAACCGGAATCTGTTCCCCGGCGAGCCCCTGGGGGTAACCGCTGCCATCCCAACGCTCGTGATGACTGAGGGTAACCTGCTTGCCGATCTCCAGAAAACGCCCCATCCGTCCTTCGCCGCCCCGCTCCATCAAGGTCTCGGCGGTCTGCATCGCCTGGTAGCCGAACAGCGTATGCCGCTTCATCACCTCGAACTCCTCCCCGCTCAACCGCCCCGGTTTCTGCAGGATCGCGTCGGGTATCGCGACCTTGCCGATATCGTGCAGCGCCGCCGTTTTGTACAGCAGCTCGACGGCGTCGCTATCGAGCGCCGGAGAAAAATCGGGATGGTGACACAGGTGTTCGGCCAGCGCCCGGACATAGTGCTGGGTACGCAGGATATGGTTACCGGTTGAGTAATCGCGTACCCGGGCGATCGCGGCAAGACAGAGGATCGCCGCATCCTGCACTTCGGACAGTTCGTTGGCGACCTGGTCCAGCGCCTGCAGATGGCCGTCCGCGTTGCGCAGCAGCTGTTGCAGGCGGAGATGGGTACGCAGCTTGCTTTCCAGCACCGGCATCAGCAGCGGTAAACCGAGATAATCGTCACAGCCGATCGCCAGCGCCCGCAGTCGGCAGGCATCGTCGGCGCGATCGCCGACCATCAGTACCGGCAGTTGCCACTGCCGCGCCGCCTGCGTCAATGCCTGGCACTGGAGTTCGCCAAACCGCTCGATGCAGCCGCGATCCAGTAGCAACAGTGCCGACTCGCCGGCCGCGCCGGCCTGTGCCAGGCGCCGCTCCAGCGCCTGGGGAGAGGCGACAGGCTCGATCGGATAGTCCTGTTGTAGCGCCTGTTGTAGCGCCTCCAGCGTTGCCCCGTGAGCAACCAGATAGATCAGTTGCGGCAAAGTTATCTCCCTCTTCCTGACAGGTACATCCATGGCTGGCGCAAAACCCGGGCAACACCTACGTTGCAACAATATGTATCCTATTTAATACAAATATATCGGATTTTTACACACCAGATCGCTACTTCGACGACAACCACCCCGTCAGCTTAGCCGCTTCCCTATCTGCTGGCGCATAGCCGGTGCCACTTTTGCCCAGCTAACCATCCTCCGGCTGTTCGCAATGCCCGTTTTTGTCTTAAATCCGACACCGCCCCTGCCCTACCTCGTATTTAACCCCCTGAATCCAGAGGCGTTTCCATGGCATCGCCTTTGCAGAACCCCAGTAACCATAGAGATCATTCACGACATCGAGGAAAGCAGCATGACCGCCACCTTTCAATTAACCAACGCAGGGGACAGCCTGTACCAATTCAATCTGGTCGACGAGAAGGGGGAGATACTGCTGTTTGGCGGTGACCACGCCAGCGTAGAGAGCGCACAACAGGCCATCGCCGAGGTGCGCACCGGTTCGCTGATGGGACATCTGATCGCCGCCGCCAAGGTTCCTAGCGGCGACACCTTCTTCGTCATCAAAAGCGCCGCAGGCGAGATCCTGGCCAAAAGCGCCCTGTTCAACTCGCAGATGGCGTTCGACAACGCCCTGCACCAGGTCAAAGATCACGCCTGTATCGCCGAGATCGCCGACCTAACCTGAATCTTTCGATCAGCAACGCGGACAGCACACCATGGGCACAGAACTGACTATCACCAAAGAGCTTGCCAGCCTCTGCGCAACCGCCTCGGAGTGGAACGCACTGGCCGGCACCATCAACGCGCTGATTCGAAAGGGCGACTTTCACATCACCTTTAACCGGATGATCGCCGAACTGGGACAGACCTACTCGGTACTGTTGCAGCTAGTGCAACCCTTCGCGGAACTGGAGCAGGAGTCGGCCTTTAACGAGCGTTTCGATGCGTTGTTCGAGCAGTATCGCGGCTGCTATCTGCACGCAGTCAGCAGGCCCCGCAAACATGCCGATGAAAGCTACGAGATCTACCTGCTGCTGCGGCAGATGCCGGAGATCCGTACCGGCTATCCGATGCTGAAACGCACCTTTGCGCGACTGGATGAATTCATCGACAAATGGGTCACCAACGATGCCTGGCTGGTGATGAGTATCGATACCACGCTGAAGATGCTGAATCGATTACTGACCGAGATCGCGGAGGTGAAACGCGGCGATAGCGAAGAGGCATTTCTGCTCTACAACCTCGCCTTCACCGAATTCAGCGAGTATCTCCGCCTGCTCGAGCGCAAGCGCCAAGCGTTTATGTAGCCGACGGGGAAAGACAGGAAAGAACAGGGACAAGGAGGAAAAAAGAGTGGTGGAGTCTAGGGGGATCGAACCCCTGACCTCAACGCTGCCAGCGTTGCGCTCTCCCAGCTGAGCTAAGACCCCAGACGACAGGTGCCGGAACGGCATCACCTATCCTATCATTGCCAGTGGTTTGACACTGGCGTCCCATAGGGGGTTCGAACCCCTGTTACCGCCGTGAAAGGGCGGTGTCCTAGGCCACTAGACGAATGGGACACAAACAAACCGAACGATTATTGGAGCGGGAAACGAGACTCGAACTCGCGACCCCAACCTTGGCAAGGTTGTGCTCTACCAACTGAGCTATTCCCGCATTTTTCATCTGCACCACTGTGACGGTAGCACTGACGAAAGTGGCGTCCCATAGGGGGTTCGAACCCCTGTTACCGCCGTGAAAGGGCGGTGTCCTAGGCCACTAGACGAATGGGACATGACCGTTCGCTTTCGCACTCCTCATCGAGGAGGCGCAAATAATACGTATACCGCCCCTGCCCGTCAACGCCTGATTAAAGATTTTTTCGCCTTTTCGCGCATCCGCCAAACAAAGCTAACCCTTTGATTATCATTGGTATATTTTTTAACCAACGACCAGCATGAGTCACTCGACCGACGTCGGCCGGCATCAACAGAGGAAAACGAGGAAAACGAGGAAAACGAGGAAAACGAGGAAAACGATAAAGGATCCCGAAGTAGGGATAGGATTCACAACACTGGATGGAGATTGGAGACACGAAGAGATTTTGGAGCGGGAAACGAGACTCGAACTCGCGACCCCAACCTTGGCAAGGTTGTGCTCTACCAACTGAGCTATTCCCGCTTTTTGCACCGTCCGCCTGTGGCGACCGATGTAAGTGGCGTCCCATAGGGGGTTCGAACCCCTGTTACCGCCGTGAAAGGGCGGTGTCCTAGGCCACTAGACGAATGGGACGCTTAGGACATCTTTTGAGCTTGGTGGAGTCTAGGGGGATCGAACCCCTGACCTCAACGCTGCCAGCGTTGCGCTCTCCCAGCTGAGCTAAGACCCCAGCGCAAAAGACGGGCGTATATTAAGCCTGGCCAACCTAGCCGTCAAGCGTTTTACGCCCAAAAAACCATTTTTTTTCGTTTGCGATCAAAAGGTTATTTTTCGTACAGCAACGCGGCCACCGTACTCGACGGCGGCCGCCAGCGCTCACTGCCCGGCGTTCAGGCTGCGATACTCTTTTTCCCAGCTCTTCGCCTGCTTCTTGGATGTACCGCCGATACTGTCCAGGGCATGACGCACCCGCGCGCGGCTGATATCCGGTCCCAGGATCGCCATCGCATCGACGACGGACACGCTCTGCGCCGTACCGGAGATCGCCACGAACAGCGGGAACAGGAAATCGCGGATCTTGAACCCCAGCCCCTCGCCGAGACCCTTCAGCCCCTCGAACAGCCCATCCTTGCCCCAGTGGCGCTGCTCGTCGAGATACCAGGAGCTGAACTGCAGGATGCGCCGCACATCCTCTATCGTCAGCTTCTTATGCTCGAAGCTCGCCTCGCTGACCGGCATCATGCCGGACAGGAAGAACCCGGCCAGCGGTGCCACGTCGGAAAACCGCTCCACGCGCGGCTGGATCAGCGGAATCAGCTGCATCAGGTACTCCGGATTCAGCGCCCACTGCTGGAACCGCGCCGCAAACTGTTCCGGCGACAGCTCCTCGCGAATCCACAGGCCGTTGAGCCAGCTCAGCTTCTCCTGATCGAACACCGGTCCGCCCAGCGATACGCGCTGGATATCGAACTGGGCAAACATATCGTCGCGGCTGAACTTCTCGCGCTCGTCCGGCATCGACCAGCCCATCCGCCCCAGATAGTTCAGCAGCGCTTCCGGCATATAGCCCATGCGCTGGTAATAGAGGATGCTGGTCGGGTTCTTGCGCTTGGACAGCTTCGATTTATCCGGGTTACGCAGCAGCGGCATATGGCAGAGCTTGGGCATCTCCCAGCCAAAGTACTGGTACAGCAGCTTGTGCTTCGGAGCCGAGTTGATCCACTCCTCGCCGCGGATCACATGGGTGATCTGCATCAGGTGATCGTCGACGACGTTGGCGAGATGGTAGGTCGGCATGCCGTCGGATTTGAGCAGAATCTGCGCATCGACCTGGGCCCAGTCCAGCTCCAGGGTCCCGCGCAGCATATCGTCGACCTGACAGATCCCCTCCTCCGGAACCTTCATCCGCACCACATAGGGCATCCCCTCTGCCATGCGTCGCTCCATCTCTTCCACCGGTAACTCGAGGTCGCTCTGCTTCAGTGCCCGCTGGCGTCCCTCCGCCTTGCCGGCCTCGCGCAACTGGTCCAGCTCCTCTGCCGTACGGAAGCACAGGAAGGCACTGCCCTCCTCCACCAGACGCATGGCAAAGTCGCGGTACATCTCTTTGCGGTCGCTCTGCCGATAGGGACCGTGCGGCCCGCCGACATCCGGACCCTCATCCCACTCGAGACCCAGCCAGCGCAGCGAATCCAGGATCGCCTGTTCCGATTCCGGCGTACTGCGGGTCTGGTCGGTATCCTCGATACGCAGGATAAACTGACCGCCGTGCTGACGGGCAAATGCCAGGTTGAACAGCGCAATATAAGCGGTACCGACGTGCGGATCGCCGGTTGGAGAGGGTGCAATACGGGTACGAACGGTCATGATGTCGTGAACTCGATCTCTGACGAAAATAGTGAAACAAAGGCCGGGATTATAGCCCCTCAATCACCAGCCCGACCAGAACCCGCCCAAAGCACCGCCGCTGTGCGGCATGCACCATTTTGTAGCTAAAAAGACATTTTCAGACCGCTACCGCCAGCACCAAATTGCCTATTCATAGCCTGAGAGGCCCTGAATTCGCTATTTTCAGCGCCATTGCAAAAATTGGCACGACACCTGCTTTAGATAGATCAGGTTGGCATGCCAGACGCGCTCAAGCGGCTGCCCAGCCATACTTTTTCGCATACGAGGGGCACTGCGAATACGCCGCATCCGACAGGACGCGGCGTTTTTTTATCTCCGGTCCCGGACGCTCAGCCAAACAACCAGCGCTGCAACCCGTTATCCCAGATCACGCCGAGCCAGATCACCCCCGCCACCAACAGCGCAAAGAATACGGCGGCGGACCCCAGATCCTTGGCCAGCCCCGCCAGCTCATGAAATTCGGTACCGGCGCGGTCGACCACCGCTTCGATGGCGGTATTGACCAGCTCCATGATCAACACCAGCAACAGCGAGGCGATCAGCAGACTCAATTGCAGACCGCTGTGGGCAATAAAAAACGCCAGCACCAGCATCGGCAGCGCCACCCAGACCTCATAGCGAAACGCAGGTTCGCTGGCATAGGCCGCCCTTATCCCTTTCAGGGAGTAGCGTGTAGCGTGGTAAAAACGGACGATTCCGGTGGATTTGGTGACAATCACTCGTGGTTATCCTTGTCGCTGAAGGCTCGCTTCCGAACGGCTAATAGCCGTTCAAAAACCCAGTATAATAAAGCCACTACATAACGCTTAACGCGGTCGCCAGCCACTGCTCGCGACCCCCTCGGACCGAACAGCAATCAGCAGGACCCCCTCATGAGCCAGGAACTGAACGCCACCCGGCAATATTTGGAGCGCCATCACGGCGGCGACGGCAAAAAGGCCGCCGACCGAACGGTAACGACCCATGAGCGCAACCATGATAATGAGTTCATGGCGTTCTGGCACGCCCACCTGCCCTCGTCGGAACAGTTGCACATCGCCGATCTGGGCTGCGGCCCGGCCCTGTTCCTGCGCGACCTGGCAAAGGAGCATCCCGATTACCGACTCAGCGGCGTGGAGATCGCCCCCTATATGCTGGAACGCATCGAGGCCTTACCCGCCAATCTCGATATTCGCGTTGCCGATCTCAATGCCCCGGGGGAGCAGCTGTTCGCGCCCCACTCCCTCGATGTGTGCCTGGCCAACCAGCTGATCCACGAGCTGCACCAGCCGCTGATGCTGTTTCGCGCCATCCGCCACTGGCTCAAGCCCGGCGGGGTACTGATCCTCACCGATATGGTGCGCCAGCCCATCAGACCCTGGCTCGAGCATAAGTTCCCCGATACCGACTTCGCCTCGGCCACACTGTCCGCAGCCGTGATGCACGACAGCTTCCGCGACTACTTCGAGCACAACCGCTACACCGCGGACGACCTGTGCGAGATGCTGGAGCTATGCGGCTTGCAGGTGGTCGACCGGGTCAGCCTGCGCAGCGGCCGGGCCAGCCGTATAGCCGCGCGCAATCCCCAGCCCTGATCCTGCCGATAAAGGCGCCGTTAACCCTGCTGTGTTATAGTCGGCGGCGCTGAAAGCGTGCCGTATGTGCCGAAATGCACCCAATAGCCGCTAATCGCCGCTGAAGCGCAGCCATTAAACTCGCACTACAGGGTAAAACCAGCGGCGGCGGATACAGATGACGATAGATCAGGCCGGCACCCTGGCAGAATCCATAGCTGCAAGCTGGCTACAAAGACGGCTACAGGCGAGCTTCGTGGCAAGCTGTAGCAACTCGTTGGAAGAAAGAGCAGATAACAGCACGAATGAGTAGTAATCAGGCCCCAGAAAACATAGCAGAAACCACGCTAACGCCTGCCATTACGCGGGATAGGGTAAATCGACGGTTCTCCGTGGCTCCGATGCTCGACTGGACTACCAGCGAGGCGCGAGTGTTTCATCGACTGATCAGCCGACAGGCGCTGCTCTATTCCGAGATGGTTACCACCGGCGCGCTGATCCACGGCGACGCCCGGCGCTTTCTCGCCTATGACGACAGCGAGCACCCGGTCGCCCTACAGCTCGGCGGCAGCAACCCGGCCGAGCTGGCCCGCTGCAGTCGTATGGCCGAAGAGTGGGGCTACGACGAGGTTAACCTGAATGTAGGTTGTCCCTCCGATCGCGTGCAGAACAACATGATCGGCGCCTGCCTGATGGCGCATCCGCAACTGGTGGCGGAGTGCCTGAGCGAGATGCAGGCCGCAACCCGCGTGCCGGTCACGGTCAAACACCGCCTCGGCATCGACGACCTCGACAGTTTCGAACACCTGCACCGCTTCATCGAGATCGTGCGCGAGAGCGGCTGTAAAACCTTCATCATCCATGCCCGCAAGGCGATCCTTCAGGGGCTGAGTCCGAAGGAAAACCGCGAGATACCGCCGCTGATCTACGATCATGCCTACCGAATCAAACAGCTGTTCCCGGAACTGGAGGTCATCGTCAACGGCGGCATCAAGACCCTCGACGAGTGCAAGACCCACCTACAGCAGCTCGACGGCGTCATGGTCGGGCGCGAGGCCTATCAGAACCCCTATCCGTTGCTGAGCCGGGTCGATAGCGAACTCTATGGCGACCACCACAGTATTCCCAGCCGTATCGAGGTCGCCGAGGCGTTCATCCCCTATCTGGAGCGCCGGCTGCAACAGGGCGTGCCGCTCTACGCCATCGTCAAGCACCTGCTGGGACTGTTCCATGGCGAGCGCGGCGGGCGCCTGTTCCGCCGTTATCTCAGCGAAAACGGTCATCAGCGCGGGGCCGCCAGCGACACCTTCCGGGCCGCCCTGGCGCTGGTCGCGCCAGAACCCTGCGATCTGGCTGCTGAGCCGGCCCGTTGCGAATAACCCATTTTTATAGCTTACGCCGATACAGGAATCCGACCCGATGGACCAATTGACCCAGCTGCGCGAGATGACCACCGTCGTTGCCGATACCGGCGACATCGACGCGATCCGCCGTTTCCAGCCCGTGGATGCCACCACCAACCCGTCCCTGCTGCTGAAAGCCAGCCAGGACCCGAAATACGCCCCGTTGCTGGCACGGGCACGCCAGCGCGCGCAACAGCAGGGCGGCAGCGATGCCGAACAGCTGGCGCAGATGACCGACTACCTGGCCGTGCTGATCGGCAAGGAGATCGTCGACCTGGTGCCCGGACGCGTCTCCACCGAAGTGGATGCCCGGCTGTCGTTCAACACCGCCGCCACCGTTGCCAAGGCGCGTCACCTGATCGAGCTGTATGAATCGCTGG
>QKGH01000013.1 GCA_003250495.1 Marinobacterium sp.
GTTGGTGAAACGCTGGCAGAGCGGGATTCCGGTGCGGCACTCGACGTGGTCGGGCATCAGTTGCGCAGTGCGCTGGCCGGTATCGAAGCGGCCGATATGGCGCAGGTTGTCGTGGCTTATGAGCCGGTATGGGCCATAGGGACAGGGCGTACGGCCACACCGGAACAGGCGCAGGAGGTTCATGCCTATTTGCGCTCGGTGCTGGCGGATATGTTTGCCACGGTCGCAGACCAGGTACGGATAGTGTACGGCGGCAGCGTGAACGCGGCCAACGCCAGCGAGTTGTTCGCGCAGGCGGATATCGACGGTGGGCTGGTAGGTGGCGCATCGTTGAAAGCAAACGAATTTTTGACCATCTGCCAGGCGGCAGGGGTCGATAAAAACGGTTGAGATGATGGAAACACTGGTTCTGATAGTGCATGTGTTGCTGGCCGCGGCGATTATCGCGCTGGTGCTGCTGCAACAGGGTAAAGGCGCTGAGGCGGGTGCATCCTTCGGGGGCGGCGCATCGCAGACTGTGTTCGGTAGTCAGGGTTCCAGCAGTTTTCTGGGGCGGATGACGGCGCTGTTCGCGGCGGCGCTGTTCGTGACCAGTTTTGCGTTGGCGGTGTATGCCAAGCAGAAAGCCGAAACCGTAAATGATGCTGGTATTCCGGCGGCAGAAGTGATTGAATCTGCGGCCCAGCCAGCTCCGGAAGCGCCTGTCGCTGCCGGGCAGTCTGAAACTGATGTGCCGAGCGGCGATGTGCCGGCAGCGGGTCAGCAGTAAGACAGAAAGAGTTTGCCCAAGTGGTGGAATTGGTAGACACGCTATCTTGAGGGGGTAGTGTCCCTAGGACGTGCCGGTTCGAGTCCGGCCTTGGGCACCAAGTTGTAAAAAAGACAGGTTCTTTGTATTATATTGCACCTGTTTCTGATGCGGGGTGGAGCAGTCTGGTAGCTCGTCGGGCTCATAACCCGAAGGTCGTTGGTTCAAATCCAGCCCCCGCTACCACCGAAGTAACTGGAAGAGCCCCCATTGAGGGGCTTTTTCGTAGGTAAATTTAGGCTTGGTGCCTGATCAGAAATGGGTCCGTAAGTGACCCATTTTTCGTTTAAGGCCCATGTCTGGTGAGGTGATTCGCCTGTGTCAGCCAAGCTGAAACTTATACAAGAACTAGTCGAACCGGCTGTGGTCGGGTTGGGACTCGAGCTCTGGGGCGTAGAGTTCCATTCGGCAGGCAAGAGTAGTCTGCTGCGTATCTATATCGATTCCCCCGAAGGGGTGACGGTCGATGATTGCGCGCGGGTTAGCCACCAGGTCAGCGGCATTCTCGATGTCGAAGATCCGATCCCGGAGCACTACACCCTGGAGGTGTCGTCGCCCGGCATGGATCGGCCGCTGTTTACCCTGAAACAATTCGAAGCGTTCAGGGGGTACAGGGCCCAGATCAAGTTGCGTGTGCCGTTCGAGGGGCGGCGCAACTTCAAGGGATTACTGAGCGGGGTCGAAGGCGATGAGGTTTTGCTGATCGTTGACGATGAAGAGTATCTGTTGCCGATCGATTATATCGATCGCGCCAACGTGGTACCCCAGATTTAACTGTAGTTTGAGGTATTTGGGCGAGGCAATGGTATGAACAAAGAGATTCTACTGGTTGCAGAAGCGGTTTCTAACGAAAAGGACGTGTCCAAGGGTGTGATCTTCGAAGCGATCGAAGTCGCCCTGGCTACCGCCACTAAGAAACGCTATGACGAAGAGGCCGATATCCGCGTGGTCATCGACCGTGCGACCGGTGATTACGAGACTTTCCGCCGCTGGCTGGTGGTCAGCAACGATGAGGTCCCGGCGCTGGGTACCGAACTGACGCTGGAAGAGGCGCTCGAGATCGATCCCAACCTGAAGCCCGGCGACGTCTGGGAGGAGAAAGTCGAGTCGGTCAAATTCGGCCGTATCGCCGCCCAAACCGCGAAGCAGGTGATCGTGCAGAAGGTGCGCGAGGCCGAGCGGGCGAAAGTGGTTGAGATGTACCGCGATCGCCAGGGCGAGCTGATCTCCGGCACCGTCAAAAAGGTGACACGCGACAACATTATCGTCGACCTGGGCAACAACGCCGAAGCGTTGCTGCCGCGTGAGAATTTGATTGCGCGCGAAAGTTTCCGCATGGGTGACCGCGTGCGCGCGGTGCTGCAGGAGGTGCGTGCCGAAGGACGCGGTCCACAGCTGATCCTGAGCCGTACCTCGGCGGAGATGCTGATCGAGCTGTTCCGTATCGAAGTGCCGGAGATCTCCGAAGAGGTGATCGAGATCCGTGCAGCAGCGCGTGATCCGGGCGCCCGTGCGAAGATCGCCGTGAAGACCAACGATGGTCGTATCGATCCGATCGGGGCCTGTGTCGGTATGCGCGGTTCCCGGGTACAGGCGGTTTCCAATGAGCTGGGCGGCGAACGTGTCGATATCGTGTTGTGGGACGATAACCCCGCGCAGCTGGTAATCAACGCCATGGCGCCCGCTGAAGTGGCGTCGATCGTCATCGACGAGGAGACGCACTCGATGGACGTGGCGGTGGCTGAAGAGGCCCTGGCGATGGCGATCGGGCGCAGCGGGCAGAACGTGCGTTTGGCATCGGAGCTGACCGGCTGGGAGCTCAATGTCATGAGCGAGGCCGATGCGGCTGCCAAGCAGCAGTCGGAGATCGGCTCGGTCATCGACCTGTTCATGAAACACTTGGATGTCGATGAGGAGCTGGCACAGGTATTGGTGGATGAGGGCTTCACCTCGCTGGAAGAGGTCGCCTACGTCCCGGTCGATGAGATGCTCGAGATCGAAGATTTCGATGAAGAGCTCGTCGACATGCTGCGCCTGCGGGCTAAAGATGCACTGCTGAATCTGGCGATCGCCAGTGAGGAGCAACTTGGAGAAGCAGAACCCGCTGAGGATCTGCTGACAATGGACGGTATGGATAAGACTCTGGCCTACCAACTGGCAGCCATCGGGATTGTGACGATGGAAGACCTGGCGGAACAGGGTGTTGAAGACCTGCTCGAGATCGAGGGTATGACGGAAGCCAAAGCGGCAGAGCTGATCATGACTGCGCGCGCACCCTGGTTCGCCGAGCAACAATAATCCCAACGGAGGAGGAGAAACCATTTATGGCAGAAGTCACCGTTAAACAACTTGCCGATGTGGTTGGTGTATCCGTTGAACGTTTGTTGAAACAGATGCAGGAAGCCGGTATCAACGGTAAGAATGACGGCTCGATGGTTACAGAGACCGAGCGTCAATCGCTGCTTACCTTTCTTAAGCGTAGTCATGGCGGTGAGGCGGGAGAATCCGGCGAACCGAAAAAGATCACGCTCAAGCGCAAGACGACTTCGCAGCTGAAAGTGGCCGGAGCTTCCGGCAAACGCAAGACGGTCAACATAGAAGTTCGTAAAAAGCGTACCTACGTTAAGCGGGCGGAGTTGGATGAGCAGAAGCCTGAAGAGGTGGTAGCCGAAGCGGCTGTCGCCGAGGCGCCGGAAGCTACGGTCGTGGAAGCGCCCGCAGTCGAGGTACCGACCCAGGTTGAAGTCGTCGAGACGCCTGCCGCGGCCGAGGTCGAAGCACCGGTGGCAACACCGGAACCCGTAGCCGAGTCGCAGGTCGCGCCGGCTGCAGCCGCAGCGGCAGCGCCCGAGAAGGCGCCGGCGGCACCGGCGAAGCGTGAAGGCGGCGACGAAAGCAGCGGTCCGCGGCGCAAGGACAAGCCCAAGGCTAAAACGTACGGCAAGGACGACGAAGCTCCGCGGCGCGGTGCCAAGACCACGCGCGGCTCCGGCTTCGATGACGACTCTCGCGGCGGACGTCGCGGCGGTAAGGGTGGTAAACGCGCCACCGGACGCGGTCGCGGTCAGCAGAACCAGCACGGTTTCGAGAAGCCGACCGCACCGGTCGTGCACGAGGTCAGCATCCCGGAAAGCATCACCGTTGCCGAGCTGGCGAAGAAGATGTCGGTCAAGGCTGCCGAAGTGATCAAGGTGATGTTCAAGATGGGCGCGATGGCGACCATCAACCAGATCATCGATCAGGATACGGCCATCCTCGTCGTCGAGGAGATGGGTCACGTCGCCAAACCGATGCAGGAGAATGCCATCGAGGACGCGCTGATCGAGGCGGTGCAGGCCCAGCAGGGCGAAGAGATGCCGCGGGCGCCGGTGGTGACCGTCATGGGTCACGTCGACCATGGTAAAACCTCGCTGCTCGACTACATCCGTCGTACCCGTGTTGCCGCCGGCGAATCGGGCGGGATCACCCAGCATATCGGTGCCTACCATGTGCAGACCGATAACGGCATGGTCACTTTCCTCGACACCCCGGGACACGCGGCGTTCACCGCCATGCGTGCCCGCGGTGCGCAGCTGACCGATATCGTTATCCTGGTGGTAGCGGCCGACGATGGCGTGATGCCGCAGACCGAAGAGGCGATCCAGCACGCGAAAGCGGCTGGTGTGCCGCTGGTGGTCGCGGTCAACAAGATCGATAAGCCGGAAGCCGATCCGGAACGGGTCAAGAGCGAACTGTCGCAGCGCGACGTTATCTCCGAAGACTGGGGCGGCGATGTGCAGTTCGCCTACGTTTCGGCGAAATCCGGTGAGGGGATCGACGACCTGCTGGATAAGGTGCTGCTGCAGGCCGAAGTGCTTGAGCTGAAAGCGGTCAAAGACGCGCCGGCACAGGGCGTGGTGGTCGAATCCCGTCTGGATAAAGGGCGCGGTCCGGTCTCCACCATCCTGGTACAGAACGGTACGCTGAGAAAAGGCGATATCGTCCTGGCCGGCCTGCACTACGGTCGTGTCCGTGCGATGCTGGACGAGAACGGCGAACAGGTCGAAGAGGCCGGTCCGGCGATTCCGGTCGAGATCCTCGGTCTCGACGGCACGCCGGATGCCGGTGACGAGTTCACCGTCGTATCGTCCGAGAAGAAAGCCCGTGAAGTCGCGCTGTTCCGTCAGGGCAAGTTCCGCGAGATAAAACTGGCGCGGCAGCAGAAAGCCAAGCTGGAGAACCTGTTCTCCAACATGCAGGCGGGCGAGGTCAAGTCGCTCAATATCGTGTTGAAGGCCGACGTACGCGGTTCTCTCGAAGCGCTGACCACGGCGCTGCAGGATCTGTCGACCGACGAGGTCAAGGTGACCATCGTCTCCAGTGGTGTCGGCGGTATCGGTGAAACCGATGCCAACCTGGCGCTGGCGTCGTCCGCGATCCTGATCGGCTTCAACGTCCGTGCCGATGCCCAGGCCCGTGCCATCGTCGAACGCGAAGAGCTGGAACTGCGCTACTACAGCGTCATCTACGACATCATCGACGACGTCAAACAGGCGATGGTCGGTCTGTTGTCACCGGAGTACCGCGAGGAGATCGTCGGTATCGCCGAGGTGCGCGACGTGTTCCGTTCGCCGAAGTTCGGTGCGGTGGCCGGCTGTATGGTCATCGAGGGTACCGTTTACCGCAACAAACGTATCCGCGTGCTGCGTGACAACGTAGTTATCTACGAGGGCGAGCTCGAATCGCTGCGCCGCTTCAAGGATAACGTGGCCGATGTCCGCCAGGGCATGGAGTGCGGTATCGGCGTGAAGAACTACAACGACGTCAAGGTCGGCGACCAGATCGAGGTCTACGACACCGTCGAGGTTCAGCGCAGCCTGTAAGGGTGTGGGGAGCGGCTGTCGCCGGCCGCCCCCCGTTGATAAACACTGGAGTCACATGGCACGAGAGTTTAAACGTACCGACCGGGTCGGTGACCAGATCCAGCGCGATCTGGCACGGCTGATCCAGCGTGAGATCAAGGATCCGCGCCTGGGTATGATCACCATCAGCCACGTCAAGGTCAGCAAGGATCTCGGTTATGCCGATGTCTACCTGACGGTGATGCCGCTGGGCGGGCAGGATGAAGCCGAGGCAACCAAGACCTCGCTGTCGGTCCTGAACAAGGCCGCGGGTTTTCTGCGCACCGAGCTGTCGCGGGGGATCAAGCTGCGCATCATGCCGCAGCTGCGTTTCCACTTCGACGAGAGCGTCGAGCGCGGGCGTCGGCTGCACAGCCTGATCGAGAGCGCCTACCGCCAGGAGAACGCCAACCACGAGTCTGCCGACGCATCGGATAACGAGGAGTAGGCATGGCACGTGCACCCAAAGGACGCCGCATCGACGGCGTCTTTCTGCTTGATAAGCCTGCCGGGCTCTCCTCCAACGCCGTGCTGCAGCGGGTCAAGCGCCTCTATGGCGCCGCCAAGGCGGGGCATACCGGCGCACTGGATCCGCTGGCGACCGGCATGCTGCCGATCTGCCTCGGCGAAGCGACCAAGTTCTCGCAGTTCCTGCTCGAATCGGATAAGCGTTACCGCACCACCGCCAAGCTGGGGATACGTACCAATACCAGTGATGCCGACGGTGAGGTGGTTGAATGCAAGCCGGTACCGGGCGATCTGACCCGGGAAGGGGTCGACACCCTGCTGCAGCAGAATTTCAGTGGTCAGATCGAGCAGGTACCGTCGGCGTTTTCGGCCCTGAAGCTGAACGGTCAGCCACTGTACAAGCTGGCCCGCAAGGGGATAGAGGTCGAGGTCAAACCGCGCCAAGTCACGATCTACGAGATCCGCCTGCTCGAGCTGCGCGAGGATGAGATCGACCTCGAGGTGCATTGTTCCAAAGGTACCTATATCCGCAGCATCGTCGAGGATCTCGGCCGGTTGCTGGGGTGCGGCGCCCATGTGGCGATGCTGCGCCGGCTTGAAACCGGGCCCTATCGGGCAGAGATGATGATGCCGCTGGAGCAGTTGCAGCAGCTGGCTGAATTTCAACCGGGCGAGCACTCCCAGGAGTGCATACAAGCGCGTCTCGATCGGTTATTATTGCCGCCCTGGACCGCGATTGCGGAGCTGCCCGCCGTCGAGTTGAGCGTGGAGCAGAGCCGCCGCCTGCAGAGTGGTCAGGGGTGTGGTGAGCGCTTCGAACAGCGCGGCCAGGTCCGTATTTTTACCGCCGGAACCGAGACGTTTATCGGGGTCGGTGAAGTCGGTGATGAGGGCTATTTGAAGCCGAAACGGCTGATGAGCACCGCACCGGCCGCCTGATACCCGGGTATCGGGCAGAGAGGATTCGGCTCACGGAGCCGGGTGACGCTGGACTGAAAATATGCTCGGTGCAGCGCGTCTAAAACCCGCAGTACCGCCACCGGCGACTGCGTGCATATTTATTGAGGAGTATGAAATGTCTCTGACTGTAGAACAGAAAGCTGAAATCGTAGCCGAATTCGGTCGTGGCGCTGGTGATACCGGTTCTCCCGAAGTACAGGTTGCTCTGCTGACCGCCAACATCAACGGTCTGCAGGGTCACTTCAAGGCGCACAACAAGGATCACCACTCTCGTCGTGGTCTGATCCGCATGGTAAACCAGCGTCGTAAGCTGCTGGATTACCTGAAGAAGAAAAATGCTGATCGTTACCTGTCGCTGATCGAGCGTCTGGGTCTGCGTCGCTAATCTTCGCTGTAAAGGAGGCCATACACTGTATGGCCTCTTCTTCGTTCAACCACCCGGAAGTATCGATTCACTCATCAAGCCCGTACTCAATTGCGTTCCCCGGAAGACCCTAGCGGTATGCAACTGAGTACAGGCTTCAGAAAAGGCATGATGGATCGGCCGAAAGGTGGGTCACAGAAATTCAGGAGCCCAACGTGCAAGCAATCACAAAAACGTTCCAATACGGCAAGCACAGCGTAACCCTCGAAACCGGCAAAGTGGCCCGTCAGGCTACCGGCGCCGTGATGGTAACGGTCGATGAAAAGACCCAGGTGCTGTGTACCGTCGTCGGTGCCAAAGAGGCCAAAGAGGGCCAGGACTTCTTCCCGCTGTCCGTTCATTACCAGGAGAAGTACTACGCCGTGGGCCGTATCCCCGGTGGTTTCTTCAAGCGTGAAGGACGTCCCACCGAGAAAGAGACGCTGACCTCCCGCCTGATCGACCGCCCGATCCGTCCGCTGTTCCCGAAAGGGTTCATGAACGAAGTGCAGGTTGTCTGCACCGTCATGTCCTCCGACAAGGTGACCGATCCGGATATCGCGGCGATGATCGGTACCTCTGCAGCACTGGCAATCTCCGGCATCCCGTTCCTGGGGCCGATCGGTGCGGCACGTGTCGGTTTCAGCGAGGAGCAGGGTTACCTGCTGAACCCGAGCTACGAAGAGCTGAAATCCTCCGAACTCGACATGGTCGTCGCCGGTACTGCCGAGGCCGTGCTGATGGTCGAGTCCGAAGCGAAAGAGCTGACCGAAGACGAGATGCTGGGTGCCGTGCTGTTCGGTCACCAGGAGATGCAGGTCGTCATCAACGCGATCAACGAGCTGGCAGCCGAAGCGGCCAAGCCGAAGTGGGAATGGGTTGCTCCGGTCAAGAACGAAACCCTGAGCGACAGCGTGCAAGCGGCGTTCGGTGCGCGTATCGAAGCGGGTTACCAGGTCGCCGACAAGGTCAAACGCCAGGACACGCTGAAAGCGCTGCGCGACGAAG
>QKGH01000439.1 GCA_003250495.1 Marinobacterium sp.
ACGCGCCAGATGGCCGCTGACATGGGCGCAGCCCATGCTGGCGCCGGCACCCGCGCGGTCGCCGCAGAGCGGGCGCACGCAGCCGGCCACATCCGCCTGCGTCGTGTTCAGATAAACCAGCTCGCCGTGCTGGCAGCGGGCATCGCCGGTGGCGCGGATCACGCCGGGATAGGCCGCCGGGTAGACCGCCGCGCCCTGCGCCGGGCTCGATGCGCACAGCAGCACACCCTGCTCCAGGGCGCGCTCGCAGGCGGCGCGCAGCAGCGGCCGGTCCTGGCGCAGCCCCAGGCTCAGGTTGATCAGTTGCGCCCCCTGCCCGACCAGCCAGTCGATGGCCGCGGCCACCTGCAGCACCGAGGTACCGTTGGAGTCGCCAAACACGTTGGCGCTGGCGATCCGAGCCTGCGGCGCCAGGTGCTGGATGATCTCCACCACCCGGGTGCCGTGGCCGAGCCGGTCCGCCGGCGCGTCGCACTGCCAGGGCTCCCCCTGCTCGACGACGAAGGCGGCGCTGCTATGCACCGCCTGCCCGTTGCTGACCCCGGAATCGACCACGCCGATCAGCGGTGCCGGCCGATCGGCAGCCTGCTTGACGCATCTATCAACGGGCATCGCTCACCTCCAGCGGCGGTTCAGGCGCGTGTTCATATATCGGATCAGATAGCTGTTCAGATGTTTGCTCCACCATTTTCTCCGTCGCCTCCTCGCACAGGACGCCGTCCTGCAACCGCAGCCGGCGCTCGACCCCGGCCAGCGTCGATGGACGATGGCTGATCAGAATCCGGGTGCTGTGCGGGAACAGGCGGTCGATCGCCGCGATCACCTGCTGTTCGGTGGCCTCGTCCACCGCCGAGGTCGCTTCGTCCAGCACCAACACCGCCGGCCGCTGCAACAGCGCGCGGGCGATGCACAGGCGCTGCTTCTGTCCGCCGGAAAGACGCTGGCCGCGCTCGCCGAGCGGGGTTTCCAGCCCCTGCGGCAGCTGCTCTACCAACGAATCGAGCTGGGCATCGCGTACCGCCTGGGCCACCGCCTCGGCGCTGGCGTCGGGGGCGGCGTAGCGCAGGTTCTCCAGCAGACTGCCGCGGAACAGCGTGATCTCCTGCGACACCACCGCCACCTGACGGCGCAGGTCGGCCAGTGCCAGCTGGCGCAGGTCGATGCCGTCGAGCCGGATCGCGCCGGCCCGGGGGTCGTAATGACGCTGCAGCAGGTCGATCAGCGTGGATTTGCCGACCCCGGAGGGCCCCAGCAGCGCCACCTTCTGTCCCGCGGCGATGGTCACCGACGCCTGGCGCAGCAGCGGTTCGCGCCCCGGATAGGCGAACGTCACCGCCTGCAGGGTCAACATGCCGCGCACCGGCTGCGGCAGCGGCTCCGGCACCTCCGGTTCACGCACCGCCGGCTCGACCCGGCGCAGCTCCGCCACCCGGTTCAGGCTCACGCTCATGCGCTGGATCGCCACGTAGAGCCCGAGCAGGCTGTTGACCGGCCCGGTGGCCATCCCCATGTAGGTGGAGAACGCGATCAGCGAGCCGAGCTGCCAGCTGCCCTCGATCACCCACCAGCCGCCGATCAAAAACGCCGCGGCGCGGGTGATCGAGGTCAGCGTCGCCGGCACCGCCTGGGTGAAGAACTCGGTCACCTGCAGCGACAGCAACTGGTTCAGGTAGCGCTGGTTGAAACCGCCCAGGCGGCTCTGCTCCGCCTGCTCGCGCCCGGCGGACTGGATGAACTTAGTGGCCGGCAGCGTCTCCACCAGGAAGCTGGACAGGTCACTGGCGCGCTCGCGCATCTGCCGCGTCTTGCCCTCCACCCGGCGCCGCATCCGCCGCAGCCAGAACACCTCGCACGGGATCAGCAGCGCCACCAGCAGCGACAGCTGCCAGGACAGTGTCAGCAGCAGCGTCAGCGCGCCAAGCAGACCGATCAGCGCGCTGAGTGCCGAGAACAGGCTGTCGACGGCGAAGCGCTGGATCTCGGCCACATCGCCATCCATTCGCGCCAGCAGGTCGCCGGTGCGGCGCTCGGCGAAGAACCCCGGCGACAGGGTCTGCAGGTGACGATAGAGATCGCTGCGCAGGGCAAACAGGATCCGCCCCGACAGGCGGGTGTGCAGGTAGCGGTTGAGGCCGGACAGCGCGGTGCCGAGGATGCCGACGCCGATCATCGCCGCGGCGATCGTCACCAGCATCGGATAGTC
>QKGH01000093.1 GCA_003250495.1 Marinobacterium sp.
CCAGGAAGATGACAGTGAACAGCGAGGGGGTGCTGCTGAAATGGATGTAGGTGATGAAGATGACGCCTACGATCAGTTGCAGCAGCTGGCCCGCGCTGAGCAGTTGCAATGGCGCCCAGCGTTGTAGCAGACGGATGTTAAGGCGGCTCATCGCGATCAGCATCAGCACATTGGCACCGAACGCGAAGGGGTAAACGCTTTCCGACAGGCCGAAATAGCCCATGTAGACGGAGGGCGAACCGGTAATGAACGCAAACAGGCTGCCGTAGGCGCAGCAGGCGGAGGCCAGGTAACCCAGGGCGTGACGGTGCGAGAGGACCACCCAGTAGCGCCTGGCGGCACTGGGACGGTCGACCTGCAACTGGCGGCTTTCCGGCAGCAGCCGGTGGATCACGACACCGAGCATCAGGCCGTAACCGAGCAGGAACAGGAAGATCATCTGCCAGTTGCTGAGCTGCAGAATCAGCGAACCGATCAGCGGCGCAGTCAGCGGCGCGACCATCAAGATGATCCCCATGCGCGACATGGTGGCGGCGCTGTCGCGGCCGCTATAGAAGTCGCGCACGATAGCCGGGGTGTTGACCACGGTGAGTCCGCCGCCGATCGCCTGCACGACACGCGCCGACCACAGCCATTCCAGGGTCGGGGTCAATAGAATGGCTGCTGTCCCTATACAAAACAGGGTCAGCCCGGTGAAGATACCGATACGGCGTCCGAAATGGTCGGAGAAGGGGCCACCAATCAGCTGGCCGAGACCGAAACCACCCAGAAACAGACTGATCGAAAGTTCCACGTCATGTACGGAGCGGCCGAGTTCCTTGGCAATAGAGGGTATTGCGGGCAGATAGGCATCCGTCGCCAGCGGCGCCAGTGCGGTCAGCGCCGCCAGTATCAGGATAAAGCCAGGAATAGGTCCCACACCTCTAGCTGAGGTCATCAGTCGCTCCGGGAGTCTCGTTGAATGGGTCGGAAACAGGGGTATGCAGGTCTCGATAACCGAGTACTGTAATATACATTACGTTTTTTGCGCGGGTCCAGCATCGGCTGGAACGACTGCTGGGTTCGGGACAGGATATACTGCAGCGGTAAGCGAATGGGGCAAGCGGAGATCTGGCTGGATGGGTATGAGAGGTACATCCGTGCCGTGTAAAGCGGGCGGCAAACTGACCGCTCGCGGCTTGGAGCGACAGCGGCTGATACTGCGCGCGGCGCAGGGCGTGTTTCTCGAGCAGGGATTCGAGCAGGCCTGCCTGGCCGATATCATCACCCGGGCCGGCGGCTCATTGAGCACCCTGTACCGGATCTTCGGCAACAAGCTGGGCCTGTTCGAGGCGGTGATCAAGGAGACGACCTGCGAACTGTTCGAGCGCCTGGAGGTCGAGCAGTGGAGCGAGGACAGCGGCACGACGTTGCACGATTTCGGGCGCAAGCTGGTGGAGCTGGTCAGCAGTCCCGAAGCGCTGTCGATGTACCGGGTGGCATTGGCGGTCAACAGCCCGGATCGGGAACAGGTGCAGCGTATCTTTTATGAACAGGGGCCGGCCCGTATTCGCGGGCTGCTGCAGCGTTATCTGGAGAGCCAGTGCCGCAAGGGGCTGCTCGATCTGGACGACTGCGAAATCGCCGCGGGGCAGTTCATCGATATGATCAAGGCGCCCTGGCACCAGCAGGCGCTGCTCGGCCTGCCGCATGACCCGCAGATCCGCCAGCGGGCGCTGGAGCAGGGGGTCAAACTGTTTCTCGATGGCGCGCGGACTGTGCGCTAAGTCTGAGCGAAAAAAAGCCGGCGCGGTTTGAGTGGCCGCTACCGGCTGGGAAGAAAACTTCACCTCGCTGGGTTCAGTGTATCAACAAATTTCTGCTGACAGCTATTCCTGAAGCCGGATCAATCGGCATACAATTTCGCCACGGGCGATCGCCCTCCTCTGAGCAAGTCTGACTTCCGCCACTGCGATCCAGCGTGCGCAGCACCCAGGCAGAGAATTGGCCGAATCTACACTTTTTCTATTCAGAGATTCTTCGATGCAGTGCGTTTCATTCGATGCGTTCCGCACCCTCAGGCTGCCCGATACCCTCTATATCAAGCCTGAACAGATGTTCCGTCACAAGAGCGAGCTGGCCGCTGCCGATTGGGTGCTGTTTCCCGAGTACTGGCAGCTCGGCGGCCTGCTGTTTGGCCTGAAGAGCCGTATCTTCCCGAGTCTGGCGAGCTATCTGCTGGGCCATGACAAGGTGGAAATGACGCGCGCCTTCACCCTGGTGGCGCCGGGCCACGTGCCCTGGACCATGATCGAGCCGAATACCCCGAGCGGCGCGGACAACGTCTGGGAGGCGATGGTGTTGCCCTTTGTCGCCAAGATCCCGAAGAGCAGCATGGGGCAGGGGGTGTTCCTGATCGAGAATGCCGCCCAGTGGCAGGAGTACCTGCAGAAGACCGACGTGATCTATGCCCAGGAGTTGCTGCCGATCGATCGCGATATGCGCATCATCATCGTCGGCGACAAGCTGATCGGCGGCTTCTGGCGCCTGCAGGGGTACGACGGTTTCCACAACAACCTGTCCCAGGGCGGTAAGGTGGATGAATCCCCGCTGGCCGCGGAAGGGGTCGAGCTGGCGCTGCGCCTGGCGCGGGAGCTGGGGATCAACCATGCCGGCTTCGATATCGCCATGGTCGGCGGGCATCCTTATGTACTGGAGTTCAACCGCCTGTTCGGTAACACCGGCCTGCCGGGGCTGGCGGAGCAGGTCTCCGACGCCATCCTCGAGTACCTGATCAGCGAATCGCTGTCCCACGATCCGGAAGATCCATTGCAGCCGACGCCGCCGCTGCCGGTGGCGATCTAGCCGCCCGTAGCTGGAAACAGGCGCTGCTCTATCTGCGCAGCCAAGCGCTGCGCCAACTGCGATACGGCCAGCCGTACCGGGGCGCTGAGCTGCTCGGCCAGCGGATCGGCGGCGGCGATCGAGATCGCGTAGAGCTCCAGCCGTTCCGGCAAGCGTCCCAGTGCCGCGGCCAGCTGCAGGCTGTCGCTGACCCCGAAGCCGTGGGTCGAGTGGATCTCGGCGCCCGCCAGCATCGTCGCGCTGGGGTGCAGGATGGTACCGGCGGGGGCGCTGAACAGGGCGTCGATCAGCCAGGTCTCCTCCGCCAGCGCCAGCTGTTCGATGAGCTCCGGCCCCGGGCGGTCCAGTGCCTGCAGGCGCAGACGGTGGTGATACGGCAGGCGTTGTTGCAGCAGCGCGATCAACTCCCAGCCCAGACGATCATCCCCGGCCGGGGAACCCACGCCGATCACTTGCAACTGGTAGGTCAAGGGCGGCGCTCCAGTTGCAGACGCAGGAAGTGGGTGGCGCAGGAGATGCATGGATCGTAGTTGCGGATCACCTGTTCGCAATGGCGGCGGATCGCATCGTCCGGATGGGCGAGGCCGAACTGTTGCAGCGAGCGGTGCAGATCCTCTTCGATCCGGGCCTGGTTCTGGCTGGTGGGTGGCACGATACGGGCGCTGAGGATGCGCCCGTCGCGGTCGGTTTCGTAGCGGTGCCAGAGCAGGCCGCGGGGAGCCTCGGTCATGCCGTAGCCGATGCCGGCGCGGGGCCTAACCTCCAGGCGGGAGGCTTGGGGGAGTTCATAGGCGGCGGTGATCTGCAGCGCCTCGTGCAGTGCCAGCTCGATCTCGACCGCCCGCGCCAGCAGGCTGTGAAACATGTTGCCGCTGGGGAAGACAATGCCGGTGCTGTGCAGGTTGTGCAGGATGGGGGCGGGGAGCTGATCGTAGTTCAGGTTCAGCCGCGCCAGCGGCCCGACCAGATAGGGCTGGCCCTCCAGCAGTGCCCAGAGCGCGGTGGAGTGGGGCGCGTGCTGTTCGCTGAAATGCTGTTCCCACTGCTGCGCGGCGATGCTCAGGCCGCTGCTGCTGACGAGGGTGCCGCGGTGGAGCGGATACTCGCGGGCATGATGCAGTGCGACGCTGATGAACGCCTGTTGCTGTTGCGGCACGGTCAGCGTTGCGCACCAGCGGGTCAGCTCGGCGGCTTCGGCGCAGGCGGCGGCCAGGCGCAGATGCAGTGCCCGGACCTGCTCGACGGGCGGGGCGCGGTGAAAACCGCCGACACAGGCGCCGACCGGATGCACCGAACGGCCGCCGAACAGGCGGATCAGGTCGTTGCCCAGCGCCTGCAGACGCAGCCCCCGTTGCACCACGTCCGGATGATCGGCGGCCATGCCGATGACACTGTCGTAGCCGAGGAAGTCGGGCAGCGCGAGCAGGTGGATGTGCAGGGCGTGGCTCTGCAGCCACTCGCCGCAGTAGAACAGCCGGCGCATCCGTTCCACCCAGGGCGACACCGTCAGGCCGAAGGCCTGTTCCAGCGCTTGTACCGCGCTCATTTGGTAGGCGACCGGGCAGATACCGCAGATCCGCGCGACGATGTCGGGGACCTCGTGATACTCGCGCCCCTCGAGAAACTTCTCGAAATAGCGCGGCGGCTCGAAGATCGACAGCTGCAGACGTTCTATCCGCTCCTGCTCGATCACCAGGTGCAGGGCTCCTTCGCCCTCGACCCGGGTCAGGGCCGGCACGTCGATCTGGATACGGCGCCGTTCACTCATGTTCCGGCTCCTCCGGGGTTAGGGGCGCCGCGGCCGGATCCTGGCTGCTGCGGGCAAGCAGGCCCGCACGCTGAAACTCGCCGGCACCGCTGTTGATCAGCAGGAAACGGTGCGCGATGGCGTCGGGTAGCAGGCCAAAACCGGCAAAACGCTGACTCAGGCTGTGGGTGTTGGGGTTGTCCGCCGGGCCGTAGCAGCCGTAGCAGTCGCGGCCGAAGCTGGGGCAGAGGGCGCCGCAGCCGGTGCGGGTGACGGGTCCCAGGCAGGGTTTCTGTTGCGTCACCATAACGCAGACGAGCTGCTGGCGTTTGCACTCCAGGCAGAGCTTGTCGCGCTCGTCGAAGGGCGGTACGCCAAACAGCAAGGCATTGATCGCGCCCAGCAACTGCCGGCTGTTGATCGGGCAACCCCAGAGTTCGAAGTCGACCCGCACCGCCGAGGAGATCGGCTGGGCCTGCTTCAGGGTGTGGATAAACTCCGGGCTGGCGTAGATCGCATCGCGCCACTCGTCGTGGGCGTTGTCGAGATTGCGCAGCGCCTGCAGCCCCCCCGCCGTGGCACAGGCGCCGATACTGATCAGCAGGGTGCAGGAGGCGCGGATGCGGTGGATGCGTTCATACTCCTCGGCGGTGGAGAGGCTGCCCTCGACGAAGGCGATATCGACCGGGTCGTCCGGATGGTCGAGGCCGGCCTCCAGGAAGTGGCGGATCTCCACGCGCTGACTCAGCTGCAGCAGCTCTTCGCCGAGATTCAGGAAGGCGAGCTGGCAGCCGTCGCAGGAGCTGAACTTGTGTACGGCGATACGCGGGCGGTCGGAACTGAGTGCTTTCATCAGTACCCCCGGGTGCCGAGCAGGGCACGGACGCGCGGATAGTTGAACACCGGCCCATCCTTGCAGACGAACTCGGCACCGAACTGGCAATGGCCGCAATGGCCGACTGCACACTGCATGTTGCGCTCCATGCTGAGCCAGATCTGTTCGGGGGGCAGCCCCAGCTCGATCAGGCGCTCGGCCGACGCTTTCATCATCGGCTCCGGTCCGCACAGCAGCGCCAGCGATCGCTCCGGGTGCAGTGTCAGTTGATCGAGCAGGGCGGTCACCAGGCCGCGGTGCCAGCGCCAGCCGGCATCGGCCTGGTCCGCGGCCAGCAGCACCCGGGTGTCGGGCTGGGCCGCCCAGTGTTCGTATTGTTCGCGCCAGATCAGGTCGTCGGCATGGCGCACGCCCTGCACGATGGAGAGGTGGCCGTAGCGCCCGCGTTCGCGCATCAACTCGTGGACCACGGAGACGGCCGGCGCGCAGCCCAGGCCGCCGGTGATGATATGTACATCGCGGCCGATCGCTTGCTGCAATGGCCAGCCCCGGCCATAGGGGCCGCGGATGCCGAGGCGGTCCCCCGGCTGCAGTTTGACCAGCGCGCGACTGACACGACCGACGGCACGGATGGTGTGGTCGAGCAGCAGGGTCTGGTCGGCGAAATGGGCCGGGCCCGACTTGATCGAGATCGGTATCTCGCCGACGCCGTACAGGTAAAGCATGTTGAACTGCCCCGGCGCACAGTAGAAGCGATGGCGGGCGTCCTGGTCGGTGAGCCGGAGACGGAGCGTCACGATGCTCGGCGTCTCCTGGATCCGCTCGACCACTTCGGCCTCCAGCGGCAGGTAGGGGTTAGGCATCGTGCGGGCCCTCGGGCTGGCAGATCGCCGCCAGCTCCGCCGTCGGATCTATCCCCACCGGACACCAGCTGATACAGCGCCCGCAACCGACGCAGCCGCTGCGCCCGTACTGCGTCTGCCAACTGCCGAACTTGTGGGTCAGCCACTGGCGGTAGCGGCTGGCGGTATCCGCCCGCAGCGTCGTGCCGTGCAGGTAGCTGTGGCCCGGGCTGAAGCAGGAATCCCACTGGCGCTGGTGCTCGGAGCTGAGCCCATCGAGGGAGGGAGCCTCATTTTCGCTGTGACAGAAGCAGGTTGGGCAGACCTGGGTGCAGTTGCCGCAGCTCAGGCAGCGTTCGGCCACCAGTTGCCACTGCGGGTGCTCAAGCCGGTCGAACAACTGACGCTCCAGATCGCCGACGGGCAGGGTTCGGGACTGCCGCAGCGCCGATTCCTCTATCTCCCGGCTGGCGGCGGCAAAGGCGCCGGCGTCGCCCGGCTCAAGTGGCAATTGTTGATAAAACGCCTGGCCGGCCGGGCTGCCGGCGCGGACGAAAAAACCCTCGTCGGTCTCATGCAACGCGAGATCGAATCCGCTTTGTGCCTGGGGGCCGTCACCGGTGGCGGCGCAGAAGCAGGTGTCGGCACTGTGACTACAGTGGACCGCGATCAAAAAAAGGCGCCGACGCCGGGCGTTATAGTAGGGATCCGGCTGTGCCTGCAGAAAGTGCTGGTCCTGCAGGGCCAGGGCGGCCAGGTCACAGGCCCGCACACCGAGCACGGCAAGCGGCTCGTCATCGGCTGCCGCTTCGCGAAAGCGCAGGTTGCCGTCGGGCTCGACTCGGGCGTACCAGAGCGCCTCGCGCGGCGCGAAGGTCAGCGGTTTCAGGGCTTGGGGGCCATTGGCCCAGCTAAAGCAACGGGGGGAGTCGATGCGCTGCAGACGATAGGCGCCGGGGGATTGCTGCTGGATGATTCCGGCGGGAAGCTGGTCGGCATCGCTCAGGGTATCGTAAAGGATCGCGTCGTCGCGTAGCTGGGGGCCGACGCAGCGGTATCCCTGGTCCTGGAGCAGGCTGATCATCTGCTGTAGTCCTGCCCGTGGCAGAAAACCCGGTACCTCCATATCGCCCGCTCCTGTCGTGTCCCGTTCCCAATGATGGTCGCTATGGCTCGCCCGCCGATATCTTTATAACGTAGAAGTTTGCCCTCCTGGCGACAACCCCTCCTGGCGCATAAGCTCTTGTCGCAAGTCAGACAGGTTGCTAAGATTCACGCCCTCGTCTGTTTCGCACTCACTAAGCCGTTGTAGCTCAGTCGGTAGAGCAACTGATTCGTAATCAGTAGGTCGGAGGTTCGATTCCTCTCAACGGCACCATCTATATCAATATCTTATTTGATTTTCTTTACGGCCTGCCAGGCGACAGTGTCGACAAACTGTCTTCCGAAATTTTTGTTCGCCTGCGATAGTGGATTCAGGATAGCCGCATCCTGCAGATGCTCTGACGAGAGGTGGGCGTAGCGCATCGTCATCTGAATAGACTGGTGCCCGAGAATGCGCTGCAGCGTCAGTAGATTGCCGCCGTTCATAATGCAGTGACTGGCTAAGGTATGGCGCAGCACGTGGGTACACTGGCCCTTGAGCGGATGGATGCCGTAAGCCTTCAACGCCTGCCAAACGCCTTATAGCAGCCGACGAACAGCCGGCCAGAGAGCCGCGTGCGTATCTCCTCGTACAGCGCCGGCGTAATCGGCAGTGCATGGTTCTTGCCGCTCTTCGTGTGGTGGTAAGTGATGCGGTAGGGCCGTACCTGTTCTGCGGTCAACGTCTCGGCTTCCGATCAGCGGGCACCGGTCGCCAGACACACCTTGGCGACCCTCAGCGCATCCGAACCGCGCCGTTCGCCCAGGTGCTGCAGCAACAGCTCGATCTGCTCCAACGACAGCCAGGTCAGTTCCGCCTCATCCAGCTTCAATGGGCGGACATTCCGTAGCGGGTTCTCTTCCTGCCAATGCTCTAAGCGCATCAGCTCGTTGAACACCGCCTTCAAATAGGCCCGCTCGTGGTTCAGCGTATTGGCCGTCACCTCATCGATCCGTGCCGATCGGTAGCCCGAGATCAACGCACCGGTGATATCCGAGGCTTTGGGATTACCCATTCGGAGA
>QKGH01000123.1 GCA_003250495.1 Marinobacterium sp.
GCTGTCGCCAACCCGACAATCAGCCGACGTCCGCCTGCAGTGTCGCCACCGTCTGCAGATAGCCCTGCATGAAGTCGAGCAGGCAGCGCGCCCGGGCGTTGAGCAGCCTTCCCGACGGCCAGACCGCGAGCATCGGCCGCTTCGGCCCGCACCACTGCGGCAGTACCCGAACCAGGCGCCCCTGCTGCAGCAGTTCGCCGACCTCACTGATCGGCAGCAGTGCGATGCCGAGCCCGTCGCACACCAGCTTGGCGGCAAAGGAAAGATCGTCCACCTCGGTACTGGGCAACGGATGGAAGCTCTCGCTGTTACCGCTCTCCGGCTGCGACAGCTGCCACACCGGCATCGGGCTGACGGCGATCAGCCGGTGCCGGTCCAGATCGCCCAGTTCGACCGGCTCGCCAGCCTGCGCCAGGTAAGCGGGCGCGGCGACCAGTAGGGTCGGCAGGCTGGTCAGCCGCTTCTGATACAGCGCCAGATCGGACTGCTCGCCTATGCGCAGCGCCAGATCGATCTGCTTCTCGATCAGATCCTCGTTGCGGTTACTGAGCAGCATCTGCAGCTGGATATCGGGGTACTGGCGGATAAAGCCTGACCACATCGGCTGCAGCAGGCCTGCCGACAGGTTGGCCGGCGCCGATACCCGCAGACTGCCGCTGAGCTGGTGCATGTCGGCACTGAGCTGGCGGGTGCGGGTCTCGATCTGTTGTACCAGCCCCGCGTAGGCCTGGTAATACACCTCCCCCTCGTTGGTCAGGCGGAACTGCCGTGCCGAACGGTGCAGCAGGCGAACCCCCAACACCTGCTCCAGTTTCTGCAGGCGCCGGGTAACGGTGGCCGGCGGTAACTGCAACTGCTGCGCGGCGGAGGCGAGGCCGCGGCACCTGACGATGTGCACGAAAAGCGAGATGTCGTCGAGCGATACTTTCATATATGGAATTTAAAATTAAAAAACTGTCTGTTTAACACATATCATCAATCATCTAGTCTAGCCTGGCAATTGACGATCACGCTGCACCGATGTCCCAGAGGCCCAGCGGAATGAAGAGGCAGGGGAAGATGAGGAGCAGAACTATGTGGTGTGGAACTATGTGGTGTCGAACTATGTGGAGTGGAACGATGAGGAATGGAATATGAAGCAGCGTTTGTGGTTTACGGCCCTGATGTCGTTCGTACTGTCGATCCTGATGACCTGCTGGGTCACCTGGCTCAACCTAGGAGCGGTTCCCGACTTCATCAACTACTGGATGAAAGCGTTCAGCTTTGCCTGGCCCGCCGCCGCCGTCATCTCGTTCATCTTCGGCCCGGGCGTACACCGCCTGTCGGTGCATCTGGCCACCCGTTGAGCCCGCTGCGACGCCCCAGGCCGTGTGCGCTAAAGAAGGCCCGCGGTGCGGCCAGCATCGGCCTCCGCGGCAGCAGGTAACCGGCGCCGCTACCGCGGTGCCGGCACCCGCAACGTCAGCTCGCCATCACGCTGGATCAGCTCCAGGTGCTGCATGAAGCTCATCCCCAGCAGCACCATGTCGTCGGGCATGCCCGGATTGATCGTCGCCGCTACCCGCTGCATACGGATCCCGCCCAGCTGCACGCTGTCGAGTTCGGTACGGTAGGCGATCACTACGCCGTTGGCGGTCATCGCCTGCAGTGGCGCGCCGCGACCTAGACCGAGCTTCTGCGCCAGCGCTTCGGAAACACTGACACTGGTAGCCCCGGTATCGACCAGGAAATCGACCCGCACACCGTTGATCAGTCCGGGCGCGCGGTAATGGCCGCTGCGGTCGCGCTCCAGCACCACCTCGCCGCTGCTGCCGGCCGTGTCCAGCGCCAGCATCCGGTTGGGGTTGTCGCGCGCATCGATGTAATAGTTGAAATAGAGCGTCAGCATCAGCAGCAGGACCACCCAGGTCAGGTGGGTCATCAGCCGTGCCAGGCGTTTTCGGGTCCGGTCGGGATCGGCCATATGTATACCTCCCTGCAGGTCGTCTCTTGCCTGCACTGTAACAGTTTTGCCGTCAGAACAACTCGATCTGCGGCGCCACCAGCGCCTCGAACTGCTCGCCCAGGAACGGCAGGATCGCATCGGCCACCGGGCGCAGCTGCTTATCGACGTAATGCTGATAATCGATTGGAGAGCGGCGCAGCTCCACCGGTTCCGGTCCGTTCACCGTCAGCAGATAACTGACGCTGTCGCCCACGGCATAGGCCGGCGGCAACCCCTGCTCACGCCGCGCCGCTTCCAACATCCGTGCCGCCCTCACGTGCGGCGGCTGGTTGTGCCGGTACTGATCGAGCGGCTGGCGCAGGCGCCGGTGGTAAACCAGTTGCTCGTCGCGACGCCCGGCGCGCAGCTCGGTAACGGTGGTCGCGATCAACGCCAGGTAGGATTCGCCGGCGAAGATCTTGCTATACAGCTGCTGCTGGAACTCCCGTGCCAACCGGGTCCAGTCGGTGCGTACCGACTCCAGGCCGCGGAACACCATCTCGCTGTGCTCATCGGGGAAGCGCTTCAGTCCGGCATAGCGCTTTTTGCTGCCCTTGTCGCTGTGGCGCATACGCGGCATCAGGAAGCGCTCGTAGTGCGCCTCGAACTGCAGCTCCAACGCACTGTCCTGGCCGAACTCGTCAGCGATCCGCTGTTTCCACCAGGCGTTGAGTTCCGCCGCCAACTGACGGCCGTAACCGGCAGTGTCCTGGCCGCTCCAGTCGTCGCCGAGCCAGACGAACACCGAGTCGGTATCGCCGTAGATCACCTGATGGCCGTGATGCTGCTCGATCCGCTGCGCGCTCTGGTTCAGAATCTGGTGCCCGCGCAGCGTGATCGAGCCGGACAGGCGTTGGTCGAAGAAACGGCACACCCGCGAGCCGAGCACGCCGTAGCAGGCGTTCATCTGGATCTTGATCGCCTGCGACAGCGCCGCGTTGCCCTCCGCCTTGGCGCGGTCGCGGGCCTGCCACAGCTGCTCGATGATCTTCGGCAGCAGCGCGTGGCGGCGGGAGAAGATGGCACCGTGGAAGCCCGGCACCAGGTCATCGGGATCAGCCCCCTCGGCCAGCCCCAGCGTCATCCCCAGCGGGTCGATCTGGAAGGTGCGGATGATGCTCGGGTACAGGCTCTTGAAGTCGAGCACGATGACGTGACGGTAGATCCCCGGCTTCGAATCCATGACGAAGCCGCCGGGAATCGACAGGTCGGAGCGGCCGGAGGCGTATTGCGGCGCCACGTAGCCCTGGCGGTGCAGGCGCGGCAAGTAGAGGTTATCGAACGCCTGCTGCGAACCGCCCACCTTGTCCAGCGCCAGCCCGGTCAGCCGGGCGCGCTCGACCAGGTACTCGATCAGCCCCGCCTTGGCGAAGATCTCGCTGACCAGGCGGCAATCTTCCAGGTTGTAGTGCGCCAGAGCCAGGCGGTCCTCGGCATAGAGGCGCTGGATCTCGGCGCCACGGTCGTCCACCTGGTCGATCGCCTTGCCGCGCCCGAGCAGGGCATTGGCAACGAAATCGAGGCCATAGCGCTCGAACTGCCAGGTGGCCCCTTTCAATGTCGCGATACCATCCAGCACCACGCGGCCGGGGATACGGGCGAACCAGCGCCCGTTCTGCGCCCGGTCGACCAGGATCGGGCCGGGTTCGCGCCCGATCAGCAGCGGCACACCGAGCAGCCGCGCCCGCGTCTCCAGCACTTTCAGGTCGAAACCGATCACGTTCCAGCCGATCAGGAGATCGGGATCGTAGGCGTTGATCAGCGCGACCATCCGTTGCAGCAGCACCCGCTCATCGGCACAGGCTTCGATCCACGCGGCGGACGGCGCCTCGCCATTGATCAGCACCCGCTCCAGCCCCGCGCCCTGCAGCGCCACCGACAGGATGCGGTCGGCGCGCATCGTGGTTTCGATATCGATCGACAGGATACGGAACTGCGGGGTGTAGTCGACCGGGCGCAGCTGCGTGCGCCCGTCGCGCGTGCCGCTCTCGGCACCGGCGAAGATGAAACGCTCCATCAGGTAGCGGTCGACGGGGCGGATATCCTCCTCCATCAACGCCACCGCGCCGGCCTGCAGCCGTGCGATCGCCTCGCGCTGGGTCGCCAGGCTGCGGCTATACAGCGCCGCCACCGGGCGCTGCTGCAGGTCCAGCAGCGGCAACGCCTTGAGCCGCCAGCCCGATACCCCCTCCAGCAACGCGCTGGCGCGCGCCATCTCGGCCTGGGGCAGAAACGACACCGCCTCCTCCCCCTGCACCACGATGCGCCGGGCGCCCTGCGGCGTACTGAGCCAGTAGATCAGCTCCAGCCCCTGCTCGGTATCGAGTTGCTGGCGGGTCAGCGGGAAGCCGTGCATTAGCGGATGACGCCGTTCAGGCCGCCCCGGCAGCGAAGGGTTCGACCACCTCGATCCCCGGGAACTGCGCCAGTACCGCATCGCGCGACGCCGCCTCGAACAGCAGCTTCAGGTTCGGCCCGGCGTCCATGGTGAAGTACAGCGCCAGTCCCTCGCGGCGCAGCTGCCACACCTTCTGCATCATCGCCACCGATTGCGGCTGCCAGTACAGCAGCGGCGGCCAGGAGGCGATCATCGTCGCATGCATCGACAGCGCATTCTGCTCGGCAACGCTGCCCAGCAGGGCAAAATCCAGGCTGTCGATCGCCTCATGCAGACGGGCCAGGTCACTGGACGCCTGCAGCGGCCAGCTCTGGTACAGATGCGCGGTCTCCACGGTGCGCTGCATGCCGGAGCGGGAGTCCACCGGCTTCTCGCCGGCATCGACCTTGACCAGACCGACGCACAGCTGCGGCCAGCTCGCCGGCAACGCCACACCGTGGCTGTCGAGACCGTCTTCACGCTGTCCCATCTGCCACTCGACGAAGCCGTCGAACAGCGACCGGCAGGCGCTGCCACTGCCGAGCCGCGCCAGTACCGACTGCTCGGTCGGCGACAGGCTGAGTCCGAACGCCTCGACCAGCGCCCGGGTCAGGGCCGCAAACCCCGATGCCGAGGAAGCCAAACCGGCGGCGGTCGGGATGTTGTTGTGGGTGTCGACCCGGAACGCCAGCTGCGGCTGGTTGACCCGCAGCAGATCGATAAAGCGACGGGTACGGTCGGCGAAACGGGAGTCCGGCGCCTGCAACAGGCCGTTCAGGTACACCTGGTCCTGCTCCGCGTCGATTGGCTCGACCCGGGTCCGGGTTCCCAGCGTCGCCAGCGATACCGACAGCGAGGCGTTGACCGGCAGGTTCAGCTCGGCGTCGCGTTTGCCCCAGTATTTGCACAGCGCGATGTTGCTGGGGGCGAAATGTTCGCCGCTGGCGCGCGGGCTGCCGATCTCGGGCAACAGGCGCTCGATAGTCTCCGCCTTATTCATCTGCAACTCCGTTGTTCTCTGGTTATCTGGGTGGGCCAAGGTGCTGAATAGCGCCACCGGCTTAGAGTGGTGCAGCCCTGAGACCATACGCTGCTGGCGGCTGCGGGAAGACGGTTACCGACGCCCGCTCTGGAGCACGCCATGGATGGCACCATGGGCGCTGAGCCCCACATCGATGCGTTGTCCCGGCACCGCCGTATCCGCCAGCCCGGCAAAGGTTCCCGCCTCTCCTAGCGCCACGACACAATCGCCGAGTCCGGAACCGGAGATCTTGCTGCCCAACACCCCCGACTGGGAGCGTAGCGCGTAGATGATCGCGGACAGGGCCCCGTCGTTGACGCCCAGGGCATCCATCAGCCCCTGGTAGATATTCATCAACCGCCCCAACTGGGCCCAGTTCCCGACGGCCACGGCTTGCTCCGCCTGCTCGCTGGTCTGCGCCATCAGCGTATCGAGCTGGGCGTAGAGCTGCGGCGCGTGCCGGCTCTGCCGCTCCACCAGGGCCAGCACATCGGGAGTTTTCATCTTGTAGCCGACATACCAGAGTGCGATATCGGGCGCGCCGGACAGGGGGCTGAGCTCGCGCGGCGCGGCGCGGTAGGCGATCAGCCCTCCGTACAGGCTAGCCGCCAGGTCGGTACCCGAGCCCCGGCCGTTCTGTACAGTGTGGATGACAGCGAGCGCGGCGTCGAACAGCTGCGCCGGGGTAAGCCCGGTCGCGGCATAGCGGTCCAGGGCGCAGGTCAACGCGGCGACCACCGCCGCCGACGACCCCAATCCCAGGGTGTGGGAAAACTCCGACTCAATGCTCAGCTCAAAACCGGCAGGCAGCTTCGGCTGCCACTGCCGCAGCGCCGTCAGTACGAAACTGAGCGCCGGTTCATCCGTCAGGTGATCCAGGTTGGCACGGTATTCGGCCAGGGCGCTGTGGATAATCACCTGGCGATCGTGCCGGGGCAGCAGCGTCAGGTGCATATACTTATCCACCGCGCAGGCCAGCGCCTTGGCGCCGCGCAGCACCGCGTGCTCTCCCATCAGCATGATGCTGCCGGGTGCCGCGATGCGGATCGTCGCGCTCGCGCTCACGTTCGGCGTTTCACTGTTCGAGTAGGCGGACACCCTGCAGATCCTCTTTCAGTTTTCCCCAGTGCCATTCGCTGGGCAGCGCCAACTGCCCCGGCGTTCCCTGCGGCAACCAGACCAGCATCAGCCCGCCGGCATCGCCGGAAACCGCCCCGGCGCCACACACCTTGGCCGCTCCGCCGAGCTGTTCGATCTGCTCGGCGAACCGGATCAACGCCGCCGGAACCACGCCGATCCGGGTCAACAGGCGATGATTGGCGCGGATCAGTTCGACCGGGTCGCGGCCGCTGAGCAGCCTGGCCTCTATCTGCAGCGTCAGGTCGGCGAACTCGCTCCAGATCTCGGAATGCTCGAACCCTTTGCGCACGCGGTCGACACAGGCCCCGGTGCTGGTGGTCGGCGTACCGGTAAACACCCAGTACCAGCCGCTGCCCAGCCCCTGCTCCGGCAACGCCAGGCGGGTGATGATGCCGTCACGCAGCCGCACCAGCCCGCCACTGCACACCGCCGCCGCATCGATGACGCTGCCGCGGCCATGCTGCAGGCGCTCGCAGTGGCGCACCTGGCGGATCAGTTCATCCAGGTCGTCGCAGTGTCCGAACAGCTTCAACAGCGCCGCGATCAGTGCGGCCGAAGAGCCCATCCCGGCGCCGATCGGTATATCGGAATCGATGCTGATCCGTCCGCGCGGCCGCTCCTCCAGCCCCGACAACACCCGCGCCATATCGACGGCGTAGAATGCCAGTTCGGCGGGTTTCTTCAGGATATCGGTAATCGACAGTTCGCCATGGACATAGCGGTCGAACAGGGAATCGAGACGCCGGCTCAGCGTCGCGAGTTTATCGAGCCCCAGCTCGTGGGTACGCTCCTGGGCATGCCAGCTCAGGCGCGGCAGCCGATCCGGCTCGTAATGCACGCACATATGCCGATCCACCGCCAGCGCCAGCGCTGGCGCGCCGTAGACCACGGCGTGCTCACCGCTGAGGATAACCTTGCCCGGAGCGCAGGCGGTGCGGCGCATCAACAGATGATGTATTCGCGTTTATGATGGCTGATGGCCGCCAGCCGGAAGCGGCCGGTCGTCACCTGGGGAATCTCGTGCACCTCGCCGTCCCGCGGGTCGGGATAGCGGTACAGTTCCAGATACTCGTCGTAGCTCAACTCGGAGCGCGCCGCCAGCATCTGCTGGTGGCGGCTACGATGCAGGCAGGCTTCATAGCCCTGACGCACGGTACCGGTGAAAAATTCGCCGACGCAGCCGGAACCGTAGCTGAAGAAACCGATCCGGCTATCCGCCAGGCTGTTACGGCAGTTCTCCAGCAGCGAGCACAGACCGATATACATCGACGCGGTATAACTGTTGCCGATGGTGCGGTTGTACAGCAGCGTCTCTTCGATCTGGGCCTCGAGCTGCTCCGGATCCAGCGGACTGCGGTTCAGCTTGGCCAGATGCTGGTGCGCCTTCTGCGCCATGCGGCTGAACGGCAGGTGGTAGCAGAAGTGGCTCAGGTCGCCGAAGGTCAGCGGGCTGACCTCGCGGAAGTTTTCCCAGGCCCGCTTCAGCGCTTTCAGGTAGATCTTGGTGGAGTATTTGCCGTCCACCAACGCCGTGGTGCGGTAGTTGGGACGCCAGAAATCCATCACGTCCTCGGTGTAGTTGCCCACCTCGGGTTCGATGCTGACCAGGCGCGGATCGGAACCGATCAGCATCGCCACGGCGCCGCACCCCTGGGTCGCCTCGCCGGGCGTGTTCAGGTCGTAACGGGCGATGTCGGAGGCGATCACCAGCACCTTGCGCTGCGGCTGACGGGCAACCAGGGCGCAGGCCATCTGCAGGGCCGCAGTGGCGCTATAGCAGGCCTGTTTCAGTTCCACCACGCGGCAGTTGGAGTTCAGTCCCAGCAGGCGATGAACGTAGACCCCGGCGGACTTGGACTGGTCGATGCCGGTTTCGGTGGCAAACAGCAGGGTGCTGATCGCATCGGGCCCCACCCTTTCGATCAGCGGCAGCGCCGCGTTGGCGGCGAGCGTCACGATATCTTCGTCCGGAGCGGCCATCCCCATCCGCTCCTGACCTATCCCGGTGTAGTACTTGTCCGGGTCGGTATGCTGGACTTCAGCCAACGTCCGCAGATCAAGGAAATAGTTGGACGTATAAAAACTGATTTCGTCTATTCCTACAGACATCTCTGGCTTCAATCCTCAACGCTCTTCGACTATCAGCGCCCGGTTGTTATGCATACTTGCGATATCGGGCATACCGAGCAAAAACATCGCCGTGGTGAACTCACGCCGCAACTGTTCTATCGCTGCGACAACCGCATCGGCGGACTCCCGGGCCGGCGCCAGAAAGGGGGCCGCCAAGCCGCAAAGAGAGGCGCCGAGTATAACAGATTTGGCCATATCTATCCCATCTCTGAGACCGCCGCTGGCGATCAGCGTGGCCCGGCCGATCCAGGGCTCGGCTCGCTGCAGCGCCAGCGGGGTCGGCACGCCCCAATCCTGGAACTTGAGGCCCAGGTCGGAACCATCGCCGCGGTGGTATTCGATACGGCTCCAGGAGGTACCGCCGCTGCCGGCCAGGTCGAAGTAACGCACTCCGGCCGCATAGCCCAGCGCAATATCCTCCGGCGCCAAACCGCACCCCACCTCTTTCAGCAGTAGCGGCTTCGGCAGCACCGCGACCAGCTCGGCGAGCTTGTCCGCCAAGCCCCGGAAGTCGGTGTCGCCCTCGGGCTGCACCGCCTCCTGCAGCGGATTCAGGTGCAAATACAGAGCGTCGGCACCGAGGCAGTCGATCGCCTCGCGACACTGCTCGACACCGAAACCGTAATTGAGCTGCACGGCGCCCACATTGCCGATCAACACGGTCGTCGGCGCCCGCTCACGCAAGGCAAAACTGGCACGCGCACCGGGCTGGCTGAACATCACCCGCTGCGACCCCACCGCCAACGCGACCTGGCAGCGCTCGGCGGCCTCGGCCAGGTTAGCGTTGATGCGCTGGATCAGCTGATGGTCGCCGCCGGTCATCGACGAGATCAGCAACGGGAAGCTCAGACGCTTGCCGAACAGCTCCACCGTCGGATCGACAGTCTCGAGCGAACACTCCGGCAACGCCCGGTGTGTCAGGCGGATACGGTCAAACCAGTGCCCCTGACGGTCGGTCAGTGGGTCCTGCTCGATGGCGCGGATATGCTCTATCTTGCGGTCATTGGTGCGATCGCTCATCAACGCTCCAGCTTCAGATGGGCTTCCATCAGCTCACCGGGGTTGGTCTGGGCCGCCAGCAGTGACAACTCGCCGCAGAGCACGGTCGCGGCACAGATCGCGGCGAGACGACGGGCATTGGCGCCCGGCTCCCGCGCCTCGCGACATCCGAGCAGGCGCAGGTTCTCCTCGACGAAATCGATCCCCTTGCCGTTACCGACGCTACCGACGATCAGGTTCGGCAGGGTGCAGGAGAAGTACAGATCGCCGTTACGCACTTCGGCATGCACCACCCCCTGCGAACCTTCGATGATGTTGGCGGCATCCTGGCCGGTCGCTAGGTAGAACGCCAGCAACATGTTGGCGTAGTGCGCGTTGGCGCTGCGCAGCCCGCCGGCCATCAGGGTACCGATCAGGTTCTTCTTGATATTGAGGTCGACCACCTTCTCCGGCGTGGTCTTCAGCCGGCGCTCGCACAGCGCGCGCGGAATCAGGATCTCGCTGACCACATACTTGCCGCGCCCGAGGATACCGTTGACGGCCGTCGCCTTCTTGTCGGAGCAGTAGTTGGCGGAGATCGAGCTGTAACGCAGCTGCGGGTACTCGGTCAGGATCCACGGGATCAGCTTGTCGGCCGCATTGGTCACCATGTTGTGACCGGAGGCATCGCCGGTGGTGAACTCGAGACGCAGATAGATCAGGTTGCCGACGATCTGGCTGTGCATATCGATCAGCTGGGCGAACCGGCTGCTGGTGGCGACCACCGCGTTCAGCTCCTCGCGACGCGACTTGATCGATTGCAGCGCCTGCAGCGCCTCCACCGCATCGTCGGCCTCCAGCAGGATGGAGCGCGTCATCCGCTCGTCGATCACGGTGGTCTTGATCCCCCCCGGACAGAGCGTCGACACCCGCGCCCCGCGCCCCACCGACGGCCAGAGCGGGGTTTCGTAGGTCGCCAGCGGCACACTGAGCTTTTCATCGACGACGGGACCGCTGATGTAGATCGGTCCGACCCAGCGCATGGGAATAGGGGCGTGAAGAATCTTGTGTGCTTTCATAGGCTCTCTGCGTAAACGAAAAGAGGGTTGCAGACCCTGCAACCCTCTTGGCATAGGCGATTCGGTGGAGAGGTTATCCGAAAGACCTCAGGATGGGCGGGATTTTATCCACCCCCCTGTGCAGATGCAATCTGGACTCAGCTGGCCCCATCGGTCGGCGCTTCCGTTGCCGGCTCCTCGGCTGGCGCCTCCATTTCCGTTTCAGCACCGGCGCCGGCCACCATCTGCGGCGCCTCTAGGTTCAGATCGATGGCATAAACCCCGAGCAGGCGGCCCATGCCGTTCAGAATACGCAGCTGTGCGATCTGCTGGTCGATCTGGGCTTCAGCCAGCTGGTTCTTGGCGGTGAACACCTCGTTTTCGGTATCCAGCAGGTCGAGCAGCGAACGCTGACCGATGTTGAACTGCTGCTGGTAGGCGTTACGGGTCTCTTCGCTGGAGAGCACGTGCTGGCGCAGGTGTTCGATCTGGCGGCCGAGGATCTGGTTGGCGTTCCAGGACAGCTCCAGGCTCTGTTTCACCTGACGCATGGAGTCGCGCTGTACCTCCTGCGCTTCGCCGATCTGGTACTCGGTCTGCCGCACGCGGGCCTTGTCGGCACCGCCGTTATACAGGTTGTAACGCAGACGCAGCATGGCGGTCAGATCTTCATCGTCGCCTTCGATACCGTCCAGGTTTTCATCCCAGCGCCGTTCGACTTCGAAGTCCAGGCGCGGATACATGCGACTTTTAGCCGCATCCCGCTGCGCATAGGTCGCTTCGATATCCTTCTGGGCGATATCCAGGACCGGATGCTCCTGCTCGGCTACCGCATAGGCTTCCTCGAAGGTACCCGGCAGCTGAAACTCCGGCAGCACCGATTCCAATACCTCCGGAGCCGGCAACCCGATCACGCGCTGGTAGTTGGCCTTGGCGTCGAGCAGGTTGTTTTCCGCCGCCAGCACATTAACTTCGGACAGCGCCAAACGGCCCTCGGCCTGCTGAATCGAGGCCTGGCTGTCGAGCCCCGACTGCGAACGCCGCTTGATCTGGTCATAGATGCGAACGTGGTTGTAGAGCTTTTCCTTGGCCAGCTTCAGCAACTGGTCGCGGCGCAGCACCTCCAGATAGGCGCGTGACGCCAGCAGCGTATAGTTCTCCGCCGTGTCCATGACCCGGGCGGCAGACGACTCCATGCGCGCTTTCTGACGCTTCACCTCACTCGGTGTCGCCAGGCCGTCGAACAGCATCTGGTTGATATTCAAGCGCGCTTCGCGCCGGTTCAGCTCGACGTCCTGCGGGCCCTGCTCCTTGTCGGTCCATTCATAACCATATCCCAGCGTCGCATCGACACTGGGGTAATACCCAGCCTTGGCCTGATCCACCTCTTTTACAATGGAGTGATAGGTTTGCATCGCCTTGGCGACGTCCGGGTTCTGTTCAATATTCTGTGCTACGACTTCCTGTACCGTCTGCGCCTGCCCAGTGCTTGACAGGGCAGCCAGCAGGGCGGCAGCGAGCATCGACTGTTTAACTGTCATTATTTTTCCCCTGTTAAATGTTTTCTGTCCCTGAATCAGACAGCGCTTCGCTCTGTATTTTGAGCCAGCAAAATCAATTCAACACGATCATGGGCACCTGTCTTGCTCAGAATAGCACTCATGTGCGCCTTTACCGTCCGCTCCGTAATATCGAGTTGCCTTGCGACAATTTTATTACTGGATCCGGTCATAACCTCGGCCAATACCTCCTGCTCGCGGTCGCTCAGCGCATAACGCTCGGCCAGAGTCTGGGTCTGCGCCTCGACCTGCCCCAGCAACTGGCGCAACACCGACTGCAACACCTCGGGGCCTGCCCAGATATCGCCCCGCTCGACCGTTTTCACCATCTCCTGCAACAGCGAGCTGGTAACGAAGGTATTACCATACCCTTTGACGCCCCGCCGAATCAGGATACGTCCGCGATCGGTATCCGGATGGTCGGTCAGCACGATCAACACCAGTTGCTGATGCTGGGCCAGCAACTGCTCCTGAGTGGCCGGCGTCAACGCATCCCAATGTACGATGCATACTCCCGCCTTGGGTAACTCCAGATCTTGCCCCCTGAGCGGCAAACGGGTCAAATCCTGTTTCAAGGCCGCACGCCAACGCCCGGCGATATCGTCCCTCGCCACTAACGCAAACAGCTCCATATCAACGTTCCCTCAGTGCTTTCTCGCGCGCTCTGGTGATCGGTTTCAGGAGATATTGCAGTACCGACTTCTTACCGGTCAGGATATCGACCGATACCGTCATCCCCGCGATCAGCGGCATTTTCTTATCATCACCGAGATATGGGCGCTCGGTTTCCAGGCGCACCACGTAAAAAGTTTCCTTGTCGTCGTTGATGATCGTACTTGGCGAAATATAGACCAGCTCGGCCGGGACGCCACCGTAGATGGCGTAATCGTAGGCGCTCACTTTCACGATCGCCTTCTGTCCGACCTTCAACTGACCGATGTCGGACGGCCTCACCTTCGCTTCGATCAACAGCTTGTCCTCCCAGGGCACGATGTTCAGCAGCGGGTCCCCTGGACGCACGACACCGTCGATCGTGTTTACCAGCAACTGCTTCACCGTCCCCTTGATCGGCGCGCGCACTTCGGTACGCCGGATACGATCCTGCATACCGCTGAGTGTCTCACGCAGACGCGCCTGTTCCGCCAATACGTCGTTCAATTCAGCCCGAGCGGTATTACGGAACTGCAAATCCATTTCGCTACGCTTTTTGTTGATCTCCTCAATCATCGAACGGATACGCGGCATACTCAGCTCGATACTGGTCAGCTCACCCCGCAGGTCGTTGACTTGACGCTGCAAGCGCAGGTACTCGACCTCGGAGATGACGCCCTCCTTGAGCAGAGGCTCGGTAATGCGCATCTCTCGCAATAGCAGACCATAGCTACGACTGACCTGTCGTTGACGTGACTCAGCCTCACGCAACTCCTGCTCGCGCTGTTCGCGCTGCTGCTCGAGCACCGCCATGTTCGCCTTCAGCTCATCCTGGCGGGTGTTGAACAGCCGGATCTCCTGATCGAGCAGATAGCGGTACTCCTGCGGATAGTTCTCCGGCTCCACTATCTCCTTGCCATTCGCCTCGGCGAACAGGCGGGCGGACTTGGCTCCCAGCTCCTGGAGCCGCACCTGGCTCTCCTTGACCGAGCTGACGAAGCGCTTATCCTCGATCCGCAGCAGCACCTGCCCTTTTTCGACCAGGTCCCCCTCGCGGACCAGGATCTCCGAGATGATCCCCCCCTCCAGGTTCTGTACCACCTGCAACTGCCGGGAGGGGATGATCTCGCCCTGCCCGCGCGTGACCTCGTCGAGCTGCGCCCAGGCCGCCCAAGCGATGGCCGCCGCCAGGAACAGCACCATGCTCCACAACAACAGACTGGCGCCCCGCGGCGCCTGTTCCAGTATCGCCTCGCTGATACTGGAGGTGTACCCCAGATCTTCCGGGTACGGCTGCACCTCTCTGCGATTCATTTCGGTTCGGTCCCTCAACGACGAACTTGCAAGCGGCCCTGTTTAAGCGCCTCAAGCACAGTATCCTTAGGTCCATCCGCCACTATCTGCCCCTGATCGATGACGATCAGCCGATCGACCAACGACAGCAGTGACATCTTGTGCGTTACCATCAACAGAGTACGTCCCTTCAGCATCGTGGTGAGCTGGCGTTTGAACAGCTCCTCCGATGCGTTATCCATTGAGTTACTCGGTTCATCCATGATCAGCAGGCTCGGCTCATGCAGCAGCGCCCGCGCAATGGCGATCGACTGCCGCTGCCCTCCCGATAGCGCCTGGCCGCGTTCGCCTACCGGCATATCGAACCCCAATGGATGCAGGTTCACGAAACTCTCGACCCCGGCCAGGCGCGCCGCGCGCAACATATCGGTATCGGATGCCTGGGGCGAGCCGATCAGAATGTTGTCCCGCACCGTCCCGGCAAACAACATCACGTCCTGGGGCACATAACCCACGTTACGCCGCAGATCGACCGGGTCGATCTGGTTGATGTCGACCCCATCCAGCAGGATAGCCCCGTCGCTGGGGGTATACAGGCCGAGCAGCAACTTCTCGATCGTGGTTTTACCCGAACCGATGCGGCCGATCATCGCCACCCGCTCTCCCGCCCGGAGCGTGAAGGAGACGTTATGCAGCGCCGCATACTCGACGTTCGGGTACTTGAAACTGACCTTCCGGAACTCGACGGCGCCTTCCAACCGGGAACGGTGGACATAATACTTGCCCTCCTCATGTTCCATCGGCAGCGCCATGATATCGTTGAGCGTTTTCAGCGCCTTGGCCGACTGCTCGTACTGGATGATCAGGCTGGCGACCTGCGCCATCGGCGCGATCGCCCGTCCGGACAGGATGACGCAGGCGATCAACGCTCCCAGCGTCAGCTCCTGCTGCATGATCAGGTAGACGCCGCCGACCACCAGCATCACCGAGGCCAACTGGGACACGAAGCCGGCGAAGGTGACCACCGAGGAGGAGAGCATCCGCGAGCGCAGCCCCCAGCGCGAGATATATCCCACCGCCTGCTCCCAACGCTCCTGCATCGGACTGGCGGCGCGCTGGGTCTTGACCGTTTCCATCGCGGTTAGCGACTCCACCAGGGTGCCGTTCTTCTGTGCGCTCGATGCGAAGGTTTTCTCGACCGAGTCGCGCAACTTGGGCTTGATGATCAGGGCATAGATCATGATGACCGGTATCGCGGTCGCCGGCACGATGACCAAGGGACCGCCGATCAGGCTGATCACCAGGATATACATCAGCATGAACGGGATATCGATCAGCACCGTGTTGGTGGTCGAACTGAGGAAGTTACGGATGCTGTCGAACTCCCGCAGGTTACTGGCAAACGCCCCCACCGATGCCGGCATCTGGTCGTAGCGCAACCGCATCACCTTCTCGAACAGCTGGGCCGACAGCAAGACATCGGACTTCTTCGCCGCGATCTCGATGAAATACGCCCGCAGCATCTTGAGACTAAAATCGAACAGGTAAACGATCAGCACCCCGATCGCCAGTACCCAGAGGGTCTCCTCCGCGCCATTGGGCACCACCCGGTCATAGACGTTCATGACGAACAGCGGGTTGGCGAGCACGAACAAATTGATCAGGAAACTGGCGACCAGCACGTCGCGATAGATGCGGGAGGAACGCTTCAGGGTGCCCCAGAACCAATGCCCCTCACGACCATCCAACGAGCGGCTGCCCTTCGGATCGAGGGCATACTCGGCCCGCACGAAGATCACATAACCGCTGTACTCTTCGGCCAGCTGTTCCAGGCTCAGGCGATGGCTGCCACCGCTTTCCGGCTGCTGGATAACCGCCTCGCCCGCATCGAGATCGATCTCGTGCAGGATACAGGCACCGCCCTCCTGTAACAGCAGCACCGCGGGCAACAACAGCGGGGAGATACGTTGCAACGGCCGTTCGGCCACCTTGGCTGACAGGCCCGCACGCTCGGCGGCACGCACGAACAACTGGGGGGTCAAACGCTGGTCCACCAACGGCAAACCGTCCGACAGAACTTCGGCAGAGGTTGGACGGCGATACTGCTGGGCCAGCAGGACTAGACAGCCCAAGAGAGGGTCGTGCGACGTATCCATACTCGTTGACCTGATGCTATGAAGCGACAATACTAACAGCTGTTTGAGGATTATCTACCCCCCTACAGCTAGACAGTTTAATAGATTTTTAACGCGAGAAACGGGCGATGCTCTATGCGCTTTTCGATGCTACCGGCAAGGTAACCAGCCTCACCGAAACACCGCACGCCGACGCGCAGCCGGTCAGCCTCCGCGACCCCGCCGTGCTCGAATTTCTATCGCTGAATGCTGACGAGGAGTTCAATCCGGACGCCTTTCTCAAGCAGTCCGATCAGGCGACGGTCCGTATTCTCGAAGACCTGATCGATACCCTGATCGGGCACAACCTGATCCGCTTTACCGACCTACCGATGCCGGCCCAGAAGAAACTGCTCGGCCGTAAATTGGCGCGCAACCTGGTGCGCGAAGAGGCGGGAATCGCCGTAGACAACACCGGCGCCGGTGACAACTTCCTGGTCGACGACGATAAGCTGTTCTGACCGAATCAGCTCTCGACCTCCTCCGAAGCCGCCACACTTTCGGACAGATGCTTCAGTAACGCCAGATAGCGTTTTTGCTGCCGCGGCCCAAGACCCGCGTACTGCATGGAGTAGAGCACCTCGTCGCACACGCTGTGCAACTCCGCCAGCTCTTCGCTGCCACGCCGCAGCATCTCCAGCGCCGCCTGAACCAGATTGAGCGCGATGCTGGCATTCCCGGGCGACAGCTCGAGTGCGGCCTGGAACGACTCGAAGGCCGGACGCAGCTCGCCGTTGCGGAACTGCATCATCCCCCGCAGGTTGGCACGCCCCCACTGCAGGCCCGCCATGGAACGGGTCAACTCCTGGCGCAGCGCCCGCACCACCTCCTCCAGCGAGGTGTTCTCGACCCCTTCCTGCAACTGGTCGATCCACATCGCCTGCTGATCGAGCGCCAGCGCCCGGAACAGTCGCACCGCCTCGCCGGCGAACCGCTCGCCCCGGCCCCGATCGCCGGCCTTGGTGTAGGCTTCGCCGCTCAGCAGGCGCGCCTTAAAGTTGATCACCGCATCTTCGAGAAAATCGCGCTGGGCGCCTTCGAGCGTTCGAATCGCCTCCTCCAGCGCGAGCTGGCTGGCGGCCGAACCGTCGTCATCGATGCGTGACATCAGCAAACGCACCAGGCCGAAGTAGTAATCCGGGTGTTGAAACGCCGTGTAGCGCGCATAGCGCACCGCGGCCCGGAACGAATCCAGCGCCAGGCCCAAGTCGCCGTTCATGGCCGCCTGGTTGCCCAGGTCGCCCTGCAGGATCGCCACCGTCGGCTGCAGCACGACGGCACGCCGGAGCAATGCCAGCGCCTCGCCGCTTTCGCCAAACAGGCGGTGCAGCCGCGCCCGCCATACGAACGCCTCCACGCACACCTGCTGACGTGCAATGACCAGATCCAACTGCTCGCGCGCCTGGATCAGGTGGCCGCTTTGACAGGCCGCGATCGCCACCGCCACCCGGACCCAGGGCAGATCGCGCTCGGCCAACAGCGACAAAAACAGCTGCAGTGCCTCCGCCGGCTGTCGCTGCCGGAGCAGGACGATACCACGCAGACGCTTCAGATAGACCCGCAACCCCGGGTAGCGCTCCTCCTGCTCTGCGCACAGCGCGATGGCATTCTCCCACTTGCCCTGATCCAGCAACTGTTCGACCGGGTGCAGGGTGCGCTTGATACGCATCAGCTTATCCAGCTGCTGGCGCAGACGAATCGCATCGTAGGGTTTGGAGATATAGATATCGGGGGCGTTTTCCGGCGACCCGAACAGCAGCTCGGAACGCTCGGGATCGACGATCAGGACGTAAGAGGAGGTGTAACGGCGGATGGACTCGGCCTGCAGTTCCAGCAGCAGCTGCAGGCCATTCTTGTCGTCGTGGCCAAGCTCGTAGTTCAGAAAACACAGGTCGACCGTCTGCTCACGGAGCATACTCAGCGCCATGTTGACTGAAGAAGCCACCTGCACATCACCAAACCCCAGGTTACCCAGGATGGCACGCAGAGACTGCAGGTCCTCCAGTTTCTTGTCGAGGATTAACGTCGACTTTCCCGAGAACAGACTATCCATAACCCCAGCGGCTACTAAGTTTCGCCAAAAGTAGCATGAGAATCATACAATTACCAAAGGCTCTAAGAAAAACAAAAAAACCCGCCGGCAGATCTCCAGCGGGTTTTTTGTCAGCAACGGCGGCCGAGATCAGTCCTCAAGCAGGTTTCGCCCTTTGCTGGCGGCGATACGCATACGCAACGCGTTCAACTTGATGAAGCCCTCTGCATCCTTCTGATTATAGGAGCCGGCATCATCTTCGAACGTCGCGATACTCTCATCGAACAGGCTGCCTTCGGAGCGGCGACCGACAACAGACACCGCGCCTTTGTACAGTTTCACACGCACGTCGCCGTGCACGTTGCGCTGGCTGTAATCGATCATCTGCTGCAGCATCTTGCGCTCTTCAGACCACCAGAAGCCGTTGTAGATGGTCTTGGCGTAACGCGGCATCAGCTCATCTTTCAGATGGGCCGCTTCGCGGTCCAGCGTGATCGATTCGATGGCACGATGCGCTTTCAGCATGATGGTGCCTCCCGGGGTTTCGTAGCAGCCACGGGATTTCATGCCGACAAAACGGTTTTCGACGATATCGAGGCGGCCGATACCGTTCTCACCGCCGACCTTGTTCAGGTAAGCCAGTACGGTTGCCGGGCTCATCTGCTCGCCATTGATGGCGACGATATCGCCATTACGGTAGGACAGTTCCAGGTAGGTCGGCTGATCCGGAGCCTGCTCCGGTGCGACGCTCCAGCGCCACATATCGTCTTCGGCTTCCGCCCAGGGATTTTCCAGAATGCCGCCTTCGTAGGAGATATGCAGCAGGTTGGCATCCATGGAGTAGGGTGATTTCTTTTTGTTCTTGGCGAAATCGACCGGGATGTTGTGCTGTTCGCAGTATGCCATCAGCGTTTCACGCGACGTCAGATTCCACTCACGCCAGGGTGCGATCACTTTCACGCCCGGTTTCAGCGCGTAGGCACCCATCTCGAAACGCACCTGGTCGTTGCCCTTACCGGTGGCGCCGTGGGAGATGGCATCGGCGCCGGTCTCATTGGCGATCTCAATCAGTCGCTTGGCGATCAGCGGGCGGGCGATGGAGGTGCCCAACAGGTATTCGCCTTCGTAGATGGTGTTGGCGCGGAACATCGGGAACACGTAGTCGCGCACAAACTCTTCACGCAGGTCTTCGATGTAGATCTCTTTGACGCCCAGCGCCTGCGCTTTGGCACGTGCCGGCTCGACCTCTTCACCCTGACCCAGGTCGGCGGTAAAGGTAACGACTTCACAGTTATAGGTATCCTGCAGCCAGCGGACGATAACAGAGGTATCCAGACCGCCGGAGTATGCCAGTACGACCTTTTTGATATCGGACATGTTGCGACTCCAGATCACAAAAGCCGGCCCCGCAGGTGCCGGTCGAAAAAAACGCGGTGGGAAGAAGCGCGACAGTATATCAGAACCCGAACCGGGTAAGAACACGGAGAGGGTTCAGTTTGAACGCCCGCCGCTCATTCGCGCTCGAGACGGATGGTCACGCGCCGATTACGCGCCCGATTCTTCGCGCTGGTGTTGGGCACCACCGGATAGCGCTCGCCGTGATAGCGGGTCACGATATGATCTTCCGCCACCCCCTGCTGCACCAGGTAGCGCGTAACCTCTTCGGCACGCTTCTTCGACAGGTCGCGATTGAGCAGCCGTCGCCCCAGGTTATCGGAGTGCCCGTCCACATAGATCGACTGCACGCTGTCATCCGCCTTGATATACAGCGCAATCAGATTGAGACGCTGGCGCGTGGCATCGGACAGGTCCGCGCGGGCCGGCGGGAACAGTACCGCCGTGCGCGCCACCTGGCGATAATTCACCGGCAGCAGCCCGGCGACGCAACTCAGATAATCGCTGTAGGCGGACTGGAAGTTGGCCGAGGAGATGCCGACCTTGAGCAGCTCCGGCGTGCCATACCACTGGTCGGTGGTAAAGGTCGGCGTCATCCCCTGATACAGGGCCGCCAGCATCCCTTTGGCGAAGGTCTCCGATACCTCCAGCGCACCCTCGCCATTCGCGCGCACCTCGCCAATCCAGTGCGGTGCCGCTCCCGGCTGCCAAGGCGACGCTTCCGCCTGTAGCCGCGCCATCCCGGAGATCTGCTGCTGCTGAGTCGGGCGCAGAGCAAAATGCACTCCTTCGCCCGCCTCGTGAACGAACTCAGCCATGCCATAGGCGGGAATCTCCTGGGTCAGCCGACAGATGAAACGCGACGACTCCATCTCCCAGCGCGACTCATCGATCGACGCCCGGAACATCACCGCTTCACTCTGCGCGAACGGCAGCAGCAACAGCAGCAGCAATAAGGTGATCCGCATTCCGACGTCACTCACTCAAAACCAAATGAAAACTGGTATATCAAACAATTATCGGCCATCGCCCCACACTCTTTAGCGGCACATTTGGACGCACCCTGCGCGACTGATAGAATGGAGCGCATACCTCGCCGACCACCACCGTATTTTAAGGAACCTGCTTGTCCAGTTCAGCCAAACACCCGCTCGCCGACCGTTTCCGCGGCTTCCTGCCCGTGGTAGTCGATGTTGAAACCGCCGGTTTCAACTCCCGCACGGACGCGTTACTCGAGGTCGCCGCCGTCACTCTCACCATGGATGAGAATGGCTACCTGATCATCGACAAGGAGTACGACGCCAAAGTCGAGCCTTTCGAAGGCGCCAACCTGGAGCAGGCCGCCCTCGATTTTACCGGTATCGACCCCTTCGACCCGGATCGTGGCGCGATCGGTGAACACGATGCACTGGAAGCGATCTTCAAACCGATACGCAAATCGATCAAGTCGCACGACTGCAAGCGTGCCATTCTGGTCGGACACAACGCGGCATTCGACCACGGCTTCGTCTGCAACGCGGCGGAACGGGCACAGATCAAACGCAACCCCTTCCACCCCTTTTCGACCTTCGACACCGCGACCCTGGCCGGTCTGGCATTCGGGCAGACTGTCCTGGCCCGCGCCTGCGATGCAGCCGGTATCGATTTTGACGGTAAACAGGCGCACTCGGCCCTGTATGACACCGTCAAAACCGCGGAACTGTTCTGCACCATCGTCAACCGCTGGAAAGACCTCGGCGGCTGGGAGATGGTACTGGCGACCCGGGACTGACGCCCCCTCACCATAAACCAGCCATAAAAAAGCCCGCCGAACAGCGGGCTTTTTTCATCTATCGCCTATGGCGAAGGCTTACAGCTTGTCAGACTCGGCCGCCAGGTACTTGGCGACGCCCTCCGGAGAGGCATCCATACCCTTGTCGCCCTTGCTCCAGCCGGCCGGACAGACTTCGCCGTGCTCTTCGTGGAACTGCAGTGCGTCGACCAGGCGGATCAGCTCATCCATGTTGCGGCCCAGCGGCAGATCGTTGACGATCTGGGAGCGCACATTGCCCTCTTTATCGATCAGGAAGGCACCGCGGAAAGCCACACCGCCATCCGCTTCGACGTCGTACGCCTGGCAGATCTCATGCTTGGTGTCGGCAACCAGCGTGTATTTGACCGGGCCGATACCGCCATCGCTGACGGCGGTATTGCGCCATGCGTTGTGGGTGAACTGGGAATCGATGGAAACGCCGATCACCTCGACGTTACGCTCTTTGAAAGAGTCCATACGGTGATCCAGTGCGATCAGCTCCGACGGACACACGAAGGTGAAATCCAGCGGATAGAAGAAGACCAGACCATATTTGCCCTTGATCGCTTCGCTCAGCGTAAAGCCATCGACGATGGAACCATCGCCCAGGACGGCTGCTGCTGTAAAATCAGGAGCTTTCTTGCCTACGAGTACGCCCATTGTTTTCTACTCTCCGTGCTTGGGTTGAGTGTATCCAGAACCGCCCATAAAATTACCTTAATAACCTTATGGACTCTAATAGGACTGCGCTATCGAACCGATATACCCAGTCTATAGACCGAGTCTTATCAGGCTTCGTCTGTGTTCTGCTGCTTAGCGACTTCGCTGATCAGGGTCTGCAGCTCGCCGTTCTCCGCCATCTCGCAAATGATGTCGCAACCGCCGACCAGCTCGCCGTTGACCCACAGCTGGGGGAAGGTCGGCCAGTTGGCATAACGCGGCAGCTCAGCACGAATCTCCGGTGCTTCCAAAATGTTGACGAAAGCGAAACGCTCGCCACAGCTTACCAGCGCCTCGACCGCCCGGGAGGAGAAACCGCACTGCGGGAAACGGGGCGTGCCCTTCATATACAGCAGAATCGCATTGCCCTCGATCTGCTCCTTAATGGTATCGATTACGCTCATGGTTGACCTTGACCTCTGAATTCATTCTAGACCCCGTTACCGAAGCCATTATTACAGTCGCCTATATCCTACCTTTAACGTCGGATAAAACGAATCTTTTTCGCCGCCCATCCTGCCGCCGGCAAGCCGCAGTTGGAAGCTGGCCCCGAATTGTAATCTTTGTGCGCCCATCTCACTATTTTTCAACCCCGTTACAATCAGTACTACCAACTTTAATTGCCAAATCCCTTACCCATCCATAGAATGGTCGTTTTTTCGGCAGCTATGGCTGCCTTTTTGCGTTGTAGGGAGAGACGCCCCCAATGTCGTCACAGCCGCTGATGAACACCTATAACAGGCTTTCCGTCGCGTTTGAGCGCGGTGAAGGCGTGTGGATTTACGACACCGATGGCCACAAATACCTGGATGCACTGTCCGGCATCGCGGTGACCGGCCTGGGCCATGCCCACCCCGCCGTTACCCGTGCCATCTGCGACCAGGCGAGCAAGCTGATCCATTGCTCCAACCTCTACACCATCCCCCTGCAACAGCAGCTAGCCGAAAAACTCTGTGCCGTATCCGGCATGGACAACGTCTTTTTCGGCAACTCCGGCGCCGAAGCCAACGAAGCGGCCATTAAACTGGCGCGCCGCTACGGCCACCAGAAAGGGATCGACCTGCCGACCATCATCGTCATGGAAAACGCCTTCCACGGCCGCACGCTGGCAACCCTCAGCGCCACCGGCAACCGCTCCGCCCAGGCCGGCTTCGAGCCGCTGGTCAGCGGTTTCGTGCGCGTACCCTACGACGATGTCGATGCCATACGCCAGGTCGCTGCCAACAACCCGAACATCTGCGCGATCCTGGTGGAGCCGGTGCAGGGCGAAGGTGGGGTCCATATCCCGGCACCCGACTACCTGAACCAGCTGCGCGCCATCTGCGACCAGCAGGAGTGGCTGCTGATGCTGGACGAGGTGCAAACCGGCAACGGCCGTACCGGCCGTTACTTTGCCTACCAGCACAACGCCATCCTGCCCGACGTGGTGACTACTGCCAAAGGCCTGGGCAACGGCGTCCCGATCGGCGCCTGCCTGGCCCACGGCAAGGCCGCCGAGCTGTTCAAGCCCGGTTCCCACGGAACCACCTTTGGCGGTAACCCGCTGGCCAGTGCCGCGGCGCTGGCGGTCATGGACACCATCGAAACCGAGGGACTGTGTGAACATGCCGCGGCCCTGGGCGATTACATCGTCGACGGTTTCCGTACCCAACTGGGCGATGCCCCCTACATCCGCGCTATCCGCGGCAAGGGTCTGATGCTCGGTATCGAGCTGACCGAAGCCGGCACCGAGCTGGCTGTTCTCGCCAAGGTAAAAGGGGTACTGTTGAACATCACCGGAGGCGGACGCGTCGTGAGGATGCTGCCGCCCCTGATCATGAGCCAGAATGAGGCCGACCTCATGATCAATACCGTTTCCCAACTGATCCGCGTTTACGCCGGTGACGAACGCTCTGAATGAGCAGGGAAGCGACAAACCTTCACTGACCTCCGGAACCGGCGGCAGGGCCGCCGGCTGAAACTATGAGTACAAGACACTTCCTGACCCTGCTGGACATGACACCGGCGGAACTGCAGAGCCTGATTGAACGTGCCATTGAACTGAAACAGATACGCAATAGCGGCCAGCTGTACGAGCCGCTGAAAAACCGCGTTCTGGCCATGATCTTCGAAAAGGCGTCGACCCGAACCCGGGTCTCCTTCGAAGCCGGCATGGCGCAGTTCGGCGGCCACGCCATGTTCCTCTCCCCCCGCGATACCCAGCTGGGACGAGGCGAACCGATCGAAGACAGCGCCCGCGTCATCTCCAGCATGGTCGACGTCGTGATGATCCGTACCTTCAGTCACGAGATTGTCGAAACCTTCGCGGCCTATTCGCGCGTTCCCGTCATCAACGCGCTGACCGACGACTACCATCCGTGCCAGCTGCTGGCGGATATGCAGACCTTCTACGAGCTGCGCGGCGCCATCAAAGGCAAGACCGTGGCCTGGGTCGGCGACGGCAACAACATGTGCAACTCCTACATCAACGCGGCACGCCAGTTCGACTTCAAACTCAACGTCGCCTGCCCCGAAGATTTCGCACCTAACGCCGAACTGGTGGCGCGCGAAGCCGACCGCGTGCAGCTCTATTCCAGCCCCGAGGAAGCGGTTGCCGGCGCCCACCTGGTGTGCACCGACGTCTGGGCTTCGATGGGTCAGGAGAGCGAGCAGCGCAAACGGGAGCGGGAGTTCCGCGGCTATCAGGTCAATCCGGCACTGATGGATCTGGCCGCCGCCGACGCCCTGTTCATGCACTGCCTGCCCGCCCACCGCGGCGAGGAGATCAGCGAGGATATGATGGACGACCCCCGCTGCGTCGCCTTCCAGCAAGCCGAAAACCGCCTGCATGCGCAAAAAGCGCTGTTGGAATTTCTGCTGACCGGCAGCCACTGAGCGCCATCGCGATCGCCTCTTTAGCGAGAGGCGATCCGCCCCGCCACACCTCTCGCCAGAGCTTTCGCGGCGAACTATACTGGCCCTTAATCCTGCTCTCCCGGGCAACCCAGCCAGCCTCTGGCACGATAGGAAATCAGGCATGATAGAACTGCGTCACCTGAAAACACTGGCTGCCCTGCGCGACGCCGGCAGTCTTGTCGAAGCAGCTGAACGCGTTCACCTGACCCAATCGGCCCTGTCGCACCAGATCAAGGATCTGGAAGAGCGCCTGAACTGCTCGCTGTTTATCCGCAAAACCAAGCCGATCTGTTTTACCAGCGCCGGCCAGCGCCTGCTGGCCCTGGCCGACGACCTGCTGCCGATGATCCGTAACGCCGAACGCGATATCGCGCGACTGGCCGGCGGCGAAGCGGGCCGACTCAACCTCTGCATCGAGTGCCACAGCTGTTTCGACTGGCTGATGCCGACTATCGACCACTTCCGCCAGAACTGGCCCGAGGTGGAGCTCGATCTGTCCACCGGCTTCACCTTCCAGCCGCTGCCGGCGCTGGCCCGCGGCGACCTGGACCTGGTGATCACCTCCGATCCGGAACCGCGCAGCGGCATCCACTATGCCCCGCTGTTCAGCTACGAATCGGTGCTCGCACTGAGCCGCCAGCACCGCCTGATCGCGCGCAAGTTCATCCACCCGCGCGACCTGGCCCAGGAGACGCTGATCACCTATCCGGTGGATAGCAACCGGCTGGACGTATTCAGCCGTTTCCTCGATCCCGCCAACGTGGAACCGGCCGAGCTGCGCACCGCCGAGCTGACGGTGATGATGGTGCAGCTGGTCGCCAGCGGGCGCGGCGTCGCCGCCCTGCCCAGCTGGGCGCTGCACGAGTATATCCAGCGCGATTACGTGGCCTCGCGTCCGCTCGGGGAAAAGGGTCTCTGGTGCACGCTGTACGCGGCGATGCGCGAAGATCAGAAAAACGCCGACTTCATGGTCGACTTCCTCAATACGGCGCGGGAGATCACCTTCCGCAACCTGAACGGTATCCGCGCGGCCTCCTGAGGGTCGACCGTTACCACCCCATTCCCGCCATGCCTTTGTTTGCGTGCGTCGATCGCATAAACTGAAGGGCTATAGAGCGTAGTACCAATGGAATATAAAGAGATGCATAACTGGAGCCCCGCCAGCTGGAGAGACAAACCGATCGTGCAGCAACCCACCTACCCCGATGCCCAGGCACTGGCGGAGGTCGAACGCACACTGCACAAATATCCACCACTGGTATTTGCCGGAGAGATCCGCTCGCTGCGGGACGATCTGGCCAGCGTCAGTCGCGGTGAGGCGTTCCTGCTGCAGGGCGGCGACTGTGCGGAGAGCTTTATCGAGTTCAACGCCGGCAAGATCAAGAGCACCTTCCAGTTGCTGCTGCAGATGGCGGTGGTTCTGACCTTCGCCGGCAGCTGCCCGGTGGTGAAGATCGGCCGTATCGCCGGCCAGTTCGCCAAACCGCGCTCCGCCGATACCGAAGCGGTCGATGGCGTCGAGCTGCCCAGCTACCGCGGCGACATCATCAACGATATCGAATTCACCGCCAGCGCCCGTACGCCGGACCCGCAGCGTCTGCTCAGCGCCTACCATCAGTCCTCCGCCACGCAGAACCTGCTGCGCGCCTTCGCCAGCGGCGGCCTGGCCGACCTGAACCAGGTGCACCGCTGGAACATGGGTTTCGTCAGCCAGAGCCCGCAGCATGAGAAGTATGAAACCCTGGCCACGCAGATCGAGCAGTCGCTGGCGTTCATGCGCGCCTGCGGCATCCACTCCAGCAACACGCCGCAGCTGAAGGAGACCTCGGTTTACACCTCCCACGAAGCCCTGCTGCTGAATTACGAGCAGGCACTGACCCGCCAGGACAGCCTGACCGGCGGCTGGTACGACTGCTCCGCGCATATGCTGTGGATCGGCGACCGTACCCGCCAGCCCGACCATGCCCATGTCGAGTTCCTGCGCGGAGTACACAACCCGATCGGCATCAAGGTCGGCCCCAGCACCGGTACCGACGATCTGCGCCGCCTGCTGGAGATCCTGAACCCGGGCAACACCGCGGGGCGTATCACCCTGATCGCACGCATGGGCGCCGAGAAGATCCTCGACAAGCTGCCGCCGCTGGTGCGCGCGGTCGAGGAGATGGGCGCCCAGGTGGTGTGGAGCTCCGACCCGATGCACGGCAACACGATCAAGGCCGGCAACGGCTACAAGACCCGTAACGTCGAAGCGATCCTGCGCGAGATGAAGGGGTTCTTCGAGGTGCACCAGGCCGAGGGCAGCTATGCCGGAGGCGTCCATTTCGAGATGACCGGCAGCGATGTCACCGAGTGTATCGGTGGCGCCTACCAGATCACCGAAGAGGGGCTGTCGGCCCGTTACCAGACCCAGTGCGATCCGCGCCTGAATGCCGACCAGTCGCTGGAGCTGGCATTCCTGATCGCCGATACCCTGAAGGTTGCACGGAGGCAGCGGTGAGCCAGCATCATGCCGTGCTGGCGCTGCTGCTGCAGATCGAGGGGGAGATGCGCCGCATCGAGCTGTGGTCCGACAGCCTGCCGGAACCGGAGGCGCTGCTGAGCCAGGAGCCGTTCTGCGTCGACACCCTGGGGTTCGAGGAGTGGGTGCAGTGGCTGCTGCTGCCGCGCCTGGAACTGATGGCCCAGCAACGCCTGCCGCTGCCCGGCAATAGCCTGATCGCACCGATGGCCGAGGAGGCGTTCAAGCACCTGCCAGCCGATACCGACCAGCTGCTACAACTGATCGATCAGCTCGACCGGACCCTGAACGGGACCGCCTGAGTCGGGCCGCCAACTGCGGAGAGGTTCGCGTCATGATGTCCGACCGGCACAGTCTGTGGATGACCCGCCTCGGCTTCGGTGGCGTCGACGCCAGCGAGAGCCTCAAGGCCAAGCGCTGGGGTAAACGCCTGGAGTGGCCGATGCTGTTCCTGGCCATGTGGATCCTGGTCGACTGGTACATGCGCTCAGAGGGCCAGGGCTCAGCGCGCGGCCATCTATTCACCGACTGGGTGATCTGGCTCGGCTTCATTACCGAGCTGGCGATCATGCTACTGGTGGTCAGGGACCGTAAACGCTACCTGCGCCAGAACTGGATGAGCCTGGTCATCATCGCCGGCGGCCTGCCGGCGATCTGGGGCGCCACCGCCCTCTATGCCGGCGCGGCCAGGATGCTGCGGCTAATGGTGATGCTGGGCATCCTGTTCAAGGTCTCGCGCGATATGCGCTCGATCCTCGCCCGCCACAACCTCGGCACCACGCTGCTGATCTGCCTGATCTTCCTGATCGTTTCGGGGCTGGTGATCTCGACGCTGGACCCCGCCTTCAAAACCCCCATCGACGGCATCTGGTGGGCCTGGGTCACCATCACCACCGTCGGTTATGGCGACATCGTCCCCTCCACCAACGAAGGCCGGCTGTTCGGTGCCATCCTGATCCTGGTCGGGATCTGCATGTTCTCGCTGCTGACCGCCAGCTTCTCGGTGTTCTTTATCGAAAAGGATGAGGGACAGCTGGCGGAGAAGGAGCGGCAGAACCTGGAGCGGATCCATCGCCTGGAGAACCGGCTGGAGCGCATCGAGCACCAGCTGGAGCGCACCATTCAACTGCTGGAGGCCAGGGATCAGCTGCCGCCGCCCGACGCGGCCGAGCCCAAGGGACCGGACAACCCATGAACGCGCTGGTAATGGCGTTTCTTCACCAGCTGCTGCATGCCGTGAAGAACCTGTTGCCGATCGTCGCTGTGGTACTGCTGTTCCAGTTGCTGATCCTGCGGCAGGTGCCGGCTGACGCGCCGAGTCTGGCCGGCGGCCTGCTGATCGTCGCGGCCGGCGTCGCCCTGTTCCTGCAGGGGCTCGAGCTGGGGATCTTCCCGGTCGGCAAGGGCCTGGCGAACCAGTTTGCCCGCCGCCCACGCGCAGGAGATCAGTAACGGCCTGATCGACGCCCTCACCCTGCGTCTACTCGTCGCCGGCTCCGTCGGCGGCGTCACGGCGCTGGGGGTGTTGCGCACCATCCTCGGCCACCCGATACACTGGTACCTGATCCCCGGCTATCTGCTGGTGATCGCCCTGACCTGGTTCGCGCCGCCGGAGATCATCGGCCTCGCCTACGACTCCGGCGGCGTCACCACCAATGTCGTGACGGTACCGCTGATCGCCGCCCTCGGCATCGGCCTCTCC
>QKGH01000186.1 GCA_003250495.1 Marinobacterium sp.
CGGCTGGCCGGCGCCGACCACTTCATCAATCGCCATCCGCTGGGATTCGACCTGCAGGTGGGCGAGCGCGGCGCGGCGCTGTCCGGTGGACAGCGGCAGGCGGTGGCGGTGGCCCGGGCGCTGATCCACGATCCGTCGGTGCTGATCCTAGACGAGCCCTCGAATGCCATGGACAACTCGTCGGAAGAGCAGCTCAAGCAGCAACTGGCGGAGTACTGCCGGGAGCGGACGCTGCTGCTGGTCACGCACAAGATGTCGCTGCTGACCCTGGTGGACCGGCTGATCGTCATCGACGGCGGCAGGGTGGTGGCCGACGGGCCGAAACAGACCGTGCTCGAGGCGCTCAAGCAGGGGCGTCTGCAGATTCGCAGGTAGGAAGCCATGAACAGGTCAGTATCCAGGGAAGATACACGCTTTATGACCAGCATCAGCGAGGCGATGCTGGAGCAGACGCCGCGCAGCGCCCGCTTGCTGCTCTGGGGCATGGCGCTGTTCGTGCTGCTGGCGATCATCTGGGCCAACTGGGCCCAGCTCGACGAAATCAGCCGGGGGGACGGCGAGATCATTCCGTCGTCCCAGCTGCAGGTGGTGCAGAACCTCGAAGGCGGCATCGTCTCCGAGATCCTGGTGCACGAGGGGGACCTGGTGGAAAAGGGCCAGGTGCTGCTGCGCATCGACGATACCCGCTTCTCCAGCTCCTTCAACGAAAACCGCGTGCGCCAGTACGAACTGCAGGCGAAGCAGCTACGGCTGCAGGCGGAAGCGGACGGTGGCGAGTTCTCGCCCCCCGAGGACTTCCCGTCGGCCTACCAGCACCTGCTCGAGCGTGAAGGCAACCTCTACAATGCCCGTTCCCGGGAGCAGCGCACCAGTCTGCAGATCACCCGGCGCCAACTTGAGCAGCGGCGGCAGGAGCTGCAGGAGGCACTCGCCAAGATCGACCAGCTCCAGAGCAGCTACAACCTGCTGCTCAAGGAGTACAACATCATGCGTCCGCTGTTGAGCGAAGGGGTGATCTCTGAGGTCGAGTACCTGCGCACGCAGCGCCAGGTCAATGACCTGAAGGGCGAACTGTCCGGTATCCGCCTCAGTGTGCCCCGTATCGAGGCGGCGATCGCCGAGCACGAAAGCCGTCTCGACGAAGGCGAGCTGCAGTTCCGCACCGAGGCCCGCACCGAGTTGAACGAGGTGAGCGGCGAGCTGGCGCGGTTGCGCGAAGCGATGGAGGGGATGCAGGACCGCATCACCCGCACCGAGGTGCGCGCCCCGGTCAAGGGCACGGTCAAGGAGCTGCTGGTCAATACCGTCGGCGGCGTGGTCCAGCCCGGCGACGACCTGCTCAACATCGTGCCCTGGGAGGACCGGCTGCTGGTGGAAGCGCGTATCCGGCCCGCCGACATCGCCCAGATTCACACCGGGCTGCCGGCGATGGTGAAGGTCTCGGCCTATGACTTCTCCATCTACGGTGGTCTCGATGCTCGGGTGGTGTTCGTCTCGCCGAGCACCATCCTCGACGAGGAGCAGCAGGCGTTCTACCGGGTACGGCTCGAAACCCCGAATCCCTATCTCGGCAACATCGACAAGCCGCTGCCGTTGATCGCGGGCATGACCGTGAACGTGGATATCCTCACCGGCAAGAAGACGGTGATGGATTACCTGCTGAAACCGATTCTGAAGGCCCGCGACCGGGCGCTGACGGAACGCTGATATGCAACTGGGACTCTTTACCACACAGGGAAACGTGCTGGAACGCTGGACACGCCTTCTGGCCGGCTTTCCGCTCGAACGCTTCGACGAGGCCGGGCTGGAGGCCGGGCTGCCCGGCGGGTTGCTGCTGATCCACCTGGATTCGCTGTCCGCCGCCGGGCGCCGGACGCTGTTTCCGACGCTGCAGGCGAAAGGGCAGCTGTACGCGGTGCTGACCGATCGGCCGCAGGATGACGAGGGCATCCGCCTGCTGGCGCTCGGCGCCAGGGGCTACGCCAGTACCTTCATCACCGGCTCGTTGTTGCAGCAACTGATCGAAACGCTGTGCCGCGGCGATATCTGGGCCACGCCGGCGGTGATGCAGAAACTGCTGCGACGGTTGCTGAACGGCCAGCCGGCCAAATCGCTGGCGTGGCAGGCGGAGCAGGTCGGGCTCGACGCCAACCTCAGCGAGCGGGAGCAGCAGGTCATGGATATACTGGTCACC
>QKGH01000333.1 GCA_003250495.1 Marinobacterium sp.
GTTCTCGTCGATCGCCTCCTTCAGAAACTGCCACAGCAGGCGAATTTTCAGCAATTGCCGCTGTTCCGCGCGGGCGCTTATCCAGAACTGGCGCACAATATCGATTTCATCGCACAGCAGCGGTTGCAGCAGCGGGTCGTTCTGGGCCATGAAGCAGGGCAATACGGCGAGTCCAAGCCCGTTACGTGCCGCATGCAGCTGGGTGATGACGCTGGTACTGCGCAGGGCAAAGTGGGGTGGGCCGGACTGGGTTGCCAGCAGCGGGTCCAGATAACAGAGCTGGTCGCTGAAAATCAGATCATCGACATAGCCGATCAGCGGGTATCGGTTGATCTCCTCCAGCCGCCGTAGCGGCTCAGCCGACTGCAGATAGGCCCGCTGTCCGTAAAGTCGCAGGCGATATTCGCACAGGCGCGACGTGACCATCTCGCTGTTGCTGGGACGATCGATCGTGATGGCCAGGTCGGCTTCGTGGCGGCTCAGGTTGACCGTTCTGGGCAGCGTTAACAGTTCGATGGTCAGTTCGGGGTAGCGTGCGCTGAAGGCTCCCAGCAGCGGCGTGATCACCCAGGTGCCGAAGCCCTCCGTTACCCCCAGCCGAACCTGTCCGCTCAGATGCAGGTTGTGGTCGCTGATGTTCTCCAGCGCGCCGGTCGCGGCGCGTTCCATCCGTTCGGCGAACAGCAGCAGCTGTTGGCCGGCGTCCGTCAGTCGATAGCCATGGGTGCTGCGTTCGAACAGCTGGGTATTGAGTTGGGACTCGAAGCGCCGGATGCGGCGGGACACCGTCGAGTGGTCGATGTTCAGCCGGCGGGCCGCGTCGGTCAAGCGTTCCGAGCGAACGACCTCGAGGAATATCTGCATATCCTGCCAGTTGTGCATGGAACCCCCTTTGTGCATCTATGCACAACCAATGTGCGCAGATGCCGGTTGTTTGTCAATGAAGCCGCGCCTTAGACTCGCCTGAAAGCTGAGCTCGATGCTCCAACCTGAAACAATAAATACAAGGAGATCAGGTATATGTCAGTCAAGGAAATTCCCTTGTTCATCAATGGCGAAGCCGTTTCTTCCCGCAGTGGCGAGTGGCGCGACGTGGTCAATCCGGCGACGCAGGAGGTGGTCGCCCGGGTGCCTTTTGCGACCGAAGATGAGGTCAATCTTGCCGTCAGTAGTGCAAAAATCGCATTTCAAAGCTGGCGCAAGGTCGCGTTAGCGCAGCGCATGCGCATCATGCTCCGGTTTCAGGCGCTGGTACGTGAGCATACGCAGGAGCTGGCAGCCCTGATCACCGAGGAGCACGGCAAGACGCTGCCGGATGCCGAAGGTGAGGTTGGGCGGGGGCTGGAGGCTATCGAACATGCCTGCTCCATCACCTCGTTGCAACTGGGCGAGATCGCCGAAAACGCGGCGGGTAACGTCAACGTCTATTCGCTGCAGCAGCCCCTGGGGGTCGGAGCGGGCATTACCGCATTCAATTTTCCGGTGATGCTGCCCTGTTTCATGTTCCCGCTGGCCATCGCTGCTGGTAACGCCTTCGTTCTAAAGCCGTCGGAGCAGGACCCGAGCGCGACCATGCGGTTGGTGGAGCTGGCGCATGAAGCGGGCATTCCCGCCGGTGTGTTGAACGTGGTCCATGGCGGGCCGGAGGTCGCCAACCTGATCTGCGATCATCCCGATATCAAGGCGCTCTCATTCATCGGTTCCACCCGCGTCGGTACCCATATCTACGACCGCGCCGGTGCGGCCGGCAAGCGGGTGCAGTCGATGATGGGGGCCAAGAACCACTGCGTCATCATGCCGGATGCCAACCGCAGCCAGGCGATCAACAATGTGATCGGCTCCTGTTTCGGGGCCGCCGGGCAGCGTTGTATGGCCAACTCGGTGGTGATCCTGGTCGGCGCGGCCCAAGCCTGGTTGCCCGAGCTCATCGAGCGCTCCAGCGTCATGAAGGTGGGGGCGGGTAGCCAGCGCGACGCGGACCTGGGGCCCCTGGTCTCACCGCAAGCGAAGGCCCGGGTGGTCGAGCTGATCGATTCGGGGGTGGCCGACGGGGCGACACTGGCACTGGACGGGCGCCAGATCCGCGTCGCGGGCTATCCCGATGGTAACTTCGTCGGGCCGACCATTTTTACCGACGTGACCACCGAGATGCGCATCTATCGGGAGGAGATCTTCGGTCCGG
>QKGH01000276.1 GCA_003250495.1 Marinobacterium sp.
CTGCTGGGGCCCTCCGGCTGCGGCAAATCGACCACGCTGAAGATGATCGCCGGCCTCGAGACGCCCAGCGGTGGCCGCATCTGTCTGAACGGCGACGACATCACCGGGCGCCCCTCCGGCAAGCGCGGTCTGGCGATGGTGTTCCAGTCCTACGCCCTGTTCCCACACCTCGACGTCCGCGACAACATCCTGTTCGGGCTCAAGGCACGCCGGGTGCCCGCGGCCGAACAGCAGCAGCGGCTGCGCCAGGTACTGGAGCTGGTCGACCTGGGCGAGCAGCTGCAGAAAAAGCCGGGGCAGCTGTCGGGCGGCCAATGCCAACGCGTGGCCCTGGCGCGGGCGATCGTGGCGCGGGCGCCGCTGTGCCTGATGGACGAGCCGCTGTCCAACCTCGATGCCAAGCTGCGCAACGAGATGCGCGCCGAGATCCGTGCGTTACAGCAGCAGCTCGGCATGACCGTGCTGTACGTGACCCACGACCAGGTCGAGGCGATGAGCATGGCCGATCGTATCTTCCTGCTCAATCGGGGCCGCATCGTGCAATCCGGTACCCCCGAGCGGCTCTACAATCGTCCCGCCGACACCTTTGTCGCGCGCTTCATCGGCAACCCGCCGATGAACCTGCTGGAACACCCCGGGCACCTGCTGGGCCTGCGCCCGGAACATATTCGCCTGGCCGAGCGGGGCGTACCGGCACGAGTGCGCCATTGCGACTACCACGGTGCCGATACGATCATCGACGTCAATCTGCCCACCTACGCCGGACAGTCCCTGAAACTGCGCCTGCCCGGACACCGGATACTGGCGCACGATACGCCGCTGTGCCTGCAGTGGGGTCGGGAGCATGAGCACCGCTTCGATCCCGACCGGGGCGGACGCCTGCCCGACGCCGCAGTCACGCCATCAGACCTCTACCCGTCAGCCCCCTACCCCTCAGCCCCCTACATAGGAGCCGTTCCATGCTGAACCGCCGTAACACACGCCTGGCCCTGGGCCTTACCACCCTGCTTGCCAGCGCCGCCCAGGCCCAAACCGCACTGACCCTGTACTACCCGGTCTCCGTCGGCGGCCCGCTGACCCAGGTCGTCGACGGCATGATCGCCGACTTCGAACGGCAGAACCCGGAGATCGACGTCAACGCCATCTACGCCGGCAACTACAACGACGCCCGCGTCAAGGCGCTGGCCGCCCTGCAGAGCGGTCAGCCGGCGCAGCTGTCGGTGATGTTCTCCATCGACGTGCACGAGCTGCGCGACCTCGATGCGATCGTGCCGTTCGACGAGGTGGTCGAAACCGCCGCCGAGCGCCAGTGGCTGCAAAGCTTCTACCCGGCGCTGATGGAAAACGGCGCGGTCGACGGGACTACCTGGGGCATTCCGTTCCAGCGCTCCACCATCGTCATGTACTACAACAAGGAGGCGTTCCGCGAAGCGGGGCTGGACCCGGAACAGCCGCCGAAGAGCTGGGACGAGCTGGCCGAGATGGGCCAGAAACTGGTGAAAAAAGATGCAGACGGCCAGGTCGAGCGCTGGGGCGCGATGATCCCCTCCACCGGCTACCCGTACTGGATGTTCGGCGCGTTGGCCAAACAGAACGGTGCCGTGCTGATGAACAGCGCCGGTAACGAGACCTACTTCAACCAGCCCGAAATGGTCGAGGCGCTGAGCTACTGGCGCGACCTGAGCCGCAAGTACCACGTCATGCCCGAGGGCACCATCGAGTGGGGCACCCTGCGCCAGAACTTCCTGGAGCAGAAAACCGCCATCATGTGGCACTCCACCGGCAACCTGACCGCGGTGAAGAACAACGCCAAATTCGACTTCGGTGTCGCCATGCTGCCGGCACACAAGAACTTCGGCTCACCGACCGGTGGCGGCAACTTCTACCTGTTCAAGAAAGCCTCCCCGGAAGAACGTAAGGCCGCACTGCAACTGGTGCAGTTCATGACCTCACCGGAGCAGGCCGCGAAATGGAGCATCGCCACCGGTTACATGGGGGTCAGCCCCGCCGCCTATGACACCGCGGCACTGAAACAGTATGTGCAGAGCTTCCCGCCCGCCGCCGTGGCCCGCGACCAGCTCAAGTACGCCACCGCCGAGCTGGCCACGCACCAGTCCGGCCGCGTGCGCAAGCTGCTCGACGATGCCATTCAGGCCGTGCTGAACGGTCAGGCAGAACCCCAGGCCGCGCTGGACACCGCGCAGAAGCAGGCCCAGCGCATCCTGTCGCGCTACTGATACGTCACCGTCGGTGAGCAGGCGGTGTCCGTTGCGGGCACCGCCGTCTCCATTGCATGGAAACCACCGCATAGCTACCCGCAAGGCCGATTGCCGATGAACCGACTGAACCAGCTCTACGCCTGGTTGATGCTGTTGCCCGCACTGCTGATGCTGCTGGCGTTTACCTACCTGCCCACAGTGACGACGCTGTGGCACTCGGTGTTCTACCCGGCCCGCGGCAGCCAGCCGGCCCAGTTTGCGGGCCTCGACAACTACCGCATGCTGATCGATGACCCGGTGTTCTGGCAGGCGCTGAGCAACAACCTCTGGTATGCGTTGGGCACGGTGCCGCTCTCCATCGCCCTGGCGCTGGCGATGGCGCTCTGGGTCAACGGCCGCATCGGCGGACGCACCGCCCTGCGGCTGGCCTATTTCACCCCGACCATGCTGCCGATGATCGCGGTCGCCAATATCTGGCTGTTCTTCTATACCCCGGAGATCGGCCTGTTCAACAGGCTGCTCGAATGCGTTGGCCTGCCCGGCATCAACTGGCTGGGCGATCCCGACTGGGCCCTGCCCAGCCTGATGCTGATGACCGTCTGGAAGGAGGCGGGCTTTTTCATGATTTTCTACCTGGCGGCGCTGCAGGCGTTGAGCCGCGATCTATACCAGGCCGCCGCACTCGAGGGCGCCAGCGCCCTGTACACCTTCCGCCGCCTGACGCTGCCGCTGCTGATGCCCACCACGCTGTTCGTGCTGGTCAACGCGGTGCTGAACGCCTTCAAGCTGGTGGACCACCTGTTCATCCTGACCAAGGGCGGCCCCAACAACGCCAGCAACCTGCTGCTCTACTACATCTACGAAAACGCCTTCAGCTTCTTCGACAGCAGCTATGCGGCGACGCTGACCGTGATCCTGCTGGCCCTGCTAGTAACGCTGGCGCTGCTGCAGTTCCGCCTGATCGAGCGCCGTATCCACTACCGCTGAGGCCAAGAGATCACCATGACACGCATCACCCACCTGCTTTCGACCGCCGCCGCCTGGTGCCTCGGCCTGCTCTGGATACTGCCGTTGCTGTATGCGTTCTGGGCCGCGCTGCATCCCGGCGAATACGCCACCCGCTTCGAACTGCTGGCACCCCTGACCATGGACAACTTCCGCACCGCCTGGCAGCAGGCGCCGTTCATGCGCTACATGCTCAACACGCTGATCATCACCGGGCTGATCCTGCTGTTCCAGCTGATCCTCTGCACCCTGGCCGGTTATGCGCTGGCGCGGATGGCGTTTCGCGGCCGCGGGCTGGTGTTCGCGCTGGTACTGCTGCAACTGATGGTGATGCCGGAGATTCTGATCGTCGAAAACTACCAGACCCTGTCCGGGCTGAAGCTGGTCGATACCCACCTCGGTGTGGCCCTGCCCTACATGGCCAGCGCCTTCGGTATCTTCCTGCTGCGCCAAACCTTCCTGACCGTGCCGCAGGAGCTGGAGGACGCCGCCCGCCTGGAGGGCTGCTCGCGCCTCGGCATCCTGTGGAAGGTCTATGTGCCCCTGGCCAAGCCCACCTATCTCGCCTACGGCCTGGTCTCCGTCAGTCATCACTGGAACAACTTTCTCTGGCCGCTGGTGGTGACCAACACCGCCGACAGCCGCCCGCTGACGGTGGGGATGGCGATCTTCGGCGCCCCGGAATCCGGGGTGCAGTGGCCGATCATCTGCGCCGGCACACTGATCGCCGTCGGCCCGCTGCTGGCCCTGTTCCTGGTGTTCCAGCGCCAGTTCGTGCAATCGTTCATGCATGCCGGGCTGAAATGATCGCCAGCGCCACTCAAGCCGTTTGCGCCTGAACCTTATTGAACCTTATTGAACCTGAATCCACCTGCGGAACCCGAGTATGACGCACCCCGATACCGCCTTAGATACCGTGTTAGACACCGCTCCCAACCGCGCTCCCGACACGGCATCCCCCGCCGCTCCGCTGGCGCTGCCGCCACGGCTCGAACGGCCGATCCGCGTGCTGTTCACCGATGTCGACGACACCCTGACCTGGCAGGGCCAGCTTCCCGCCGTGACCCTGCTGGCACTGGAGCAACTGCGGGAAGCGGGCATTCTGGTGGTGCCGGTCACCGGTGCCTGTGCCGGCTGGTGCGACTGCATCGTGCGCACCTGGCCGGTCGCCGCGGTAATCGGCGAGAACGGGGCGTTGTGGATGGAGCGCGACGACGACGGCAGGATCGCGCGCCGTTACCGCTTGTCCGAGGCGGAGCGTGTGCAGCATCGCCAGCGCCTGGATGCACTGCAGTCCGCCCTGGTGCAGCGTTATCCGTTCGCCCACGCCACCCAGGACCAGCGCTACCGGGAAACCGATATCGCCTTCGATATCGGTCAGCAGCAGCGCATCGCCCCCCACCAGTGCCGCCAGTTACTCGAGGCGTTGCGTACCGAAGGCGTGCAGGCACACCTGAGCTCCATCCATATCAACGCCTGGCTCGGAGATTACGACAAGGCCAGCAGCGCCAGCGCCTGGCTGGAGCAACGCGGCCTGGGCGTGACAGACGATGCGATCGCGTTCATCGGCGACTCGGCTAACGACAGCGCCATGTTCGCTCGCTTCCGGCTCAGCTTCGGCGTAGCCAATATCGAACCGCTGCTGCCGCAGTTGCCGGTCGGCCCGCGCTACCTCGCCAGCGGCAAGGGCGGCTACGGCTTCGCCGAGGTCGCCCGGCTGATCCTCGCCCGGTGCGGCTGAGGTCGGTATGGCTGGCTTCCAATACGTTTGGCTCCCGGTGCGGCTGACTCATTGTGCCGTGCCGCTGACCCTGGCCACGCCCAACGGCAGCGGAAGCCGCCCCGCGGCAGCCATCCCTCGGCTACAGGGCCTGGGTTAGACCACGTCCCGCTCCGGAAGCGGCCGCCTACAGCGAGTCGCGGATCATCTCGCGCAGCGCCTGGGCCGCGAACGACAGGGTCGCGCGTTTGCGCCAGATCAGCGACGGCTGCCAGCGCAGATCCGAGCTCTGCAGCGGCTTGATCGCCACCCCGGAGATGGCGTGGCGTTCGGCAATCAACTTCGGCAGCAGCATCACCCCGGTCCCCGCGGCGACCAGCGCCAGGCCGAAATCGGGATAGGTCACCTCCGCCGCATGCGGCGGGGTGAAGCCACCGGCCACACAGGCGTCGTGGATCAGCTTGTTGAGGGCGAAACTCGCCTCGAAGGTCACCAGCGGGATAGTGGCCAGGTCGGTCAGGTGCAGCTCCGGTAAAGCCGCCAGCGGGTGCGCCTGCGGCAGTGCCACCATCATCGGGTCGTCGCGGATCAGCATCCCCTCGATCTCCTCATCCTGCGGAAACAGGCTGGTGGCCAGCTCGATCTCGCCGTTGCGCAGCGCATCCTCCTGCTCGGCGCCGCCCCGCTCCAGCAGATGGATCTCGATCCCGGGATAGGTGGCCCGAAAGCGGGCGATGATCGGCGCGAAGATCTCCGCGCTGCCCAGCGGCGACAAGCCGATCCGCAGCTCGCCGCTGTCCAGCTGGCGCAGGCTGCGCAGCTCCGCCTGCATCTGCTGACGCTGCTCCAGCAGGATGCAGGCATGGCGGTATACCACCTCCCCCGCCGGCGTCAGCCGGATCGTGCTGCCGCGATGGCCGCGCTCCAGCAGCCGCACCTCCAGCTCCTGCTCCAGCGTCCGTATCGCCTTGCTCAGCGCCGGTTGCGACAGGTGCACCTGCTCGGCGGCTTTGCCGAAACCGCCACAACGGACGATCGCGGTCAGATAGCGCAGCACCCTAAGATCCATATACATAACCTTATTTCATGTTTTTCATATTTAACATTCATTATATCTATAGAAAAAAGATCGTTAAACTTTCGTCTACATCATCAACATCCCGCAGCGGAGTTTCCACCATGCAGCGCGTCCTGTCGTTTTCCACCCTGTTGCTCCAGCTCAGCGCCCTGTGCCTGCTGCTCTGGCTCTGCGACCGGCTGGTCGCCTGGCTGCAGTGGCCGATCCCGGGCAGCGTGATCGGCCTGCTGATCCTGGTGCTGCTGCTGTTGACCCGGGTGGTCCCGGAACGCGCCGTGGGCTCCGGCTCGCGCTGGCTGCTCGGCGAGCTGCTGCTGTTCTTCATCCCGCCGGTGGTGTCGGTGCTGAAATATTCGGTGCTGATCCGCGAGGACGGGGTGATGATCCTGCTGACCGTACTGCTCGGTACGATCATGGTTCTCGGCGGCACCGCCTGGGTGGTCGAGCGGGTGTTCCGCTTCGAGCAACATCTCAACGAGCAGCACCGGCAGGAGTTGCACCATGTCTGATACGCTGTGGGCCCTGCTCAGCCTCGTCGCAACGCTGGGGTTCTACTACCTGACCAAGTTCGTCTACCAACGCAAGCGGGTGCTGTGGCTGGCGCCGATGCTGGTCGCACCGCTGGCGATCATCGCCCTGGTGCTGACGCTGCATATCCCGCTGGAGGACTACTACCTCTATACCCATTTCCTGGTGATGCTGCTGGGCCCGGCCACCATCGCCTTCGCCGTGCCGATCTACCAGCAGCGCGACGTGATCCGCCGCTATCCGCTGACGCTGAGTATCGGCGTCGTGACCGGCCTGGTGCTCGGCGTGTTCTCCTCCTGGGTACTGGTGCAGCTGTTTCCAATGCCCGAGGAGCTGGCCAACACCATGCTGGTGCGCTCCGTCTCCCAGCCGTTCGCGATCCAGGCGGTCGGCTCCTTCGGTGGGGTGCCCGACCTGACCGCACTGCTGGTGGTAATCACCGGGGTGATCGGGATGATGGTGTGCGAGCCGGTGTTCAAGCTCGCCGGAATCCGCTCGGCGCTGGCCAAGGGGGCGGCGCTCGGTGCCGCCTCCCACGGCGCCGGTACCGCCAAGGCGCGTGAGCTGGGCCACGAAGAGGGGGTGATCGCCAGCCTGACGATGATCTTCACCGGCGTGGCCATGGTGCTCAGCGCGCCGCTGTTCGGCCAGCTGCTCAGTTAACTGGCCATCACCAACGGCGACTGAAGTCGATGCGATAAAAAACCCGGCAACCGAATGGTTACCGGGTTTTTCTTTGCCGCCAGGGGATCAACCGCAGACGTCGGTCAGCGCCTGATCCACCGCCGCCAGGATACGATCGATCTGCTCCGCTGTAGCCGTCAGCGCCGGGCTGAAGTTCAGGATGTTGTTGAAGCCGGACAGGCTGCGGTTGGTGCGCCCGATCAGCACCCCGAGCGCCTTGCAGCGTCCGGCCACGGCGATCGCCACCGACTCGGGTACCGGCTCCCTGGTATCGCGGTCGGCCACCAGCTCGATACCGGCAAACAACCCCTTGCCGCGTACATCGCCGATCACCGCATGCTTGGCCGCCAGGGCCTGGAAGCCGGCCAGCATCCGCTCGCCCATAACCGCACTGTTGTCGACCAGCCCTTCCCGTTCCAGGATCTCCATGTTGGCCACCGCGGCAGCCGGCCCGGCCAGGCAGCCGCCGAAGGTGGAGATATCGCGGAAGTAACCCAGGGTGTCGGTGGCATCGGCCTCCTGCAGCAGCTGGTAAACCCGCTCGGTGGTGACGGTGCAGGAGATCGCCGCGTAACCGGAGGCTACCCCCTTGGCCATGGTGACGATATCCGGTGCGATGCCGTAGTGCTGGTAGCCGAACCACTTGCCGGTACGGCCCAGGCCACACACCACCTCGTCGATGATCAGCAGGATGTCGTACTTGTCGCAGATCTCGCGGATCGTCTCCCAGTAGCCGACCGGCGGCAGGATGATGCCACCACCGGCGGTGATCGGCTCCAGGATCACCGCGCCGACCGTATCCGGCCCCTCGCGCAAGATCACCTCCTCCATCGCCCGCGCCGCGCGCTCGCCGTAGTTGGCGCTCTCGCCATACTGGTTGCGGTATTCGAAGCAGTGCGGGAACTCGACGAAGCCGGGGTTGAACGGCCCAAACTGGGCGCGACGCTCGGCCTGGCCGGACGCGCTCAGCGCCGCCAAAGTAGTCCCGTGGTAATCGCGCTCACGATACAGGATCTTGTGTTTCTTGCCGCCGTGATACTTGTGCGCGATCTGGCGCACCATCTTGAACGCCTTCTCGTTGGCCTCGGAACCGGAGCTGGAGTAGTAGACCCGGCTCATCCCCGGCATCTTGTCGAG
>QKGH01000268.1 GCA_003250495.1 Marinobacterium sp.
GCAGCAATACGATGGCGGTGCCGCATAAAGACAGTGCCAGCAGCCCGAGGATCGCGCGCCGCTGCGGTCGCACATAGCCGTACAGCCAGCGGAACGCCGCCTCCAGCTCGGCGCGGTTGTCGGCCTGGATGGCGCGGACCAGCAACTTCAGCATCGGCGACACTCCAGGTAGCGACGGGGACGGTTGCTGTTACCGTAAACAGTGCCGGGGCGGATAGGGTTCATCTCACAGCTCCCGCAGACGCCGGTACAACGTGGCGCGGCTGATACCGAGCGCACTGGCTGCCGCCGAGACGTTGCCGTCGTGCTGCTCCAGCGCCTGGCGGATCAGCGCCGTCTCGTTCTGCTGCAGCAGCCCGCTCTTCGGTTCCGGCCGCTCCAGTTCGAGCAGGAAATCGTCGCTCAGGTGCTCCTCGGTCAGCAGCGTCTCGCTCTCCTCCATGAACGCCAGCGCCACCTGCAGCACCATCTGCAGCTGGCGCACGTTGCCGGGCCAGGCGTATGCGCGCAGCCGCTTCAGCAACCCCGCCTCGACACTGACCTCGGGCCGCCCCTGGCGGGCGATCAGCTCGTTCAGCAACGCCACGAAGTCATCCCGCTCGCGCAGCGGCGGCAGGGTCAGGCTGACGCCGTTCAGGCGGTAGTAGAGGTCTTCGCGGAACTCGCCGTCGGCCACCAACTGGCGCAGATCGCGATGGGTGGCGGCGATCAGCTGGATATCCAGCGCCTGCTCCGCACCGCCGCCGAGCGGCTGCACCCGGCGCTCCTGCAGCACGCGCAGCAGGCGGGCCTGCAGTGCCAGCGGCATGTCGCCGATCTCGTCGAGGAACAGGGTGCCGCCATCGGCCTGCTGGAAGCGCCCGCTCATGCCGCCCTTACGCGCGCCGGTGAACGCCCCCTCGCGATAGCCGAACAGCTCGGACTCCATCAGGCTCTCCGGGATCGCCGCGCAGTTGACCGCGACGAACGCCTTGTCGCCACGGGCGCTGGCGCGGTGCAGCGCCTTCGCCGCCACCTCCTTGCCGGTGCCGGTTTCGCCGTGCAGCAGCACCGGCAGCGTGCGGCTCATGGCCCGCACTGCCATGGTAAAGCTGCGCTGCAGGCGCGGCTCCAGCGCCGGCGCGGCCACCGGTGCCATCTCCGCGCTCGGGCGCGGGGCCGGAACCGCCGGTACCCGTAAGCGGGAGGGTGCCACGCTGTGCATCAGCTCGAAATAGAGTTTGCCTGAGGCGGTGTTGCGCTGGCCGATACCGCGCTGGGCCTGCATGAACAGCTGCACGAAGGAGCCGTCGAACAGCGCCTCCAGCGGCGTCTCCAGCAGCGCCTCGCGCTGCCGTCCGAGCAGTTCGCAGCCGGGCTGGTTGACCGCCAGGATGCGGCCGGACTCGTCCAGCGCCAGCATCCCCTGCCAGGCCGAGCGCAGGTAGTGCTGGCGGTTGTGGAAGGCGATGACGATCTGGCCGCCGTACTGGCGCAGGAACAGGCGGTTCTCGATGTTGCGCACGGCAAAGTGCAGCAGGCCGATCACATCCATCGGCTGGGCGCCGCGGGCCAGGCGGGTCAGGTCCAGCACACCGGTCAGGTCGCCGGCGGCATCGAAGATCGGCGACGAAGTGCAGGCGAACGGCGCCAGCGATTCCAGGTAGTGCTCGCCGGGATTGATATGGATGGTGCGGCGCTCGATGATACCGGTGCCGAGGGCGTTGGTGCCGAACAGCCCCTCCTGCCAGGCCACGCCGGGACGCAGGCTCAGGTCCAGCCCGGCAATGCTGTTGCCGACCCCGCCGCGGCGCTCGAGGATACGGGCATCGGCGGAGCACAGGATCAGCTGCGCACGGGAACCGAGGTGGTGAGCCAGGCTGTCCAGCTCGGGCTGGGCGCAGCGGATCAGCAGCTCGTTCTGCTGCAGCACCCCGCGCTCGTCGTCCACCTCCGGCGCGCAGCACAGGATCGGGGCGTGGCAGTCGACGCCGGCACGCAGGCTGCGGCGCCAGGATTGTTCGATCTCGGTGCGCAGGAAACCGAACGGTACGCCGCCGTGGCTGAGCATATAGGCGCGGGCGGCGCGCGCCAGGTCGGCCGGACGGGTGGCGATATAGCCGCGGATCGACTGCAGTGGTTGGTCGCTGGCCGCAGTCGCTTCAACAAGTACGGACACAGTTGCCTTCTCCTG
>QKGH01000009.1 GCA_003250495.1 Marinobacterium sp.
CTGAACAGGTTCTGCAGCGCCTCGGCCTGACCGAGCAGTTGCCGTGCCTGTGGATAAAACAGCCGGCCGTTGTCGTTGAGGATCAGGCGCCGCCCGACCCGGTCGAACAGGGCGACCCCCAAGCGCTGCTCCAGCTCCGCCAGCGCACTGCTGGTGGCCGACTGCGACAGCGCTATCCGCTCACCGGCGGCACTGGTGGAGCCGCTCTCGGCGATGGCCAGGAACACCTGCACCTGTCGTAGCGAAATCATCCCGCTTAACCTTCTCAATTAACCTAAAAAACCGATAGATAGTACAAATTTAAACCGTTTTTTTAATTTATACGAGTTGTCTAGACTGGCCCCGTTCCTCACCAACGGGATGGCCGACGCTCCGCCATCCCCACCACACCGAGATGGAGACCAGGATGGAGACCACCCAGACCCAACCCTATGCCCTGACGCAACGCCTCAGTAACGGCGCCGCGCAACTGCCCGCCCTGCTGCCGGGGCTGGCGCTGTCGGGCGCGGTCGCCGGTCTGGCGCTGTGGGTTGCGCGCTGGCAGCTGCCGTTGCTGACCCTGCTGGGGCCGCTGACGCTGGCGATGCTGCTCGGCCTGCTGTTCGGGCAGTGGCTGCCGGCCCGGCTGCGCGCACTGATGGAGCCCGGCCTGGCGCTGGCCCGCCACCGCCTGCTGCGGATCGGCATCGTGTTCTACGGCCTGCGCATCAGCCTCGGCGACTTGGCCCAGGTGGGCAGCGGCGCGCTGCTGGTGGATATCGCCGTGGTGCTGTCGGTGTTCACGCTGGCGGGCTGGCTCGGCGTGAAGGTGCTGAAGCTGGACCCGCGCACGGCGCTGCTGGTCGGCGCCGGCAGTGCCGTATGCGGCGCCGCGGCGATCCTGGCCACGGCCCCGGCGCTGCGCTCACGGGCTGAAGATATACCGGTGGCGATCGCCACGGTGGTGCTGTTCGGGTCTGCCGCGATGCTGCTCTACCCCTGGCTCTGGTCACTACCGGCGCTGCAGCAGCTGCTCGGCAACGACCCGGTCGCCTTCGGCCGCTTCGTCGGCTCTACCGTACACGAAGTGGCCCAGGTCGCGGCGATCACCGGCGCCCTCGATGCCAGCGCGGCCCACGCCGCCGTCATCACCAAGCTGATCCGGGTCATGCTGCTGGTACCGCTGATCTTCGGCCTCGGCTTCTGGTTCGCCCGCCGCGACGCCAAGAACGGTAGCGACGTCGTTCGCACCAAGGCCGCCCTGCCCTGGTTTGCGCTGATCTTCCTGCTGATGCCGTTCGTCACCTCCAGCGGCGTGCTCGACACGGCCCAGCTGGAGCAGATCGCCCAGGCCGATACCGCCCTGCTGGCGGTGGCGATGGCGGCACTGGGACTGGATACGCACTTCGCGGCACTGCGTAAAGGGGGACGTGCGCTGCTGCTGGGCGCCCTGCTGTTCCTGTTCCTGATCACTGCCGGGCTGGGGCTGAACCTGCTCGCCGCGCTGCTCTGATCCGATCCAAAAAAAGAGGGACAGACCCCGTACGGGGTCTGTCCCTCTTTTTTTGGCCTGCTGCCGAATCTAATCAGCTATGCCAGGGTGCGCTCAGTTCGTGGACCGCATCGATGAACACGCCGGCCTGATCCGGATCGACGTACTGGTGGATGCCGTGACCGAGGTTGAACACATGGCCGTTGCCCTTGCCGTAGCTTTCCAGAATCGCCTGCACCTCCTGACGGATACGCGCCGGCGGTGCGTACAACACGCTCGGGTCCATGTTGCCCTGCAGCGCCACCTTGTCGCCGACGCGACGGCGGGCATCGCCGATATCGGTGGTCCAGTCCAGGCCCAGCGCGTCGGCACCGGCGTCGGCCATGTTCTCCAGCCACTGGCCGCCGTTCTTGGTGAACAGGATGACCGGCACCCGGCGCCCGTCGTGTTCGCGGATCAGGCGGCTGCAGATCCGTTCCATGTAGGCCAGGGAGAACTCACGGTACATCGGGCCGCTCAGCACGCCGCCCCAGGTATCGAAGATCTGTACCGCCTGGGCGCCGGCCAGGATCTGTTCGTTCAGGTACAGCGTCACCGCATCGGCCAGCTTGGCGAGCAGCGCGTGCATCACCTTCGGCCGCGCGTACATCATCTCCTTGATATGGCGGAACTCCTTGCTGGAGCCGCCCTCGACC
>QKGH01000234.1 GCA_003250495.1 Marinobacterium sp.
CATTCAGCATACTGTTGCGCGATCGGCGCGGGTGTCCCCAGAAAACGGGGACAGGACGCTATTGACGCTAAGCTAAGGTTCCAACCGGCCGCTTCTTAAACGGTGGCGTGTGTGACGCTTCCCTTTGCGGTTTCGATTGCGCAGCAATGGCGATGCGCTTCAGTGTCGAGATGACGCTGTTCCGGAGACGGCCGAATTTAGCTGGCGGGCGGGAGGTTTCCGGGCGGGGAGGCAAATAGCCGGAAGGGTGGGGCACCAATTAAGGGTGGGGCACCAATTTATGTATCAAAAGTTGGGCGCCAAAATTTGGGTAACAAGGTGGACGCAGGGTGATTGCAGGATGCCGGTAAAAATAGCGAAAAATAAAAAAGGCAGATCGCTAAGTAGCCGATCTGCCTCTCTTAAATGTGGTAGCGGGGGCCGGATTTGAACCAACGACCTTCGGGTTATGAGCCCGACGAGCTACCAGACTGCTCCACCCCGCATCAACGTGGGGCGTATATTATAGATAGATTTTTTGTCTGTCAACCCTGGTCGTCACTTTAATGCATGCGATAATCGCGGCATGGAACCTGATTACTACATCGGCTTGACGCAATGGAGCCATCCGGGCTGGGCGGACAGCGTACTGAATAGGGCGCGGGCCGGGGTGTCGGACCTCTCCGTCTATGCCCGCAGCTTCAGCAGTGTGGAGGGCAATACCACCTTCTACGGTCTGCCGTCGGCGCAGGCGGTCCAGCGCTGGGCCGAGGAGACGGCGGCGGATTTCCGTTTCTGCTTCAAGTTTCCGCAGGAGATCAGTCATCGGCGTGCGCTACAGGATGTGCAGACGCCTCTGCTGGAGTTTGTGCGCCGGATCGCGCCGCTGGAGGGACGCCTGGGCGTGCTCTGGCTGCAGCTGCCGGCGCAGTTCGGGCCGGAGCGTCTGCCGTTACTCGCGCAGTTTCTGCAACAATTGCCGGCGGGATTTGCCTACGGGGTGGAGGTTCGCCATCCGGCCTTCTGCGTGCCGGGAACGGCAGACCGCGGGTTGAACGAGTTGTTGGCCGCCAGCGGGATCAACCGCGTCAGTTTCGATACCCGGATCCTGTTCGCCAACCCCAGTGGCGACGCCGCCACGCGAGAGGCGCTGCAACAGAAGCCGAATTTGCCGCTGCGAGTCGCTGCAACCGGGCGTTCGCCGATGATCAGGTTTATCGCGCCGCTGGATCTGACGTTGGCCCGGCCGACCCTGGAGGAGTGGGCCGAGCGGGTGTCGCGTTGGGTTGGGCAGGGGCGCAGGCCCTACCTGTTCCTCCATACGCCGGATAACCGTCTGTCACCGGAGTTGGGCGCCGAGTTTGCCGCGTTGCTGGCGGCGCGGGGTCTGCGCGGCGGGTTCAATGCCTGGCCGCCGCCATTGCAGGAGCAGGCCGGCCTGTTTTGAGACTCAGTGCAGGGCGTTGGGTTGCGCCAGCGTGAACGGCGGGATCTGGGCGATGAAGCGTTCGGCGTCATCGGTTTCCATCTCGTAGTGTCCCTGCATGCTGCCGACCTCGGTCGCCAGTACGGTACCGCTGGTGTAGGTGAAGCTCTGCTCCGGTTCGATGACCGGCTGTTCGCCCACCACGCCCTCGCCGCGCACCTCCTGGGCCTGCTCGTTACCGTCGATGATCAGCCAGCGCCGGTTCAGCAGTTTGACCGCTTCCGCGTTGTGGTTGGTGATCGTGATCTGGTAGGAGAACACGTAGCGGTGCGCTTCCGGATCCGACTGTTCGGGCAGGTAGGCGGTCAGGATATCGATCTGGATATTGTTGCCGTACTGGATGGAGTCCATCACTCTTCCGTTTTCCCTTTCTCGTCTCGGTGGTCGCTGATCGCATCGCTGATCTGGATGAACTGCTCCAGGCTCAGGCGTTCGGGGCGTAGTTGGGGATCGATTCCGATCGCTTCAAGTGTCGATGCATCGATCAACGGTTTCAAGTTGTTACGTAACGTTTTACGGCGTTGCCCGAAGGCCACCCGCACCACCTCCTGCAGACAGGAAACATCCTTGGCGACCAGGGGCAGCTGCTGGTACGGCGTGAGCCGGACGATGGCGGAGTCGACCTTCGGCGCCGGCTGAAACGCTTCGGGTGGCACCAGGAACAGCTGTTCCACGCGGCAGTAGTACTGTGCCATGATGCCGAGGCGGCCGTAATGGCTGTCGCCGGGCGCCGCGGCGAGGCGCTCTACCACCTCTTTCTGCAGCATGAAGTGCATATCTGAGATCACGCCGCTGAAGCTGAGCAGATGGAAGATCAGCGGGGTGGATATGTTGTAGGGCAGGTTGCCGACCACGCGCAGCGGGCGCTCGTCCTGCTGCAGGGTGCGGAAATCGAATTTCAGCGCATCGGCTTCGTGGATGCGAAAGTTATCCCCGTAGCGAAAGAATTTGGTACGCAGCACCGGGATCAGGTCGCGGTCCAGTTCGATCGCATCCAGCGCGCCGGCTTCGCCCAGCAGCTCTTCCGTCAGGGCGCCGAGGCCGGGGCCGATCTCGACCAGATGTTGTTCCGGTTTCGGGCTGATGGCGCGGGTGATGCGGCCGATGATGCCGGGGTCGTGAAGGAAGTTCTGGCCAAAGCGCTTGCGCGCCTTGTGCATGATCGGTTTCTTGCTCATTCGGCGGGTTCTGTTTCGCTGTTGGGGCGTTGAGTGAGGCAACTGGCCATATGACCGGCATAGTCGATAGCGGTCAGCAGCGAGCCCGCATCGGCCTTGCCGCTGGCGGCCAGGTCCAGGGCGGTGCCGTGGTCCACCGAGGTGCGGATGATCGGCATGCCCAGGGTGATGTTGACGGCGCGGCCGAACCCCTTGTATTTGAGCACCGGCAGTCCCTGATCGTGATACATCGCCAGCACGGCGTCGGCATCCTTCAGCAGGTGATCGGTGAACAGCGTGTCGGCCGGCAGCGGGCCGATCAGCTGGGCACCCTGGGCGCGGAAGCGTTCCAGTACCGGGATGATGGTATCGATCTCCTCGCGCCCCATATGGCCGCTTTCGCCGGCATGGGGGTTGAGCCCCGCCACCAGGATGCGCGGATCGGACAGGCCGAAGAAACGCTGCATGTCGTGCAGCAGGACCTCGATCACCTGGGTCAGCAGCGGCTGGGTGATCGCTTGGGGCACCTGGGCCAGCGGCAGGTGGGTGGTGGCCAGCGCGACCTTGAGACCCGCGGTCGCCAGCATCATCACCACCTTGTCGCTGCCGGTCAGCTCCTCCAGGAACTCGGTATGGCCGCTAAACGGAATACCGGCATCGTTGATGATCCCCTTGTGCACCGGCGCGGTCACCAGGGCGTGGAAGCGCTGCTGCAGACAGCCTTTGCCGGCGAGGGTTAACGTTTCCAGGACATAGGCCGCATTGGCGGCGTCCAGGGTGCCGGCGCTGACCGGGGCGCGTAGCGCCACCGGCAGCACCGTCAGCTCCGACGGCCCATTGGGCTGGGCCGGTGCCTTGGGGTCGAAGCTCTTCAGTCGCAGCGGCAACTGCAGCTGCTCGGCCCGTTGCAGCAGCAGCTCCGGATCGGCGATGGCGATCAACTGGTGCTGGTGGACCTGCTGGGCGACCTGTATGCACAGGTCCGGGCCGATGCCGGCCGGCTCGCCCGGGGTCAGGGCTAGTTTCAGCGTGCTCACTGGCTGCTCAGGTCCTTGCGTTCGATGTAGGCCTGGGAGCGGATTTCGCGCAACCAGTTGTCCAGCTCCTCGTTGAACTTACGGTTGCGGATCGCGTTACGGGCCTTGGCTTCCCGCATCGCCGAGCCCACATCCTGGGTGCGGCGGTCGCGAACGGTCAGGATATGCCAGCCAAAACGCGACTCGAACGGTCGGCTGACACCGCCCACCGGGGTATCGGTCATGGTCTGTTCGAACTCCGGTACCATCTGGCCGCTCTGGGTCCAGCCCAGGTCGCCGCCCTGGGAACCGCTGGCGGGGTCGTCGCTATACTGGCGTGCCAGTTCGTCGAACGGCTGGCCGTCGAGGATGCGTTTGTACAGGTCTTCGGCCAGCTGGCGGGCCTGGTCCGAGCTGCGGATCTCGCTGGGGGAGATCAGGATATGGCTGACCAGGGTCTGCTCGATCAGGGTCTGCTCGGCACCGCGCTTGTCACGCATCAGCAGGATATGGAAGCCGGTCGGGGTGCGGATCGGCTGGGTGAACTGGCCGGGTTTGAGCGGGCGCAGCGGGGCCGCCAGCGCCTTCGGCAGTTCGTTCTGTGCCCGCCAGCCCAGTTCGCCGCCGTTCAGGGCGTTGGACGCATCGGAGTTGGCGATGGCGAGGTCGGCAAAGTTGCTGCCCTGCTGCAGTTGCTGATACAGCGAGGAGGCCTTCTGCTCGCTCTGTTTGATCATCGCCGGCGAGGCGTTTTCCGGCAGCGCGATCAGGATGTTGCTGAGCAGATACTCGGTGTTATCGCTGGCCTGGTCGCTGGAGAGGTAGTTGTTGATCTCCTGGTCGGAAACGCTGATGCGGCGGTTGACGTTGCTCTGCTGCACCCGGGCGATCAGCATTTCGCGGCGAATCTGTTCCCGCGCTTCGGCATAATCGCGCCCTTCGGCGATCAGTGCCTCGCGGAACTGGGCCAGGGTCATGCTGTTCTTGCGCGCGATGCTTTCCAGCGTGGCGTTCAGCTCCTGGTCGCTGACCCGGATCCCCTGGCGGTCGGCGATCTGCAGCTGGATGCTGTCGACGATCAGACGTTCGAGTACCTGCCGGCGCAGAATCGCGTCGCTCGGCGGTTGGGTACCCCGGGCCTGCATCTGTTCGCGGATCAGGTCGGTACGGCTGTCCAGCTCGTTTTTCAGCACAATATCGTCGTTGACCACGGCGACGACCCGGTCGAGCGGCTCGGGCGCAGCCTGGGTCTGCTGTAGCGGCAGCAGCGCAGCCAGCAGCAGCAGGGCGGGCTGCAACAGACGTTTAAAACTTGTCATACTCTTCCTCATTGTTGCCGGTGATATCGGTCAGGAATTCGCGGCCACCTCCCTGGCCAAATGAACCGAGCCCACGCAGTACGAACTGCAGGAACACGCCGCTATCCCGGTCTATGTCGGTTGTACCATTAGCATCGGTGACCCACTGGCGGCCGGTCAGGCGGACCTTCCAGCAGCAGCCGCCGTATTCGACACCCAACAGGGTCTCCAGGTTCTCCTCGTGCAGCAGATCCTGCTGCCAGCGCCCGATGACATTCCAGGTTGGGGACAGCGGCCAGCGGAAGGCGAGGTCGGTCTGGCGCACCTCGTCTTCGGGCTCCTCGTAGTACTCCAGTCCGGTGTTGTCGCGGAAGCTGAAGTAGACCAGGCGGTTGCTGTCGGGCTGGTAGCTCAGGCGGTAGCTCTGTTGCAGCAGCTCGCCGTTACGGTTGTCGATCTCGCTGTCATGAGTGAACTTCAGCGTCGGGGTGATCGACCAGCTGACCAGGGCGCCCAGGTTGGACTCCTGTTCGTGGCCGGTGATATCGCCGGGCCGCAGCCCCGGCGAGGTGTCGCGATCTTCGAAGTAATAGGCCTGGGCGATCCCGATCCGCAGCTTCTCTATCCCCTGGGCATTGGTCACATTGCTCTCCAGCCCCAGCGTCACCTGGTCGGTACCGGCCACGTTGTCGTTGCCGCTGTAGCCGGTTTCGTCGAACAGGTTGTAGTAGCTCAACTGCAGGCGTGAGGAGTCGAATGCCGGGATCCAGTCGCGGTCGTCGTTCTCGGCATGGATATATTTAGCCCGCGGTTCCAGGGTCTGCGTCATACCGTCCAGCAGGGTGCGTTCGAAGCGCAGGCCGCTGTCGACGCTGATGATCGGCACCGCCAGCGACGGGTTGGCGGATTCGCCGTCCGGTTGACCCTTCAGGTCGTAGCGGGTCAGCCAGTAGGTGAGGCGCGGGTGGATGTAGCCCCAGGGCTTCTCCCAACGCGAGCCGAGGGCTGGACGCAGGTGCAGACGGCCGCCTACGGTATCCTGATCCTGGCTGTCGAAATAGGTGTAGTCGGCGAGGTAGCTCAGGTCCAGGCGATCCTGCAGCCCCACTTCGCGGCCGCTGAACAGTATCTGCGGTACCTTTTCATAGGGCTCGTCGCCGTCGTCGGTGGTCTGGTACTTGTGGACGCGGGTGATGAACTGCCAGGTGTCGGCCTGGTAGCGGACCTCGCCCAACTGGTTTAGGTCGTCCTGGTTGGCGATCTCGAGGTTGCCGCTGTCGAGGTCGTCCAGGTAATCCTTGTCGCTGGTGCGGGTGTAGTCGATCTTGGTGAACCAGCGCTCCTTCGGGTTGCCCAGGTGATCGACCCCCAACAGCCAGCGGGTGTCGCCGTACTTGTCGTCATCGGCCAGGTAACCGGCGCTGAGGGTGTTCATCGACCAGTCGTTCAGGTAGCGGAATTCGTTTTCCAGCATCAAGCCGCGCTTGGTGATCAGGCGCGGGGTCAGGGTATCGTCGTAGTTCGGTGCCAGGTTGATGTAATAGGGCACCGACAGATCCAGGCCATCGGAGCTGGAGTTGCTGATCGACGGGTACAGAAAACCGGTGCGGCGGCTGTCGTCGATCGGGAAATAGATATAGGGCAGGTACAGTATCGGAACGTCGGCGACCTCGAACCAGGCGTGGCGGGCATCGCCGTAACCCTCGGCCGTGTAGATGTTCAGCTTGCGTGCGCCGATCGACCAACTGCTGTCGCTGGGGTCGCAGAAGGTGACGGCACCGTCTTCCAGCACGATACGTTCGTCGCCGTAGCGGGTGATCTGATTGGCGCTGCCGCGCATATGGGCGGCGTGCAGCACATAGCGAGCGTCGTCGAAGCGGGTATCGCCGGAGTTCAGGTCGGCGACGGCGCTATTGGCGGTGAACAGCAGTCCCCGCTCGCGATAACGTACGTCCTGGCGCAGTGTGGCGATACGGGTGTTCTGGTCGAACTGGGCGCTTTCGCTGGTCAGGCTACGGCCGTCCTGCAGGATGCTGATACCACCCTCGAGTTGGGTGGTGCCTCCCAGCTCGGTGGTCGAGCGCAACGCCTCGAGGATGATCGACTGCTCCTGAAACGGGGTGTCGGCGGTCGTGAGGTTGAGCTCCGGCTCGACGTAACGGCCCGGGCAACTGCCGCTGGTCGCTTCGCCCGGTGCATAGTAGTACCAGTCCAGGGCGGCGTAGGGTTGTGCATCGCTGTTGGCCGCTGTCTTGGCCGTAACTGTGGTCTTAGCTGCGGTGGCAGTGGGTGGCTGCAGCGATACTGTCGGCTGGGTCCTGGGTGCGACCGCTGGCGCCGAGAGGCTGCCGGGCGCTGTGCTGGTGCCCATTAACGCCGTGTCGGACGCCGCAGTTGGGCGCTGTTGCGCGGCAGCGGCGTTCGGGCTGGCGTCTGTGTCGGCGCCCGCGCACTGCCAGTTGCCGGTGGCGTCCTGGAGGCAGTTCCAGGCACGATTTTCCTCTGCGGCCAGGGCCTGAACGGATGCGAGTGCGGTCGCGACCGCCAGGGACAGTTTAAATGAGGATTTTCTTAGAAGCATCGGCCGCCTTCCAGTTGCGCGCAGGGGGATTGTTTCTTGCCGCCCCCGAAGTCGAGTACCATACGGAACGCTGAATGATATAGCATCCGCCGGAACAAGTGCCAGAGGATTAAGGGGTTATGGGCGAGCGTTTACGCCAGTTGGGGCAGTGGGTGGAGGGGCAGTCCGACACTCTTGGTTTAGCGTTGCTGGCGACGGAACTGGAACCGGTTTCGGGAGACGCCAGTTTCCGCCGCTACTTCCGTGCGCGGGGTCAGTCACAGCAGAGCTGGATCGCAGTCGATGCGCCGCCCGAGCATGAAGACAGCTCGCCATTCGTGCGGATCGCCACCGACTGGCTGCGCCAGGGGATTCGGGTGCCGGGATTACTGGCGGTGGATCTGCAGCAGGGGTTCATGCTGCAGGAGGATTTTGGCGATCGTCAGCTGCTGACGGTGTTGACAGCGGAAAACGCCCCGCAGCTGTATACGCGGGCCATGGAGGAGCTGGTGCAGATCCAGCTTAGCGATCCGCAGCCGCTGCCCGCCTACGACGAAGCGCTGTTGCGGCGCGAGATGTCGCTGTTCGACGAGTGGTTCCTCGGCAAACTGCTGGAGCTGCGGCTGTCGTCATCGGAGCGGCAGATGCTCGACGAGGTCGAAGCACAGCTGGTCGACAATGCGCTGACGCAGCGTCAGGTCAGCGTGCACCGTGACTACCACTCGCGCAATCTGATGCTGCTTGCGGACAGCGGGCTGGGGGTGATCGATTTCCAGGATGCCGTGGTTGGCGCCGTCACCTATGAC
>QKGH01000020.1 GCA_003250495.1 Marinobacterium sp.
ACCAGCGAGTTGGTGGTCCCCAGATCGATACCGACCGCGAGCTTGCGCTGATGCGGCGCCGCGCTCTGACCAGGTTCAGCTATTTGCAACAGAGCCATATCTATTCCGTTCAGTCTTCGTAGAGGCGATCTTCGAGCGCGTCGATTTCCGCCTGCAGCTTGCTTGCAAACTGCATCTTATGCACCAGCATCTCCGCCGCGTCGAAATCGCCCGCCTCATAGCGCGCGACAAACTGAGCCTGCAGGGCGCTCAGCGCCTTCCCGCTCAGCTCACGCAAGCGCTCCAGCTCGGCTTCGGGGTCGCTGTGCCGCACGACTGCCGCGAGCTCCTCCCGCAACTCCATCTGCTCCATCAGGAACAGCGGATCGAGCTGCACCCGGGTTTCGGTATGGGTATCGCGCCCAACCAGGGCCAGCAGATACTGGGCGCGCCTCAGCGGCGACTTGAGCGTCGCCATCGCCTCATTCAGGTGCGCGGTATACTGCACGGCGAGGCGCTGCTCACGGTCGGACAGATGGGCGAAGCGGTCGGGATGCCACTCTTTCTGCAATTCGCGATAACGCTCGCCGAGCAGCCCCAGGTTGACATCGAACTGCAGCGGCAGACCGAACAGTTCAAAATAGTTGCGCGTAATATCCATAGCGGCGAGGAGAGGCCTTAGACGTTGAAACTTTCACCGCAGCCGCATTCGCTACGCACATTGGGGTTGTTGAACTTAAAGCCTTCGTTCAACCCCTCGCGCACGAAATCGAGCTCCGTACCGTCCAGGTAAACCATGCTTTTGGGGTCTATCACCACTTTGACCGGGCCGAACTCGAATACCTGATCGTCCGCCTCGATGGCATCGATGAACTCGAGCACATACGCCATCCCGGAACAGCCCGAGGTCCGCACACCGACGCGTATCCCGACACCCTGCCCCCGTTTTTCAAGATAACGCGCCACGTGGTTGATCGCGGCTTCCGTCATGCTGATCGCCATATAACCCTCTTACTCTTATCCACCCGCCGCGATCTCCGGACCCGGCGGGTGAAACAGCTGCGCGAGCGCGCCCTCAGGAGCGCTTCTTGCGGTAATCTTCGATCGCCGCCTTGATCGCATCCTCGGCCAGCACCGAGCAGTGGATCTTCACCGGCGGCAACGCCAGCTCCTCGGCGATCTGGGAGTTCTTCAGCTCGGCCGCCTGATCCAGCGTCATCCCCTTGACCCACTCGGTCACCAGGGAGCTGGACGCGATCGCCGAGCCGCAGCCATAGGTCTTGAACTTGGCATCTTCAATGACACCGTCGTCGCTGACCTTGATCTGCAACCGCATCACGTCACCGCAGGCCGGCGCACCGACCATACCGGTGCCGACATGCGGATCGCTGTCATCCATTTTACCGACGTTGCGCGGGTTTTCGTAATGATCAATAACCTGTTCACTGTAAGCCATAACGACCTCCAAACTCTCTTATTACCCGCTTCAGTGGTGGACCCACTCAACCTTGCTCAGATCGACGCCATCTTTATACATATCCCACAGCGGGGAGAGCTGACGCAGTTTCTCCACCGCACCATGGATCTCCTCGGCGGCATAGTCGACCTCTTCCTCAGTCGTAAAACGACCGAACGAGAAGCGGATCGAACTGTGGGCCAGTTCATCATTCAAACCCAGTGCCCGCAGCACGTAGGAGGGCTCGAGACTGGCCGAGGTGCACGCGGAACCGGAGGAGACAGCCAGATCTTTCAACGACATCAGCAGCGATTCGCCTTCGACGAACGCAAAGCTGACATTGAGATTGCCGGCGACACGCTGTTCCATGGAACCGTTGACGTGCACCTCCTCCATATCGTTCAAACGCTGCCAGAAACGGTCGCGCAGCGCGGTCAGACGCTGAATCTCTTCCGCCATCTCCGCTTTGGCGATACGCGCCGCTTCGCCCATACCGACGATCTGATGGGTCGGCAGGGTACCGGAGCGCATGCCGCGTTCGTGACCACCGCCATGCATCTGCGCTTCCAGACGCACACGGGGCTTACGGCGCACGTACAGAGCCCCAATCCCCTTCGGTCCGTACATCTTGTGCCCCGAGATCGACATCAGATCGACCTTCATCTTGTCCATATCGATCGGCAGTTTGCCGGCGCTCTGCGCCGCATCGACATGCAGCAGCAC
>QKGH01000362.1 GCA_003250495.1 Marinobacterium sp.
CTCCATTCGATAGCCGCCAATGTCGACCTTAACGCGCACGCATTGGAACGCAAGATCTCGGTCGGCACCGCGCGCAAATACCTGAAGAGCGTGCTGTCAAAAACCCGCTGTCATAGCCAGAAGGAGCTGGTTCGTCTGATAGAGCGCTTCTGTTTTCTCAACCTCAGATAGCGCCGATATCCCGCATCGCCAGCTCCATCCACTGGGTAGCCTGCTGATGGACCTCGTCGACCGAGCAGCCGTCGACCTGGATCGGCATACCGATGCGGACCTTAACGACCCCCGGCTGTTTGACGAACGCCTTACCCGGCCAGAACAAGCCGGCGTTGTGCACGATCGGTACCACCGGTACCGCGCCACTGGCGGCCAGCATCGCACCGCCCTTGTTGAAACGGCCCATCTGGCCGGCCGGGACCCGGGTACCCTGGGGGAAAATCACCACCGGTATCCCCTCGGTCAGACGCGCCTTGCCCTGCTCGAGCAGCTGTTTTAACGCCCCACGCCGCGCACTGCGATCGAGCGCGATCGGCTTCAGCAATGCCAAGGCCCAGCCGAAGAAGGGGATCTTCAACAACTCGCGCTTCAACACCACCACCTGCGGCCGCACCAGCAACTGCAGGTAGAAGGTCTCCCACTCGCTCTGATGGTTGGCCACGACGACATAGGCTCCCTGCGCGGGCAGATGCTCCCGCCCCTCTACCTGCACCTTGAGCCCGCAGCAGATGCGCAGCCATGCCAGATAGAAGTAGTTGATCCCGGTCAGGACCCGGAACCGCGGCCGGAACGGCAATAGCGGCCCAACGGCCAAACAGAACAGTGCATAGACGATAGTGACGGGGTAGAACCCCAGGTAGTAGATGAACGATCTGATCCACGCCAAGGTTTACGCTCTCCCGTATGACTCAACCGCCGGTAACCGGCGGAAAGAATGCGACCTCGTCGCCATCGTGCAGCGGCTGTTCCAGCCTGCACATCTCCTGATTGACCGCACAGAGCAGACGCGGCCCCTGTAATACGCTGGCCCAGGGCTCGCCACGTTCGGCGGCCAGCCACGCGACCAGATCGGCAACGCTCCGCACCCCACCGGGTAGCGTCAGCTGCTCCCGATCGCACCCCAGCCGTTCGCGGATACTGGCGAAATAGATCAGTTGCATGACTCGTCTCCCGCTTGCCAATGACCGGACTTGCCGCCTTTTTTCTCCAGCAGCCGCACCTGTTCGATCACCATGCCGCGATCGACCGCCTTGCACATGTCGTAGAGGGTCAGCGCGGCAACGGAGGCCGCCGTCAGCGCCTCCATCTCCACCCCGGTCTGCCCGCTGAGGCGACAGGTCGCGCGGATCTGAACCAGGGAGTTCGCGACGTCAGGTTCCAGCTCCACCTTGATCGCGCTCAGCAACAGCGGATGGCACAGCGGAATCAACTCATGGGTCCGTTTGGCCGCCTGGATGCCGGCAATCCGCGCCACCGCCAGCACATCGCCCTTCTTATGCCCCCCCGCCAGGATCAGTTGCAGCGTCTGCGGCTGCATCCGCACCTGCGCCAGCGCCGTGGCTTCGCGCGAAGTCACCGCCTTGTCGGTCACATCGACCATGCTGGCGTGGCCCTGTTGATCCAGATGGGTCAGTTTCATACGGCTGTCGTCGAGTCCTGTTGCGCGCGCCGTTGGTTCAGCACGGGGTTGGCATACATCTGCCGCATGAAATCGCGGGCCACGCCATCGACCTGGGCCAGGCGGGCTTCGAATGCCTTGCCCTGCGCATCGGAGACCGTTTCGCCGGCCGCCGCCAGGTTGGAGGGGTGCAGATGATAGTTGAGCCAGATCTGCCGATCGATCTCATCGGCCAGCCGCTCCGGCGTGTCGAACTCATCCTCGATCGGGGTACCGAACGCGATATGCACATGGCCTTTATAGCCGGTAATCCCCTGCACGATGCTGTCGATATCTTCGAACTGCCCCTTCTGATAGCTGCCGACCGTCGCCTTGGCCGCCAACTCCATAGCCTTGCCACGGTCGCAGGGATCGTATTCGTAGGAGATGGAGACCGGCACGATATTCAGGCGAATCGCCGCTTCGGCAAAGCTACGCTCCTTGCGCTGCGACATGTAGAACATCTTCAACAGCGCCGGGTCGGTACGATCGTTACCATCCTTC
>QKGH01000484.1 GCA_003250495.1 Marinobacterium sp.
GGCGGGGTTGACCAGCATCAGCATCATGCAGGGGGCGATCAGACCGAGCAGCGCGCTCAGCAGCGTCGGGTCGTCCACCTCCCGCCCGGTCAGTTCCGCCAGGATCGGCATGACGATCTCGCCGCGGGGCAGGGTTTCGTTGCGCAGGATCTGCGCATGCTCCGGCGACGGGGTCAGGATCTCCCGTGCCCAGATGCGCGGATGCCAGCTGCGCTCGTCGATCACGCTGTAGACCAGTCCGTCGATCAGCAGTCCCAGTTTCTCCTCCGCGGTGGCTGTGCTGCCGGCCAGTTGGCGCAGATAGTCGAGTCCGACCAAATGCGCCATGGCGGCGCTGACCACGGCCTGGTAAAGCCCTTCGCGACTGCCGAAGTGGTAGTTGATGGCGGCCAGGTTGGTCTGCGCGCGTGTGCATACGGCCTTGCTGGTGGTGTTGTGGTAACCCTGCTCGGCAAACAGCTGCCCCGCGGCCTCCAGGATGCGGGCGCGGGTCAGGTCGCCATCGGCGCGACTGCGGCGGCTGGCGGAGGTCTCGGCGCTCACCGGCGGCTGAGCTGTTCGCGCCGGCGCCGTTTGCGCGCCAGCGCTGTACCGGTCAGTGGTGCGCTGGCTGGGGGGTTGCTGTCGGGGTGTTTCATTGGCCATCGGGCAGCACTCTTGACGCTCGCTTTCTATTGCAGAGTTATAATTGTAATTTAAATTATAATTTAATATCGTCCAGTCTAATTCATCCGCTCTCTACGCGCAGCCCCGGCCGGCCGTGATCGCTTCTTGTCGGTTTTCAGGGATACCGCGCACAAGGAATTCGCTATGCGTAAGCTGGTTGTTTTACTGTTGATCGCCGGCCTGGCCGCGGGGTTTCTGTGGTGGGATCTGGCGCGTCCGGCCAAGGAGCCGTCGGTACTGCAGCTGTACGGCAATGTGGATATCCGCCAAATCTCCCTGGCCTTCACCCTCAGCGAACGTATCGCCAGCATGGCGGTGGAGGAGGGGGACCGGGTCGAACCCGGCCAGGCGCTGGCGCAACTGGATACGCAAACGCTGCAGCTGCAGAGCGAACGCACCCAGGCAGCGATTGCCGCGCAGCAGCAGGTGGTCCAGCGCCTGCGTAACGGCAGCCGGCCGCAGGAGATCGATCAGGTCCGGGCCCAGGTCGATGCCGCCCGGGCCGAAGCCAAGCTGGCCGGTTCGCGTTTGGCACGACTCAAGGATGTGGGCCAGCGCACCGGCGGGCAGGGCGTCAGTGCCCAGGATGTCGATGCCGCGGAGAGTCAGTTGAAGGCCGCCCAGGCTCAGTTGCAGGTGGCCGAAAAGGCGTTGCAGCTGGCCGAGATCGGCCCGCGGCAGGAGGATATCAAGCAGGCCGAAGCGCAGTTGCTTGGCCTGCAGCGCGACCTGGCGTTGCAGCAGCACCAACTGGATCTGTCCACGCTGTATGCACCGACGCCGGCCGTGGTGCGGGCGCGGTTGCTGGAACCCGGCGATATCGCCTCGCCGCAACGTCCGCTCTACACCCTGGCGCTGACCGATCCGAAGTGGATCCGGGTTTACATCGACGAGCCGGACCTGGGGCGGATCAAACCCGGTATGGCCGCCAGCGTCTATCTCGATAGTGCACCGGAGCAGGCGATCCCGGGTCGGGTCGGCTACATCTCGTCGGTCGCCGAGTTCACCCCCAAGACGGTACAGACCGAAAGTCTGCGTACGGCACTGGTATACGAGGTGCGGGTGCTGGTGGACGACCCCGATAACCGGCTGCGGCTGGGAATGCCGGCCAGCGTGAGCATCGATCTGAATCCAGGCCAGGACGGTAGCCGCTGATGGACGGGGCGGCCATCGTCGCCAGTGCGGTGAGCAAGGCGTTCTACGACAAGCGCACGCGAACCACCGCGCAGGCGCTGCGGGCGATCGACCTGCAGATCCCGGTGGGCTCGCTGACCGCCCTGGTGGGCCCGGACGGTGCCGGCAAAACCACGCTGCTGCGTCTGATCAGCGGGCTGATGAAGGCCGACAGCGGCACGCTGCAGGTACTCGGCATCGATGTGGGCGCCGATCCGCAGCGGGTGCAGGATCGGATCAGCTACATGCCGCAGCGTTTTGGGTTGTACGAAGATCTCAGTGTGCAGGAGAACCTGGACCTGTATGCCG
>QKGH01000251.1 GCA_003250495.1 Marinobacterium sp.
AGATCGTGGAGTTGCAGGCCAGTTTCGATCCGGCCACCAAGGGTGCCAACCCGACCGACTACAAGCCCAATGGCGTGATCCACTGGGTATCGGCTGAGCAGTCCGTCGCCTGTGAAGTGCGTGCCTACGATCGGCTGTTTACCGAAGCGAACCCGGATGGTGACAAGGAGCGCGATTTCCACCAGTTCATCAACCCCGAGTCGCTGACACTGTTTCCGCACGCACGGGCGGAAATCGGCCTCAAGCACGCGGCGGTGGAGAGTCGCTATCAGTTTGAGCGCCAGGGCTATTTCTGCGTCGATCCGGACTCCACGGAAGAGCAACTGGTGTTCAACAAGACGGTAGGCCTGCGTGACTCCTGGGCGAAGATCCAGAGCAAGTAAGCCGCGCCTTCGGCGGGTGGCGTTGGTAGCGCTACTCGCCGGGATGCTTGCCGCCTGTACGCCGCAGGCGGATGTCGGGCAGCCGCTGGCGGTGTCAGCCGTGAGTGTCGGCGGCTCGTTGCGGGAACGCCACTTTATCCAGGTGGAAAAGCGCGCCTACCTGGCGTCGCAACTGTTTGAAAGCTCGGGGCTGGCCAGCGTCGATGGGCAGCTGTGGACCCTCAACGATAGCGGCGACGGTCCCTGGTTGTATCAGCTCGACAGCGGTGGCGGCGTTGCCCGGCGGGTGCGTCTGGAAGGAGCGCGCAATATCGACTGGGAGTCGCTGGCGAGCGACCGACGTTGGCTTTACGTCGCGGATTGCGGCAACAATAGTGGCAAGCGTAAGCGCTTCCAGTTGTACCGGGTCGCGTTGGCGCAGCTCGGGACGGCAGCGGACGGTGCCAGTATCGAGTCGCAGACGCTGGAGTTCAGTTTCGCCGACCCGGCCCCCGTGGCAGGGGTGCACAATCATGATAACGACTGCGAGGCGATAGCGGCGGTCGACGGCAAGATCTGGCTGCTGACCAAAGGTTGGGCGAGCCAGACCTCGAGGCTATATATTCTCGATCCGGGCCTGGAGTATCAGGTGGTGAGTGCTGCCGCCGAGCTGCCGGTACGTGGGTTGGTAACGGGCGTTGATTACAGTGCCTCGCGCCGGGAACTGGCGATCCTGGGGTATACCAAGGGCGCTCTGCTGTCCGAAGGTTTCATCTGGCGCGTACCCCTGGGTGGCGCCGGTGTCGACTGGAGCGCCGCGCAACACTATAGCCTGTGGCCATCCGGGCAGTGGGAGGGGATCGTCTGGCATGGTGATCGCCTGCTGTTGACCCGCGAGCAGAGTCCGCTCGGTGATGCCTGGCTGGGCGAGGTGACGCTCGATGCCGCGAGGTAGTGCCAGCTAGCGGTGGGCCTGGATATCTAAATTCTATTTTTTGTTGATGAGAACCGATGCTGCAAATCTATAACACCCTGACCAAAACCAAGTCACCTTTTGTACCGCTGGAGCCGGGCAAGATCCGCATGTACGTGTGTGGGGTCACGGTTTACGATTTTTGTCACATCGGTCATGCGCGGGTAATGGTGGCATTCGATGTCATCACCCGTTACCTGCGCGCGCGCGGCTGGGATGTGACCTATGTGCGCAACATCACCGATGTCGACGACAAGATCATCCGGCGTGCGGCCGAGAACGGCGAGCCGGTCGACGCGCTGACTGCGCGCATGATCGCTGCGATGCACGAAGATGAGGACAGGTTGTCGGTGCTGCGCCCGGACCAGGAGCCGCGGGCGACGGCGCATATCGACGATATCGTCGCGATGGTGCAGACCCTGGTCGACAAGGGCTACGCCTACGCGGCCGACAACGGCGATGTTTACTACCGGGTCGAGAAGTTCGCCAGCTACGGCCGCCTGACCAACAAGGTGGTGGAGGAGTTGCGCGCCGGTGCACGTATCGATGTGGGCGAGGCCAAGGAGAGTCCGTTGGACTTCGTGCTGTGGAAAGCGGCCAAGCCGGGGGAGGTGAGCTGGAGTTCGCCCTGGGGCGAGGGGCGGCCGGGCTGGCATATCGAATGTTCGGCGATGTCCAAATGCTGCCTCGGTGATACTTTCGATATCCATGGCGGCGGTCCGGACCTGCCGTTCCCGCACCATGAGAACGAGATCGCCCAGTCGGAAGCCGCCAATGGCTGCACCTATGTCAACTACTGGATGCACGC
>QKGH01000031.1 GCA_003250495.1 Marinobacterium sp.
CCCAGGCCCGGCAGCGCCTGCAAGCCTGGCAACAGCTGATGACCGACCTCGCCTCAGCGCCAGAGGCGGAGAAGCTGGAGCGGGTCAACGCCTTTTTCAACCAGGTCCGCTTTCTCGACGACCGCGTGCATTGGGGCCAGGAGGACTACTGGGCCACCCCGGTGGAGTTCCTGATCTCCAACGGCGGCGACTGCGAGGATTTCGCCATCGCCAAGTACTACACGCTGAAAACGCTCGGGGTCGCGCTCGACAAGCTGAGCCTTACCTATGTCCAGGCGGTCGAGTTGAAGCAGGCCCATATGGTACTGACCTATTACCCGACCCCGGACAGCATCCCACTGGTTCTGGACAACCTGATCGGCGAGATCAAAACCGCCGACCTGCGCCCCGATCTGGTACACGTGTATACTTTTAACGGCGACAATCTCTGGCTCAGCAAGCGGGGTCGCCGGGCCGAACTGGTGGGGGACGCCAACCGCCTGAAACCCTGGGTCAGGCTACAGTCGCGCGTCGATTCCAATAGCGTCAACCTCAGGTAACGGAAGTTAGGAAGCATCCATGTCTTTGGTTAATCAACTGATTGCAGCAGTAGTAGCGGTGCTCATCGGACTGGCCTCGGGGACGCTCTACATCATGTCCGACAGCGGCAAATCGATGCTGCTGAAGCAGCTCGAATCCCACGCCCAGGACAGCGCCACCCATCTCGGGCTGTATATCGCGCCCTTCATGAGCCAGGGCGACCGCGCCCGGATCGAAACCGCGGTCAACGCCATCTTCGACAGCGGCTTCTACCAGCGGATCGAAGTCCTGGATGCCGCCGGCAAGCCCCTGTTCGCCAAAGAAACCCCGGCCGATATCTCGCCCAAGGTGCCCGCCTGGTTCGTGAACTGGGTCCACATCACACCGCCGTCGATGTCCCGCAGCATCACCCACGACTGGCGCCATGTCGGCACCATCCGGGTGCAGAGCCGCGCCGGCTACGCTTACGAGCGTTTCTGGGAGGCCGCCCAACGCGCCCTGGCGCTGTTCGTGGTGCTGGCACTGGCCTCGGCGCTGCTGATCGGCGTACTGCTGAGCTACCTGCTGCGCCCGTTGCGCCGCGTGGAACAGCAGGCGCTGGCGCTGGCGCAGAAGTGTTATATCGAACAACCGGAGTTGCCGCGCACCCGCGAGCTGCGCAGCGTGGTGCAGGCGATGAACGAGATGGTGCGCCAGGTCCGCCACATGTTCGACGAACAGGCCCGCAGCATCGACGAGTTGCGCAACCTGGCCTATCGCGACCCGTTGACCGGGCTGTCCAACCAGCGCGCCACGCTGGCGCAGCTGCAGGAGCTGGTCGACTACGAACACAACACCGGGCCAACCTCGCTGCTGCTGTTCAAGATCCGCGAGCTGGGCCTGATCAACCGCAGCCTCGGCGAGGATGACACCAACCACCTGCTCAGGCTGATCGCGGAATCGCTCAACGCCTTCGTGGACAGCCACACGCCGAGCCTGCTGGGCCGCACCGGCGGCGGCGAATTCCTGCTGCTGATCGGGCGCCAGCCGATGAAAACGCTGAAACCGGAGCTGACGGCGCTGCTCGAGAAACTGGGCACCTATCTGCAAAACAAGAGTTCCGATCCCGCCCTGACCCGGCTGCCATTCCTGTTTGGCGTGAGCCACAGCGGCGAACCGGCGCACGCCGCCCAGATGCTCTCCGAAGCCAAACTGGCGCTGCAACGCAGCGAACAGGAGGGGGTCGCCATCGCCGAACACGCCGCCCTCGCCGGCATCGACAACAGCTCCCGCAGCTGGCAGCAGCATGTCGCCGCCGCTATCGGTAACGGCCAGGTGTTCCTGCAGTATCAGAATCTGTTCGACCGCGACGGCCAGCCGCTGCATGGCGAACTGCTGGCTCGCATTCTCGATGAGGAGAACGAACCCTGCCCGGCCGGGCGCTTCATCAGCGTGGTGCGCGAGCTGGGGCTACTCGATGCGATGGACCGGGCGGTGATCCAGCGCGCCCTGGCCTACCTGCTCCGCGAACCCCAGGGGATCGCCATCAGCATCAACCTCGGCCAGGACAGCCTGTTGGTCGACGAGTTTCCGGCCTGGTTGGGCAAGCAGCTGGCCGCCTGCGCCCAGCCGCAACGAATCAGCTTCGAGATCAGCGAAACGGCGATCCTGAACCACACCGACCGAGTCCTGGCACTGCGGCAGCAGCTCAAGGCGCTCGGCTGTGGCTTCGGGGTCGACAACTTCGGGGTGCACCCCAGCGGCTTCAGCTATCTCTATTCGCTGCAACCCGACTACCTGAAGATCGACGGCTCGCTGAGCCGCGATATCGACAGCAACGACGAGGATCGCTTCTTTGTCCGCAGCCTGATTGCGGTCGCCCACAACCTGCATATCAAGGCCTATGCCGAACATATCGAGCGGGACAGCCAGCGTCAGCAGCTACTGCAGTTCGGTATCGACGGTTGTCAGGGCTACCTGCACGGCAAACCCGAAGCGCTGAACTGAGCGCCCGACTGCGCGCTCAGTGCGAACGCACCCAGCGCTCCAGGCTCGCCAGATCCAGCGCGCCGGCCTGGCGCGCGACCTCCTGCCCGCCCCGCAACATCAGCAGCGTCGGGATGCTGCGGATCTGGTAGCGCTGCGCCAGCATCGGCTCGGTTTCGGTATTGACCTTGACCAGGCGATAGGCCGGCTCCAGCCGCTGCGCCGCCTGGGCGAACACCGGTGCCATCATCTTGCAGGGGCCGCACCAGGAGGCCCAGAAATCGACCACCACCGGCAGCTCGGTATTGGCCACCAGGCGCTCGAAGCCGGCGCTATCCAGCTCCACCGGAGCACCGCTGAACAGCGGCTGGCGACATTTACCGCAGACCGGCTGCTCGCCCAGGCGCGACTGGGCCACCCGGTTGGTTACCAGGCAATGGGGACAACTGAGGGTAAGAACTTGACTCATAACGAACTCCCATAAGGATTGGGGGCCACTACGAGAGCGGCCCCGCACAGCTGAACTCTTGTTGAATCCAACTATGGGGGCCTTTGGGCGGGTATCAAGGCGTGCAGTGCACAGCCAAGCAGGTTCAGCCGGCGCGGTTGTTCATCTTCAACAGCTGATCCAGCTTGGAGTTCAAGCGCTGCTCGCGCGCCGCCTGCACCTGCTTGCGCTCCGCTTCGCGCTCGACTTTCTGCCGCTCGCGGCGCTCGGCCTTCATCGCCTTCAGCTTGTCGCGGGCATGCGCCGCTTCATCCTCACTGACCGTACCGGCCGCCATGCCATCCAGACCAATGCGCTCGGCGCCGGTCTGCAGGCTGCGCAGATAGTGCGGATTGCGCACATAACTGGCCAGTGCCCGCTTGATGCGGTTACGTGCCAGCTTACCATCCTCGATCAGGTCCTCCTGGATCCCGATCTTCAGCGGTCGCACCTGGTCCCGGCTGAATACGACGGGATAGGTATCGAACAACAGCTGCAGTGCGGCCTGGTTTGCCGCCCGGTTCTTGGCTCGGTTACGATTTGCTGCATCGGGCTGCTCGTCCGTGGTGCCGACCAAAGCCTGGTTTTTTTCCGGATGGTTCACGTCGCTACTCTCACTCAACTCTACATCTGAATCCTGGTCGGCATCGGCTGCCGCCCGGGTTGGCTGTTCCGGTTGTCGAGGCAGTCGCTCCTGCTCCACAACCCGCAATCTCTCTTCGCACTCCTGCAACAGGGCATCAAGCGTCTGCTGCAGCTGTTCCAGTTCGGACACCCTCAGGCCGCCCCTTTACGTATGTAGTACAGATAAACCTCCGCCTCGACCGTCTGCTCCAGCAGTTCATGGCCGAGAAAGTGGCAGAACTTCGGTATGTCGCGCTGGGTGGAGGGGTCGGTAGCTCGCACGCACAGGACCTCGCCTACCGCCAGTTCCCTGACCCGGTTATGCAACATCATGACCGGCTCGGGACAAAACAGCCCACAGGCATCCATTACATAATTGGCGTTAACTTCTGCCATCGCGCTTACCACACACTCCCGACTCTGCTCGACGAGGCGGCATTGTCTCAGATATCCCTTGCCATAGAAACTGCACCAACCCTCTCTTGAAGAGTGTCGCAGCTGAATTATGCTTAACGAGAGGACGATGGGAGGAGAAGCTCATGATCAAGGTGATGATAGAACGTCAGATCGCGGACGAGCTCGGGCAGCTATACGACCAGCTCTCCAGAGAGACGCTACAGAAGGCGATGCAGGCCCACGGTTTCATCTCCGGCGAGGTGCTACGCAACCTCGATGACCCCAACCACCGCCTGGTGCTGGCCACCTATATGACGGCCAGCGACTGGTACCGCTGGTACGATAGCGCGGAACGCCGCGACATGATGACGCAGCTCGCACCGCTGTTGGAGCACGAGGAGAAGATTACGATCTTCACCCATTAAAAGCACATAGACGCTTAGCGACCGGGAGCCAACATCAGCCAGCAGGTGATCTCTTCCCGGTCGTGATAGAGCTGGCGCGCTTCGAGACGAAAACCGACCCCGGCCTCCTCCAGCGCCGCGACGATACGTCGCAGACACTGCTCCGCTTCCCGATAGCGCTGTTTCATCGGCAGCTTCAAATTGAAGATCATTTCGCGGGCCCAGCCGTTCAGCGCCCAGTCGATCACCATCGCCGCCGTGCGCGCCGGCTTTTCGACGACATCGCACACCATCCAGTCCACCGGCTTGCCCGGCTGGAAAACGAAGGCGTCTTCGCGCCGGTGCTCCACCTGTCCCGAATCCATCAACTGCGGTGACATCGGACCGTTATCGACCGCGGTCACGAACATGCCTCGCTTGACCAACTGCCAGGTCCAGCCCCCGGGCGCGGCGCCGAGGTCGACGGCACGCATGCCGCCGGCCAGGCGGCTGTCCCACTGCGACCTGGGGACAAACCAGTGCCAGGCCTCCTCCAGCTTCAGGGTAGAACGGCTCGGCGCATCGGCCGGAAACTTCAGCCGCTCGATACCCATCGGCCAGGGGGAGCCGTTACGCACCGGCGACACCCCCAGCCACATCCGCTGTCCGCTCAGCACGAACAGGTGCAGGCGCCAATCGGCACGCTGTTTACGCGGCAGCAACATCCCCTGCTGGCGCAGATACGACGCCAGCGCCGAGCCGAACTTGCGACAGAACCCCTGCAGCTCGCGCCCCTCGGTGGTATCCGCCGCCTCGACCAGCAACTCGCTGCACTGGGGCAACTCCGCCACCAGGCGCCCTATCGGCGTCAGCCGGTCCTTGGTCGGCAGCTCCTCCAGACAGGGAAAGCTCGCGATCCACTGGCGCGTAAAGATGAGGCTGCGAAACTCGATCGCCTGTACCAACGCCAGGGCGCTGCCGGGTGCGGCCAGATGGAAGCAGGCGTAGCCGCTGTTGCGCTCGAACTTCGGATAGCCGTAGAACCCGGCTTGCGCCGCCCGCTCCGTCAGCTCGGTGGCGCACTCGGATTCGAAGCCGGCACGGCAATAAAGGACAAGGGTATCGGGCTGCGGCATCAATCGTATCTCGGCTGGCTATTTGCCGCGCACTATAAGCCAGCCACTCCCCGAGTCACAACCGAAACCCCGCGGCGCGACCGCGTCAACCTACGACTAAAGGCGCGTAAGACAGCGAAAATCCCGGTTTGATCCATATCAAGCAAAATCGCGATTGCCCCCTGAGGCGCCGCCGGCCAAACCTTTTCACGCCCCTAAAGCCGCTCAAAATATTTACAATAGGTGCCAATAGAAACCACCTTTCACAAAAAATAACCTTTATTTTTCAAAGTTTTAAAATTAATTTTTACTTCGTAAAGCGGCATTTTCAATACCTTTAAGCGGTGCGACCACACCTGCGACAATGCACCACACTTTCGGTGCTCATCGCGTTGAAATAGGGGGGTTATTCCCTGATAATTGGCGGCGGAACTCTTCTTACTATTAGCTTGTTGATGAGAGCCTGACATGAGCACTGCAACTGAACACCCGACTTACAACTATAAAGTCGTGCGCCAGTTCGCCATCATGGCGGTAGTCTGGGGTATAGTCGGTATGGGCGTTGGCGTCCTTATCGCAGCCCAGCTGGTCTGGCCGGCACTGAACTTTGATATTCCTTGGTTAACCTACGGGCGTATCCGTCCGTTACACACCAATGCGGTTATTTTCGCATTCGGTGGTTCCGCGCTGTTCGCGACCTCCTACTACGTCGTACAGCGTACCTGTCAGACCCGTCTGTTCTCCGATGCCCTGGCGTCGTTCACATTCTGGGGTTGGCAACTGGTAATCTTGTCTGCTGCCATCACCCTGCCGCTCGGTTTCACCAGCGCCAAGGAGTATGCGGAGCTGGAGTGGCCGATCGACCTGCTGATCACGGCAGTCTGGGTCGCCTACGCCATCGTCTTCCTCGGCACCGTCAAGATTCGTAAAACCTCCCATATCTACGTGGGTAACTGGTTTTACATGGCCTTCATCCTGACAGTCGCAGTGCTCCACATCGTCAACAGCATGGAGATGCCGGTTTCGTTCATGAAGTCCTACTCCATGTACCCGGGTGCCGTCGACGCCATGGTGCAGTGGTGGTACGGCCATAACGCGGTGGGCTTCTTCCTGACCGCTGGCTTCCTGGGCATGATGTACTACTTCGTACCGAAGCAGGCCGAGCGTCCGATCTACTCTTACCGTCTGTCGATCGTGCACTTCTGGGCCCTGATCGCGACCTACATGTGGGCCGGTGGTCACCACCTGCACTACTCCGCGCTGCCGGACTGGACCCAGTCTGTCGCCATGGTCATGTCCCTGATCCTGCTGGCTCCGTCCTGGGGCGGTATGATCAACGGTATGATGACCCTGTCTGGTGCCTGGCACAAACTGCGCACCGACCCGATCCTGCGCTTCCTGGTCGTTTCTCTGTCCTTCTACGGTATGTCCACCTTCGAAGGCCCGATGATGTCGATCAAGACCGTCAACGCGCTGTCTCACGACACCGACTGGACCGTTGGTCACGTACATGCCGGCGCCCTGGGCTGGGTAGCGATGATCTCCATCGGCTCGCTGTACCACATGATTCCGCGCCTGTTCGGTAAAGCGCAGATGTACTCTGTTGCGCTGATCAACACCCACTTCTGGCTCGCTACCATCGGTACCGTTCTGTACATCTGCTCTATGTGGGTCAACGGCATCCTGCAGGGCCTGATGTGGCGTGCGGTCAACGAAGACGGCACCCTGACCTACAGCTTCGTTGAAGCGCTGGAAGCCAGCCATCCGGGCTACTTCGTCCGCTGGTTGGGCGGTGCGTTCTTCCTGACCGGTATGCTGCTGATGGCATACAACGTATGGCAGACCGTCCGCGCAGGCAGCTCTGTGAAGGCCGCTGAGCCGTCAACTCAGACCGCCTGATAGAGACGAGGAGCAGACAGCAATGATCAAACACGAAACGATAGAAAAGAACATCGGCCTGATGATCCTGTTGATCATCATCGTTATCAGCGGTGGTGGTCTGGCCGAGATCGTCCCCCTGTTCTTCCAGAGCTCCACCACCAAGCCGATCGAAGGGCTGCGCACCTACACGGCTCTCGAACTGGAAGGCCGCGACATCTACATCCGGGAAGGCTGCCACGTCTGCCACACCCAGATGATTCGTCCGTTCCGCGCCGAAACCGAACGCTATGGCCACTACTCCACAGCGAACGAAGATGTCTGGGAGCACCCATTCCTGTGGGGCTCCAAGCGCACCGGCCCGGATCTGGCTCGCGTAGGCGGACGCTACTCCGACGACTGGCACCGCGCCCACCTGTACAACCCGCGCGATGTGGTTCCGGAGTCAAAAATGCCCTCCTACCCCTGGCTGTTCGAGAACAAGCTAAGTGGTCAGGATACCGCTACGAAGATGGCGACGCTGAAGAAGTTGGGCGTGCCGTATACCGATGAACAGATGGCTAGCGCTCGCGATGAGGTGGAAGGTAAATACGAGATCGAAGCACTCGTTACCTACCTGCAGTCTCTTGGCAAGCTGCATAACGTCTACAACAACAAGCGGTAACCCTTAGTGAGTTACGAAGTTTATGGCCCCTGGCTGCCGGTCATCATGCTGATCACCTTCATCGGACTGTTCATTTGGGTCGCAAATCCGAAGAACAGCAAAAAGTTCGATGAAGCAGCTCAGGCTCCGTTCGCAGACGAGGACGAAGCCGATCGTTCCGCCAAGGAAGCCAAT
>QKGH01000427.1 GCA_003250495.1 Marinobacterium sp.
AGGTGTTCAGCGGCCTGAAGGCGCAACTGCCGGCACTGATCGATGAGGTGATCGAACATCAGCGCCGCCGTGCCCCGGTCGATCTGAGCGGCCATTACGAGGTGCAGGCGCAGGAGGCGCTGAGCCGCCAGATGATGACGGCGCTCGGCTTCGATTTCCGCCAGGGGCGGCTCGATGTCAGCAGTCACCCGTTCAGCACCGGGGTGCATGGCGACAACCGTATCACCACCCGCTATCGGCAGAACGACTTCATCGACCCGCTGCTGTCGACGCTGCACGAGACCGGCCACGCCAGCTACGAAGCGGGACTGCCGGCGCAGTGGTGCAGCCTGCCGGTGGGCAAAGCGCGCAGCATGAGCCTCCACGAGAGCCAGAGCCTGCTGTTCGAGAAGCAGCTGTGCCTGTCCAAACCCTTCGTCGAGTTCCTGGCCCCACTGGCCCGCCAACACTTCCCGGCACTGCAGGCGCTGAGTAGCGAGCGGCTGTGGCAGGCGATGACGCAAGTCGAGCGCGGTTTCATCCGCGTCGAGGCGGACGAGGTGACCTATCCGATGCACGTAATCCTGCGCTACGAGATCGAGTCCGCGCTGATCAACGGCGAGATGGAGGTGGAGCAGATCCCCGACGCCTGGCAGCAGAAGATGCAGCAGTACCTGGGACTGGATACGACCGGCAACTACCGGGATGGCTGCCTGCAGGATATCCACTGGCCGTCCGGCGCCTTCGGTTACTTCCCCTCCTATACGCTGGGAGCGCTGAATGCGGCGCAGCTGTTTGCCGCGCTGCAACGCGAAGTGCCGGAACTGGATGACCGGTTGCGTGCCGGCGATGTGGCGCCATTACGACAGTGGCTGGGCGAGCGGATCTGGAGCAAGGGGTCGTTCCTGGCATCGCAGGAGCTGATGACCCAGGCCACCGGCGAGGCGACCAACCCGGAACACTTTATCCGCCATATCCGCCGTCGCTATCTGACGGACTGACTGATCGAGCGCGCCTCAGCAGAGCGCTACGGCGCGATTGCGGCCCGTGCGTTTGGCGGTATAGAGGCGGGCATCGGCCTCGCTCAGCAGCCGATCCAGGGTCGCGATCTCCGGGTCATCGGTACTGCTGATGCCAAAGCTGCCGGTGCAGCGGATCTGCTCGCCGTTGATCGAGATCACGGCCTGTTCGAACGCGAGCCGCAGCCGTTCCGCCAGTCGGGTCGCGCGCTGGATATCGGTCTGCGGCAGCAACACGGCGAACTCCTCGCCACCGAGGCGCGCCAGGATATCGGCGTCGCGCACGGTACAACGCGCCACCTGCGCCAGCCGTACCAGCACGGCATCACCGGCGGCATGGCCATAGGTGTCGTTGATCTGCTTGAAGCGGTCCAGGTCGAACATCACCAGCGACACCGGCTGCTCGAAACGGAGCGCCTCTTTCAGCAACTGGGCGCCCAGCGCGAAAAAAGCGCGCCGGTTGTTCAGGTGGGTCAGCATATCGGTGTTGGCCAGATGCTCCGCCCAGGCGCGTGCCTGCTCCAGCTGCTGCTCCATCAGCTTGCGTTCGGTGATATCGATCGCCACCTCGATCCGCACCAGCCGACCATCGGTCCAGGGGACCGCTTGGTCGCGGCACTGGTACCAGCGCAGATTCTGGGTGTTCTGGAACTCCCAGACATAAACCCCGTTGGCCTGTCCCTGCTCGTCCACCAGCCGCGGGTTGGTACAGAACGCACAGGGCCCCGGTTGCCCCTGCTGTAAGATCTCCCAGCAGCAACGCCCATCGGGCGCACCGAAGCGCTGGCGGCCGTAGTCGTTGAGATAGAGCAGCTCGTGGGTCTGCATATCCGCGACATACACCAACGCATCCAGATTGTTGAGGATGATGCTGACCGCTTCCGGGCCGGGGTCTGCTGGCAGCTTGGGAGGTTTGCTCATGAAGGCGGACCACTACGTCTTAGGGTTTAAGCGGGGTGTTCATTCCTTGAGCACAACCGAAGAGTGGAGGATAGGTTTATTGTCTCCTTAAAACAACAATATCACACCCACTCACCGATATTCGTCAACCTTTTCGAGCCTATCCGAGTTGACTGTTCCCGCTTAACCGCCTCGCCTCCGTGCGCCCGCCAATCACCTG
>QKGH01000370.1 GCA_003250495.1 Marinobacterium sp.
ATCGGCCCGACCGCATCTTTCTTCCACCCCTTGGCGATGTAAACCTGGGCAATGCGCAGCAGCCAGCGCGGGTTGTCCGGCTCGCTGCGCAGGGCCCCCTTGAACGACTCCAGAGCCCGGTTAAGATTCTGGCCGTGGCGCAGCCAGAACTCGGCCAGCAGCGGGTGGGCGCCCCCGCCGCAGCCACCAGCGGGCAGCCGGCTGAAAAGCGCCTCCGCCGCGGCCTGATCCCCCGCCTGCTCCTGCAGCCCGGCACACACCACCACCGTGGTTGGATCCAACTCCCCTTGGGTGAGCGCCAGTTCGCAGGCGGTCACCGCCTCCTTGATGTTGCCGCGTCCGGCCTCGAGTTGGGCCAGGTGCGACCAGCAATATCCGGCAAAGCGATCCTCGGCCAGAGCCTGGCGCAGCAGCTTCTCCAGGTCGGCCCAGCGGCGCGCGGCGACCAGCAGGGTCACCAGGGCGTCGAAGGGATGAAACAGTTCGGGGTAGGCACTCAGGGCGGCCCGCAGGTCGGTTTCGGCCGCCTTGGCCTGGCCGTTGCGCGCCAATACCACGCCGCGCTCGGCCCGAAACAGCGTGCCGCGGGCGGCTGTCGGCACAGCATCGAACAGCTTTAGAGCCAGTTGGTCGTCACCTTCCTGTGCCGCCAGCCAGGCCTGGAGAAATGCCTCCCCGGAGGCGGTGTAGCGCTCCGCCAGTTCCGCCGGGAGGGTGGATAACAGCAGTTCCAGGTGCCCGGTGGCGTCGATCTCGGCGAAATCCTCCTCCACACCGGTCCCGGGTGCGCAACTTGGACCGCAACCGCCACTGCACCCTGCTGCGGCCTCCGGCTTGCGGACCTTGCTGACCGCTCCTGCGCCATCCAAACTGGCCAGCAGGTCGGCGGCACGCTTCGCCAGTTCGGGCGTGCACGCTTGGCCGGCCGCCAGCTGCAGGTGCTCGCGCGCCTTGAGCAGGTTGCCGAGGCGCAAGGCCCCTTCCCCTTCTTCGATATTCAGCCCGGCCAGGCGATCGCCGGCCTCGGCTTCCCAGCCGGCCACCTGGTCCTGCACTTCGGCCGCCAGCGAGGCACGCTCTAGGCGCCGTGCGGCACTCAACAACGCCGCCCAATCGCCACGGGCGTATAACTTGGCCAGTTCCGCCATCGGGTCGCTTTTGCCGAACAGTTTGCCGAACAGGCTCATTCGCCCTCCACACTTCCAGAGTCTTTCCTCAGCCTTGGTAACATATTCGGCGCACCCGGGAAAAGGCAAATCGCATGCATGCCGACCTCTTCCCAGGGTTTGAGACCAGGGGCCTCGGCTGGTCAGTTCCGGTCACGGCCGAGAGAAGTGCTGCAGCCAGGTACCAAGTCCCTGCATGATCATCTCGATGGAAAACGTTCCGACCACCAGAGCGGTCAACCGCCCCATCACTTCGATGTAGCGCTCGATCAGGCGGGCATTACGGGGCAGGACGTAATCGTACAGATCCTTGAGCAGCAAGATGATCAGGACCGTTACGATGACCGCAAAGGCAATCCCCGCCACCGCCAGCCCCGGTGCAAGCCGACTGCCGGCCAGGATGCTCGCGCTGATCGTGCCGGGGCCGATCATAATCGGCAAGGCCACCGAGCCGGCAATGTGCTCCGGGTTGCCGCGTATCGAGCGCAGAGCCCCTGGTCCTTTGAAGATAAACTGGAGGCCGATCAGCAAAAAAACGATCCCGCCGAAGATCTGGAATGAGGCGAAACGGGCCTGCAGCACCTCGTTGAACAAGGCATCACCGAGCAGAGCGAAGAGGGTAAAGACACTGCTGCTGATCACTCCGGCGCGCACCAGCACCATGCGGAAGGTTTGGCGATCGAGATCCTGAACCAGATCGATCAGATAGAGAATGAGCAGAAAGGGGTTGAGCAGCATCAGCAGCAGCGCCACCGAGCTGATGAACGGATGGCTCACGGAACCAATCCCCCATCCAGCCCCTTGTGCCAGACATTCATGCTTTCAAGTTCACCGGAGATCTGGGTGTTATGCGTCAGGGTCCCACTGAACTGGTACCCCTGCTTGGCGAAGGTGATATTCATGCCGAACGAGTAGGCGCGGGCGATGGTGTA
>QKGH01000410.1 GCA_003250495.1 Marinobacterium sp.
AGCGAACGCGGCCGCCAGCTGCTGTTCTTCAAGGCGCCCTCCGACATGAAGGGGATCGGCACCTACACCGTCATGTACGACTCCGACAAGGTCAACGATGTCTGGGCCTACGTGCCGGCGGTACGCCGCGTGCGCCGTCTGTCCGGCGGAGCCTGGATGGATCCGGTCGGCTCCTCCGACCAGCTGCAGGACGACCTGGAGATCTTCAACGCCCGCCCCTGCTGGTATCCGGAATACAAGCTGCTCGGCAAACGCTGGGTGCTGGCCGTGGCGCACAGCAAGACCGGCCTGTGGAACCCCGATGGCAGCGGCTTCGACGGCCAGTATCCGGTGATGGAGAACACACCGCCCTACTGGAACATGAACAACAACCTGTTCGAACCGCGCGAGGTGTATGTGATCGAGGCAGTCACCCCGGAGATCCACCCCTACAGCAAGAAGGTGCTCTACATCGACACCAAGTATCCGCGTATCTACTACGGCGAAGCCTATGACCGTAAGGGCGAGTTCTGGAAGTTCATGGAGTTCCACTCCTACTCCAACGTCGCCGACGGCGATGTGCGCACCACCGCCGGTGCGATCATCGACTTCAAGCGTAACCACGCGACGATTTCGCTGATCGATACCAAGACCTGGAAAACCAACTTCGACGGTGCGTCCGACAGCGACTTCTCGCTGGAAACGCTGCGCCGCGCAGGCCGTTAATCCCCTGCCGGGCCGACCCTCCGGGCGGCCCGGCTTTTTTCTACCGTCACCCGGCAACGGCGGGTAGACCCGGCACCGCCCGGTGCCATCCGCACCGCCCGCCCCGCTTCACCCCGGTAAACCCGTATCAGCAAACCCATATCCGTCAGCCCGTATCAGTAAGGACACCCAGATGAGCCCAGACTACCAACTGCAAGATAAAGTGTACGTCGTCACCGGCGGCGGCAGCGGCATGGGCCGCGACGTCAGCCTGGCGCTGGCCGGTGCCGGCGCCAAGGTGGTGATCGGCAACCGCAGCCCGGCGGCCGGCGCCGCCGTGGTCGAGGAGATCCGCGCCCTCGGCGGCGAGGCCCGGTTCCTGGCCACCGACGTCACCCAACCGGCCGACTGCGCCGCACTGGTGGCGCTGGCCGTCGAGCGTTACGGCCGTCTCGATGGCGCCTTCAACAACGCCGGCCTGCAGCGCGACTTTCACGACCTGCACGACACCCCGCTGGAGGATCTCTCCGATATCATCGATATCAACCTGAAGGGGGTGCTGTACATGATGAAATATGAGACGGCGGCGCTGCTGCAGTCCGGCGGCGGCAGCATCGTCAACAACGCCTCGATCTTCGGCCTGAAGGCGATGCCGCAAACCGCCAACTACGTCGCTTCCAAGCACGGCATCGTCGGTGCGACTCGCGCCGCGGCACTGGACTACGCCCAGCGCGCTATCCGCGTCAACGCGGTGTGCCCGGGGCCGGTGAAAACCCCCAGCTACGATCGCGTCACCGGCGGCGACGAGGAGATGTACGCCGGCGGCGTGCCGATGCACCGCATCGCCCGTCCGCACGAGATCACAGCCGCCGTGCTCTGGCTGCTCTCCCCGCTCTCCTCCTACGTGACCGGCACCGCGCTGTCGGTCGATGGCGGCATGTCCGCCGAGTAATCCCGCGACCGCTACCCCTCTCCCCCGGGCCGGGTTCACTCCCCGGCCCGCCTCTCGGCAAAACCGACTCCGATAGCAGGCATAGTTATTGCTGTGATCCTAGAGGCAGGTGCATTGATGGTTAATAAATCAGCACTTGCTGATGTAAGCCTGAAATAACCACAGCAATACGCACCAGGATACATCGACACGCACTGCGGCGGTGCAGATAACAAAGGGCTCAGCCCCACCAACAACCTCGCACGGAGGACGCCGTTTACCCCAGAAAGAAAGCTGCCCGCGGAGAACGGCTCGGGTTCCCGCCAGAGACAGCCGTAGCCAACTGTACCCAACATCGCTAAGCCGAGAGGAACCAGTCGTGGAACAACTTCAATTTCCGGCGCCGATCTCGGCGCATCAGGTCCTGTCACAGTTCGAAACCTTTCGCACCCACGATGTCGAGGAGGCCCGCAACTGGGGTACCCGCGTGTTCTGCGAAAACCGGCTGCGCTTCCTCGGTCACCAGGACCGGCTCGACGCCTACATGTACTACCGTCGTCTCGGCGGCGTCGGCATCGGCCGCATGAGCTACGGCGGCGATATCCTGATCGATCCCGGCAAGCTGGACTCCTTCCTGCTGATCCAGATGCCGGTCAGCGGCCACGAAAACCTGCAGCTGGGCAAGCAGGAGATCTGCTCGACCCCCAGCCGCGCCAGCATCATCAACGCCCACGAACCGGTGCGCATCCACCACACCAGCGGCACCGAGAAGCTGATCATCCGTATCGACCGCAACCTGCTCGAACACCACTGCCAGCAGCATCTCGGCCACGGCCTGCGCCAGGCGATCGAGTTCAACCCGAGCATGGACCTGAGCACGCCGCAGGGACAGCGCTGGATGCGCATGGTGAGCTGGCTCTACGACACCCTGTCCAGCGACGACGAGCCGCTGAACCCGATGCTGAAAGCGCAGCTGGAGCAGTCGCTGATCGCCATGGTACTGGCCTGCCAGCCCAGTAACTACAGCGCCGAACTGAACGCCGACGACCGCTCCATCGCCCCCGCCTTCGTGCGCAAGGTGGAGCGCTATATCGAGGAACACGCCCACGAACCGCTCACCATCGTCGACCTGGCGGAGTACTCCGGCGTCAGCAGCCGCTCGCTGTTCAGCGGTTTCCGCCGCTACCGCAACACCTCGCCGATCCAGTACCTGAAGGAGGTGCGGCTGCGCCGGGTGCATGACGAGCTGAAGCTGAGCAACACCGCGGAAACCACCGTGACCTGCACGGCCCTGCGCTGGGGCTTCAACCATCTGGGCCACTTCACCACCGACTACAAGAAGCGTTTCGGCGAATCCCCGTCCACCACGCTGACCCGATAACGGTCGCCATTTAATTGCGCTGACGGGACAAACGCTGCCGTCAGCGGAGCGCCGGGGGCGGCGCCCCTCCCTAGGATGTCAGACATGCCTGCAGCACAGCAGCGCACCTTCACTGACAGACTAGGGAGCTTCACCAATGTCCGACCAACCGATCATCCGCCGTCGTCAGGTCAAGACCGGCATCAGCGACGAACGCGTCAACAACGCCAAAACCCAGAGCCAGTATCAGCCCTACAAGGACGCCGCCTGGGGCTTCATCAACCACTGGTACCCGGCGCTGTTCTCCGAAGAACTGAAGGAGGACGAAGTCGAGGGTATCCAGATCTGCGGTATCCCGATCGCGCTGCGCCGTGTCGACGGCAAGATCTACGCGCTGAAAGACCAGTGTCTGCACCGCGGCGTGCGTCTGTCCGAGAAGCCGATGTGCTTCAACAAGAAGACCATCTCCTGCTGGTACCACGGTTTCACCTTCGATCTGGAGGACGGCAACCTGTCCACCATCGTCGCCAACCCGGACGATAAGCTGATCGGCACCACCGGCATCACCTCCTACCCGGTACAAGAAGTCGCCGGCATGATCTTCGTCTTCGTGCGCGAAGACGACTTCCCGCTGGACGAAGTACCGCCGCTGGCCGACGACCTGCCGTTCCGTTTCCCGGAGAACAGCGAACGCTTCCCGCACCCGCTGTGGCCCGCTTCGCCGAGCCTGCTCGACGAAAACGCCATCGCCCTGGGGATGCACCGTACCGGTTACGGCAACTGGCGTATCGCCTGTGAAAACGGCTTCGACAACGCCCACATCCTGGTACACAAGGACAACTCCATCGTCCACGTCAACGAGTGGGTCCTGCCGCTCGGTATCCTGCCGGCCAGCGACGATTGCATCACCGTCGTCGAAGATGAAAAGGGGCCGAAAGGGATGATGCAGTGGCTGTTCACCGACAAGTGGCAGCCGGTGCTGGAGAACGAGGAGCTGGGGCTGAAGGTCGACGGCGTCAACGGCCGTTTCTACCGTACCTCCGTGGTCCTGCCCGGCGTGCTGATGGTGGAAAACTGGCCCGGCGAGCACATGGTGCAGTACGAATGGTACGTCCCGGTCACCGACGATGTGCATGAGTACTGGGAAGTGATCGTGCGCGTCTGCAACACCCCGGAAGAGCTGGAGAAGCACAAGTACCGCTTCGACCGCGTCTACAAACCGCTGGCGCTGCACGGCTTCAACGACTGCGACATCTACGCCCGCGAAGCGATGCAGAACTTCTACGCCGACGGCTCCGGCTGGGATGACGAACAGCTGGTAGCCACCGACATCTCGCCGATCACCTGGCGCAAGCTGTCGTCACGCTGGAACCGCGGTATCGCCAAACCCGGCCGCGGCGTGGACGGTGCGGTCAAGGATACCTCGCTGCGCTTCAAGCGCACCGCCGATGGGATAGGCCCGCAGTACAAGGTGATCAAGATCGTCGAAGAGTGATGCACTGCGAGGGCCGGCCAACGCCGGCCCTTTTCTGTTTTGGAGTACCCTATGCCAGTCCACAACACAGCCCATGACCTTACCGCAGGCGACCTGCCCGACAGCCATTTCGTCAGCGTCGACGGTATCAGCCTGCACTACCGCTTCCTTGCCGGCGACAGCAGTGCCACCCCGGTGATCTTCACCCACGGCGGCGGCCCCGGCAGCAACGCCTGGAGCAACTTCCGCCTCAGTGCCGCCGCCTTCAGCGCCGGCCATGACTGCTACTTCCTCGATTTTCCGCAGTTCGGCGGCTCCGCCATGGTGCCGGTCGAGGGGCCGGTGTTCTCCTGGCATGCACAGAAACTGCTCGGCTTCATGGATGCGCTGGGGATCGAAAAGGCCCACCTGGTGAACCAGTCGTTCGGCGGTTGTGTCGCCATCCGTTTCGCCGCCGAGCACCCGCAGCGGGTTGCACGCCTGCTGCTGATCGGCTCGCAGCCGGTCGCGAAGGGGATCATGCAGCCGCTGCCGCTGTTCAGCAAACACGCGTCCACGCTGATGGGCGACTACTTCATCGCCGACGGCGGCCCGAGCCTGGAGAAGATGCGCGCGCTGCTGTGCAAGTACGAACTGCTCGACGACAACGTCCTCGACGAGGAGAACCTGCGCCAGCGCTACGAGGCCAGCAACAACCCCGAGTTTATCCAGCTGCTGTCCATCCCCGGCGCCTTCGGTGAGTGGGAGAACCTGGTGCCGCTGTTCCCGCAGGTACAGGCACCGACGCTGGTGGCCTGGGGTCTGCACGACTGGTTTGGCGGCATCGATGTGCCGATGCTGATGTTGAACCAGTTCGCCAACGCCCGCCTGCACGTGTTCGGCAACGCCGCGCACCATCTGCAGACCGAATGCCCGGACGAGTTCAACGCCCTGGCTCTCAGTTTCATCGAAGGATAACGCCCCCATGACCGCCCCCGCCGAGCTGCACTTTCTGGAACTGCATGAACTGTCGCGCCTGCTGCGCAGCGGCAAGCTGTCGCCGGTCGAGGTGACACTGGCGCAGCTGGACCGTATCGAACGTCTCGATCCGGCGCTGCACAGCTATGCCTGCGTCACCGCCGAACTGGCGCTGGAACAGGCGAAAAAAGCCGAACGCGAGCTGCAGCAGGGCTTCTATCGCAGTCCGCTGCAAGGGATCCCGATCGGCCTGAAGGATCTGGTGATGACCGCCGGCATCCCCACCGCCGCCGGCATGGCGATCCACCGCAACCGGGTGCCGACCGAAGATGCGACCCTGGTCACGCGACTGCGCGAAGCCGGCAGCGTGTTCCTCGGCAAGCTGCAGATGACCGAAGGCGCCTTCGCCATCCACCACCCCGAGTTCGCCGCGCCGCTGAACCCCTGGCACGCCGACCACTGGTGCGGCGCCTCCTCCAGCGGCAGCGGCGTCGCCACAGCGGCGGGGCTGTGCTATGCCGCCATCGGCACCGACAGCGGCGGTTCGATCCGTTTTCCCTGCGCCGCCAACGGTCTGACCGGGATCAAGCCGACCTGGGGCCGGGTCAGCCGCTACGGCATCTGCGAGCTGGCCGCCAGCCTCGACCATGTCGGCCCGATCGCCCGCAGTGCCCGCGACGCGATGCTACTGCTGTCCGCCATCGCCGGTCACGATCCGCGCGATCCCACCTCGCTATCCTCCGCCTGCCTGGAGATCCCGGAGATCGAGCTGTCGTTCCGCGATCTCAGTATCGGCATCGACGAGCACTGGCTCAGTGCCGACGTCGATCCGGTGATCCAGCGCGCGCTGCAGCAGGTGATGGAGCTGGTCGAATCACTCGGCGGCACCCTGTGCCCGGTCACGGTACCGGACACCCGCGCCGTCAGTGCCGCCTGGGAGCGCCACTGCGGTGTGCAGACCGCCCTCGCCCATGCCGCGACCTACCCCGCACGTGCCGCCGAATACGGCCCGGCGCTGAGCCGGCTGATCGACGGCGGTCTGGCGATGAGCGGCGTGGAGTACCAGCAGATCCTGCTCGACGCGATGGCGTTCAGCGGCGCCATGGACACGCTGCTGGACCGCATCGATCTGCTGCTGGCGCCGGTGCAGCCAGTGGCCGCGCCGACCTACGCGCAGCTCGGCGCCCTGGCCCAGGACCCGGAGGCCAACCGCCAGTTGATCCAGTACACCTCGCCGTTCAACGTCAGCGGCCATCCGGCGATCAGCCTGCCCTGCGGCTTCACCGAACAGGGGCTGCCGATCGGCTGCCAGTTCATCGCCGGCAAGCAGCAGGAGGTGTTGCTGGCCCGCGCCGGGATGGCACTGCAGAGCGTCACCGACTGGCACCAGCGCCATCCGCAGTGCGCACCCACCAACGCCTGATCAGGGCCTTGCACCAGCTGCCGCGGCAGGTCGCCTGCAGTATGCTGTAGGTGACCCGCTTGTTTGCAGCATTGGGATGCACTTTTGGGATAGCGGCTGCGGTTATCGGAGTGCCGACGCCTGGGCATCCCCCTAGCATCGAGTTAAGTGTCGGGATAACACGACTCTATAATTCGACCGCCGGCGCGCCTACCGGACGACAGCGCCGCCCCGCCCAGACATTAAGGACCGGCAGCAAGATAGAACCGAGGTGGCAATCATGGCATCGCCCTCCACTGTACGCGGGCCCGGGGTCTACCGGACCTTCGGCTCCCACGATCTCGACGAGACCCGCCAGCTGGTCGCCGACGTGTTCTGCGATCACCGCCTGAGCCTGGCGCGCGCCGACGCGCAACTGGATTATGGCCATCTCTACCAGACCCTGGGACAGCTCAGCCTGAGCCTGATGCAGTACGGCGCCGAGGTGAACGTCAAACCCTTCGGTCTCGGCGAGTTCTACCTGATCCAGATTCCGCTGAGCGGCTACGACCGCCTGCAGTGCCAGAACCGCAACCTGCTCTGCTCCCGTGCGCTGGGCAGCGTGCACGGCCCCGGCGCGGCGCTGGAGATGAACTGGAGCGAGGATTGCCAGAAGCTGGCGATCCGTATCGAACGCGCGGCGCTGGAGCAGCAGGCCTGCGCCCTGTTCGACCTGGAGCGGGCACCGCAGACGCTGCGTTTCGAGCAGGACCTGAACCTCTCCTCGGCCCAGGGACTGGCCTGGCGCAACCAGGCCCTGTACCTGTTCACCCAGCTGCGCCAGGCCCCGCACCTGTTCTCGCAACCGCTGGTGGCGCAGCAGTTCGAGCAGACGATGATGACCTCGCTGCTGAGCTGGCACCACCGCGACAGCGCGCTGAGCAAACCCTCGCAACAGGTGTTGCCGCATCACGTCAAACGCGCCGTCGAGTTCCTGCACCATCACGCCGACCAGCCCTGGACCATGACCGAGCTGGCGCAGTACGCCGGGGTCAGCGCGCGCTCGCTGTATGCCGGCTTCCAGCAGTATCTGGATACCAGCCCCAAACGCTACCTGCTGGAACTGAAGCTGCAGCGCGTACGCCAGGCGCTGCTGAACCCGGAGCAGCCGCAGAGCGTCACCGAGATCGCCACCGCCTGGGGCTTCTTCCAGCTCGGCCGCTTCGCTACCGAATACCGCAAACGCTTTGGCGAGTCCCCCAGCGATACGCTGACCTGCACAGACTGCATACCCCTCGCAGTTCCCGCATAGTGACCGAGCGCCTCGTTCCCTAGATTGAATTCATTGATCTGAATCAAGCTATGACGAGGAAACCATGCGAAAAATCACGATAGTCGGCGCCGGCCAAGCCGGGCTGCAACTGGGAATCGGTCTGGTCGACCAGGGTTATGACGTCACCATCGTCAGCAACCGCACCGGTGCTGAGATGGCGGCGGGCCGGGTCACCTCCAGCCAGTCGATGTACAACATGGCGCTGTCGCTGGAGCGCGAACTGGGTATCGCGTTCTGGGACGAGACCGCCCCGCCTACCGATGGCGTGCATATCCGCGCCGGCCAGGGTGACATGCTGATGGTGGACTGGCGCGCCAAGATGACCGCACCGGGCCAGTCCATCGACCAGCGCATCAAGATGCCGCGCTGGATGGAGGAGTTCGAGAAGCGCGGCGGCAAGCTGCTGCTGCTCGACGCCGATATCGATGCGCTGGAGCAGTTCGCCGCCGACTCCGATCTGGTGATCGTCGCCACCGGCAAGGGCGAGATCGGCAAGCTGTTCGAGCGCGACGACAGCCGCTGTGTATTCGACCAGCCGCAGCGCTGCATCTCGCTGAGCTACGTGCACGGCATGAAACCCCGCGAGGACTACAGCGCCCTCAACATCAGCCTCAACCCGGGTATCGGCGAATACGTCAACTTCCCCTGCCTGACCCTGTCCGGCCCGGCCGACATCATCAATCTGGAAGCGGTACCGGGCGGCCCAATGGACCGCTGGCACGAGGTCAACACCCCGGAAGATCACCTGGCCCTGGCCCAGGAGCTGATCGCCACCTACTTCCCCTGGGAGAAGGAGCGCTGCGAAAACCTGACCCTGACCGACGACCTGGGCACCCTGGTCGGTCGCGTACCGATCTTCGTGCGCAAACCGATCGGCACCCTGCCCTCCGGCGCCACCGTGCTCGGTATGGCCGACGTGCTGGTGCTGAACGACCCGGTCACCGGCCAGGGCTCCAACAACGCCGCCAAGTGCGCCAAGGTCTACATGGATTCGATCCTGGCCCAGGGCGAAGCCGCCTTCGACGACGCCTGGAAGCACCAGACCTTCGAAACCTACTGGGACTACGCCCAGTGGGTGGTCAAGTTCACCAACAGCCACCTGATGCCGCCGCTGCCATCGATGCTGCAGGTGTTCGGTGGCTGCGCCGAGAACCCGGCCCTGGCCGCCCGCGTCGCCAACGCCTTCGACGATCCCAAGGGCCTGGTGCCCTGGTACTACGACGAAGCGGAAGCCGCCCGTTTTATCCAGTCCTTCAACTAAGGCCCGAGTCGAGGTGTGCAGATGAACAGTGTGACGAAGACAACGAACGCGCTCTCCGCCCTGAAGGCGGGCCTGACCCGCGCGCCGGTAAAACTGCCGCTGGCCCTGTTGTTAGCGAGCCAGGCCCACTGCGTCTGGGCCACCCAGGGCACCATGCCGCACGGTTACGGGGTCAAATCGGAAGGGATGGGCGGCGTAGTGATGGCGCTGCCGCAGGATTCGCTGGTCGGTGCCTCCAACCCGGCCGGCATGGCCAGCCTGGATACCCGCGTCGATGCCGGCATCGCCTTCCTGCTGGCCGATAACGGCGTCGACTTCGCCGACGAGAACCTGGATGGCAGTGCCGATACCAGCCTCTACATCATCCCGCAGCTGGGGCTGAACTACCGCCTCGATGACCGCAGCGTGGTGGGTCTCTCCGTGGTCGGTAACGGCGTCGGCACCGATTACAGCAACAGTGCCAATGCCGGCGGGCTGCAGGACCCGGGCTCGGCGTTCCAGCAGATGGTGGCGACGCTGAGCTACGCCTACCAGTTGAATGACAAGCATCAGGTCGGTATCGGCCTGCTCGGGATCTACCAGATCCTGGAGATCGACGGCACCGACAGTATCGGCCTGCCAGACGGCCGCGACACCGCCTTCGGCGCCGGCCTGCGTCTGGGCTGGTTGGGCCAGCTGACGCCAGAGATCAGCGTCGGCGCCGCCTACACCACCCGCGGCTACATGCAGGAGATGGACAAATTCGCCGGGCTGTTGGCCGAGCAGGGCGACATGGACCTGCCCGCCACCTGGGCGGTCGGTATCGGCTACCGGAAGGGCCCCTGGACCCTGGGGCTGGACGTAGAGCGCATCTACTGGAGCGACGTCGCCGCCTTCGGTAACCCCGGCGTTACCCGCGCCAGCGGCGCCATCGGCAGCGACGACGGCGCCGGCTTCGGCTGGAACGACCAGACCGTCTGGCGTATCGGTGCCGCCTACGACGTCAACGACCGCCTGACCCTGCGCGCCGGCTACAACGACGCCAACCAGCTGCTCGACAGCCGCGATACCTACCTGGGCATCCTGGCCCCGGCGGCCAACCACAAGCACGTGACCCTGGGCGCGACCTGGAAGCTGGCCAACGAGGGTGAACTCTCCTTCGCCTACGCGCGCTCGTTCAAGGATCAGGTCGATGGCGATGGCCTGGGTCCGGACGGGATCACCGACCCCTACATGGGCCAGCACTGGCTCTCCTTCAGCTACGGCGTGTCGTTCTAACGCCGGCACCTCCGGGCTCAGCCTAAGAGCCCGGCGCTGCCCCAGAGAGAAAACCCTATGAGCAAAATAGACCCCCAGGAACTGCGCCAGGCGCTGGCGCAGTTCGCCACCGGCATCACCGTCGTCACTACCCGTGACGCCGCGGGTGCAGCGGTGGGTGTCACCGCCAGCAGCTTCAACACCGTGTCACTGGAGCCGCCGCTGGTACTGTGGAGCATCGCGCGCTCGGCGCTGAGTTTCCCGGCCTTCGCCGCCGCCGACGCCTTCGCCGTGCATATCCTCGGCGCGCACCAGGAGGCGCTCTCCAACCGCTTCGCCAAGCCGGCCACGGAGAAGTTCGCCGATCTGGCGCTGGAGCAGGGTCTCGACGACCTGCCGCTGCTACCAGACTGCCTGACCCGCTTCCAGTGCCGTACCGAGCATCGCTACGAGGGCGGCGACCACCTGATCCTGGTCGGCCGGGTCGTGCAGATCGACCGCGCTACACAGGAGCAGGCGCCTTTGCTGTTCCACGCCAGCCGTTACGCCCGGCTGGCGCCGGCGGCCTCCTGAGCGCGCCCCAAGCCTGCACTGCAACTTGTTGCACTAATGGGATAAGCCCGTAACCCGCCGGAGCGCCGCCCCCCGGGTGGCCCCCTAGGATGAAGACTGAACCCTAACTCCCGACCTCCACCGGGAACCCGCCGCCGGCCGGCGGCGGACAGCAACCGCTGCTCCGCCGCTCAAGCGCAGGCGTTCCGGGTGTTATCTGCAAGCGGAAATCAGTTTATGGAAACCAGCTCTTACCACGTCAAATTCAACTACAGCGACGGCGTCAGCCAGGAGCTCGATGTGGCCGCCGGGGAGACCCTCCTCGACGCTGCCCTGGCCGCCGACCGCTCCGGCTCCTGCTCCTGCTGCATGGCGCAGCTCACCGCGGGCGAAGCGGTGACCCGGTCCGGTGCCAGCTCCACCCTGCTGAGCAGTGAATATGACGCCGGCAAGCGCCTGCTGTGCCTGTGTCAGGCGGAGTCGGACTGCAGCTTCGAGCTGGACTACAGCAGCAGCGTCGGCGCCACCAGTGCCAGCGAAGTGAACGCCTTCATCGACAGTATCGAGAATATCGGCGGCAACGTGATACGCCTGACCCTGGAGCTGGCGGAGGGCGACTGGCTGGAGTTCCTGCCCGGCCAGTTCGTGCAGATCGAGGTGCCGGGCAAGGGCGTGTTGCGCAGCTACTCCCCCTACAGCACCAGCGTCCAGTTACCGAAGCTGGAGTTGATGATCCGCCTGCAGCCCGACGGCGTCATGTCGGAGTTCCTGCAGCAGCAGGCCGAGGTGGATCAGGTGCTGAAGCTGAGCGGCCCCTACGGCGCCTTCTTCCTGCGCGAAGAGACGCGCAAGGCACCGCATATATTCATCGCCGGCGGCACCGGTCTGGCCCCGATCCTGTCGATGATCGACAGCCTGAAACAGCGCAGCGGCAGCAAACCGCCGATGTTGCTGAACTTCGGCTGCAGCCGCGCGGAGGATCTGTTCGGCCTGGAGGATATCGAGCTGCGCCAACACTGGCTGCCGACGCTGGAGGCGCGCATCTGCGTCAGCCATGACACCCCAGAGGGGATGTTCGCCGGCAACCCCGTGGCCGCCCTGCGGGCCGAGGATGTACGCCCCGACAGCGTTGCCTACCTGTGCGGCCCGCAGGGGATGATCGATGCCGCCACCACACGCCTGCTCGAGCTGGGCATGAAACCCGAGCAGATCTTCGCTGAACAGTTCGTTGCCAGTAATTGAGGACAATCTCTATGGAACCGACTACCCAACTCCCGTTTTCCGCACAACAACAGCAGTGGTATGAAGCTGCCTGCGCCAAGATCGACCCACAGCGTCTGCAGCAGTTGCTGTTCTCGATCACCGATATCCACAGCCCCACCGGGGCCGCCCGTGCCGCCAGCGAGTTCATGGTGGCGCAGCTGAACAAAGCCGGGCTGAAGGCCCGCTACCAGCCGATGAGCGACATCACCGGCAACGTCCTGGCCGAACTGCGCGGCAGCGGCGGCGGTGCCACGGTGATGCTGTATGCGCCGATCGACACCCATCTGGAGCGTGACGAGGCCGAGAAGGTACTGACCGGCGAAGCGGAACAGGCCGATATGCAGCCCTACGCGCAGATGGTCGACGACTGGGTCTATGGCCTCGGCGCTTCCAACCCGAAAGCGATGGTTGCCACGCTGACCGAGATCGCCACCGCGCTGATCGAGGCCGAGGTACCGTTGGTCGGCGACCTGCTGGTCGGGATGGCCGACGGCGGCATGCCGGTGGATATCTCCGCGCGTCAGCACGCCGGCATGTCCAACGGCGTGCTGCACCTGCTCAACCGCGGTGCCGCCGCCGACTTCGCCGTGGTGATGAAGCCGTGGAACTGGGTCTACCACGAAGAGCCCGGCATGGGCTGGTTCAAACTGCGCGTGCACGGCACCCTCGGTTACGCCGGTGTGCCCCACGACACCCCGGGATTCCGCAGCTCTATCGTGCCCGCCGCCACCGTCATCGAAGAACTCAACAAGTGGATTCTCGACTACGCCGAGCGCAACACCTCCGGCGTGATCAAGCCGCACGGCTGGATCTCCGGCATCCGTTCCGGTAACCCGGAACGCCCGGCCTTCCCCTCCGCGGTATGCGAGATCTTCTTCGACGTGCGCATCAACCCGCGCACCTCCCCGGCCGCGGTCAAGGCGCAGTTCGCCGAGTTCGTCGCCGAACTGAGCGCGGCCCATCCGGAGCTGGAGCTGGACTGGGAGATGTACGGCTCGGCGCCGGGCGGCACCACCGACCCGCAGAACTGGATCATCCAGTCCGCCAAGCGCGGCTGGGAGCATATCGAGCAGCGTCCGCACGGCATGCCGGATCTGCTCGGCGGCCAGACCGACGGTACCGCGCTGCGCCGCTACGGCGTGCCGACGGCACGTATCGGCTGGCCCTGGCCGGCGGAGGGATCGCCGCTGCCGGTAGCCGAAGGGCTCGGCGGCATGGGCGCCACCTACATCCCGGACCTGATCCCCTGCGCCCAGAAGATCATGTACATCCTGATCGATACCCTGACCCGCAAGCGCGCAGAGATGGGCCTCTGAGGAGACAGTTGCACCATGGCTAAACGGATCAAGATGATCTTTCCGGTGCCGATGAGCGACGCGACCCGACCGATGGTCGAGTCGCAGCTGCCGCCGGAGATCGTACGCCCGGATATCGAAATCTGCTTCGTAGGTGCCGGCCAGCAGATGACGCTGGCCGACAGCTACTACGACATGGCGGTGATGGAGCTGGCGGTGATCGAGGCCGGCATGCGCGCCGAGGAGGAGGGGTTCGATGCGGTCTGCATCAACACCGTCAGCGACTCCGGGCTCAGCGCCCTGCGCTCGCGGCTGTCGATCCCGGTGCTGGCACCGGGGCAAAGCTCCTTCCATCTCGCCTGCATGCTCGGCCAGCGCTTCAGCGTGCTGACCATGTGGCCGCGCTGGTACCCGCTCTATCGCAAGACGCTGAAGGAGTACGGCCTGGAGTCACGGCTGGCCTCGATCCGTTCCATCGGCGTGCGTCCCGACGCGGCAGCGCTGCTGGCCGGCAAGGAGGACACCATCTTCGCCCAGCTGCTCGAAACCGCGCAACAGGCGATCGAGCAGGATGGCGCCGATGTGCTGGTACTTGGCTCCACCACCATGCACCAGTCCCACGCCTATCTGGCCGAGCACCTGCCGGTCCCGGTGATCAATCCGGGGCTGGTGACCTACAAACTGTGTGAGCTGTTCCTCGACCTGGGGCTGAGCCATAGCAAACAGGCGTTCCCGTCACCGGAACAGTTCAAGGATGCGGCGTTCAGCCACTGAGCGTCCGCAACCAAGGAGATAAGCATGACGACATCCGCTTCAATCGCGACCCCGGAGCTGACCGGGCTGACCATCAGCAGCGCCGTCGCCGCACTGCAGTCCGGTACCATCAGCGCGCGCCAGTTGGTGGAGAGCTTCCTGGCCCGGGCCGACAGCGCCGCCTACCTGAACGCCTTCGTCACTCTCGACCGTGAGGGTGCGTTGCAGGCCGCCGACGCGGTCGATGCCGCCGGTCGATGCCGCACGTGCTGCCGGCGAAGCGCTGGGACCGCTGGCCGGCATCCCGCTGGTGGTCAAGGACAACATCCACGTCGGCGGTATGCCGGCAACGGCGGGCTGCCCCGGCCTGGCCGACTTCATCCCGGCCGAGGATGCGCCGGTGGTACGCCAGCTACGCGACGCCGGTGCGATCCTGATGGGCAAGACCCAGATGCACGAACTGGCGTTCGGCGCCACCGGTTATAACCCCAGCTTCAACACCGGCGAGCGGGTCGGCGTGCGCAACCCGTACAATCCCGAGCACATCTCCGGCGGCTCCTCCTCCGGCAGCGCCGTGGCGATGGG
>QKGH01000326.1 GCA_003250495.1 Marinobacterium sp.
CCGCTGTTTGGCGGCATTGGAATAGGTGACGAAACCGCAATCGAACCAGGCCGAACTGCCGGCGATCGCAGTGACCGCCTGGGCCACCCAGCCCCCGGTACAGGATTCCGCCGTCACCATCACCCGCTGCCGCTGCAGTAACTCACGCCCCACCCGCACGGCCAGTTGTTCCAAATGCCTCTCGCCCATCGGCTCCCCCCTGTCCCTAACCGGCTTTCCAAGCTCCCGCACTACTTTTTGCGCTACTTTTTGCGCTACTTTCTGCGCGACTTTCACCTTAGCGCACCTTGACGCACCTAGGTTCACCTTGGCGTTCGCAGCCCCGCGATCTTCGCGTAGAATGTTGGCTCTTCGCAACCTGGCCGGCACGAGTCCGCCGCCAGCATAAGCATCCCGACCAAGCAGATAGAACAGCCACGCTCATGACCGCCGACCAGCACAATTCGCTCGCCAACCATACCCCGATGATGCAGCAATACCTGAAGATCAAGGCGCAGCATCCGGAACAACTGCTGTTCTACCGCATGGGCGACTTCTACGAGCTGTTTTACGACGATGCGAAACGCGCCGCCAAGCTGCTCGACATCTCGTTGACCGCGCGCGGTAAATCCGCCGGCGATCCAATCCCGATGGCGGGCATCCCCTACCACGCGGCCGAAGGTTACATCGCAAAGATAGTACGTGCCGGCGAATCGGTGGTGATCTGCGAGCAGATCGGCGATCCCGCTACCAGCAAAGGCCCGGTCGAGCGCCAGGTGGTACGGATCGTCACACCGGGCACCCTCAGCGACGAGGCCCTGCTCGACGAAACCCGCGATAACCTGCTGGCCGCCCTCGACGGCAACAGCGGGCGCTTCGGCCTGGCGCTGGTCGACATCAGCTCCGGCCGTTTCAGTCTGCTGGAGCTGGACTCCGAGGAGGCGCTGCGCGCCGAGCTCGCCCGCCTGCAGCCCGCCGAACTGCTCTATCCGGAACATGCCGGCCTGGAGGAGCTGCTGACCGGGCGCAAGGGATTAAGGGCTCTCGCCCCCTGGCATTTCGAACACGACACGGCGGTACGCCAGCTATGCCAGCAGTTCAACACCCAGGACCTGTCCGGCTTCGGCGTCGAACACCTGCCGCTGGCGATCAACGCCGCCGGTTGTCTGCTGCAGTATGCCAAGGACACCCAGCGTGGCCAGTTGCCCCATATCCGCCGCATCCAGATCGAGCAGCGCGACGAGGCGGTGCTGCTCGATGCCGCCACCCGACGCAACCTGGAGCTGGATATGAACCTCGGCGGCGGGCGCGATAACACCCTGGCCGCGGTGCTGGACCAGACCCGCACCCCGATGGGGGGACGTTTGCTACGGCGCTGGCTGCACCGTCCGCTGCGCCAGCGCGACACCCTGCTGGCCCGGCAGGACGCGATCCGCTGGCTGTGCGATCAGTACCGTTTCGAAGCGCTGGCCGACAGCCTGCGCAGCATCGGTGACATGGAGCGTATCCTGGCGCGCATCGCCCTGCGCTCCGCCCGCCCGCGCGACCTGGAACGCCTGAAAAACGCCCTGCGCATACTGCCGGAGCTGCAGCAGCAACTGGGCGGCAGCGATGCGCCCCGTATCGTCCAGCTGGGCGTACTGATCGCCGAGTTTCCCGTCCTGGCCGAGCTGCTGCAGCGCGCGATCATCGAAGCGCCGCCGGTACTGATCCGCGACGGCGGCGTCATCGCCGAAGGCTACGACGCCGAGCTCGACGAGCTGCGCGGCATCAGCGAAAACGCCGGCGACTATCTGTTGCAGCTGGAAGCACGCGAGCGCCAGCGCACCGGCATCACCACACTAAAGGTGGGCTATAACCGCGTCCACGGCTACTACATCGAGGTCACCAAGGCCCAGGCGGTCGACATGCCGGCCGAGTATCAGCGCCGGCAGACGTTGAAGAACGCCGAACGCTATATCACCCCGGAGCTGAAGAGCTTCGAGGACAAGGCGCTGAGCGCCAAGGGACGCGCCCTGGCGCGGGAGAAACAGCTGTACGACGAACTGCTGGAAACCCTGGCCGCCGAATTGCCGCCGCTACAGGATTGCGCCCAGGCGCTGGCGGAACTGGAGCTGCAGAACCTGGCGGAGCGCGCCGAAACCCTCGACTACAGCGCCCCGAGCCTAGTCGACGAACCCTGCCTGCAGATTCAGGGGGGACGTCACCCGGTGGTCGAGGCGGTGCTCGACACACCGTTCGTCGCCAACGACCTGGCGCTGGACCCGCAGCGGCGCATGCTGGTGATCACCGGCCCCAACATGGGGGGTAAGTCGACCTACATGCGCCAGGCCGCGCTGATCACGCTGCTCGCCCATATCGGCAGTTATGTGCCGGCC
>QKGH01000487.1 GCA_003250495.1 Marinobacterium sp.
TTGAAATACCTATGATTTAATTCGTGGAATGCAGTTTGCAGCAGCCCTCCCGAGAACCTATTCAGGTTATAGAGGGATGCTCGATGACCGCTAAGCAACGCCAGGTCGTGATCAACGACACCACACTTCGCGACGGTGAACAGACCGCCGGGGTGGCATTCAACGCCGACGAGAAGGTTGCCATCGCCACGGCGTTGGCGCAGGCGGGCGTGGCGGAGCTGGAGATCGGTATCCCTGCCATGGGTGAGGCGGAGCGCGACGTGATGCGGGCCATCGCCGGACAGGGGCTGGGCATCGCGCTGATGGGCTGGTGCCGGATGTGCGACAACGACCTGTTCAGCGCCGTCGATACCGGCGTCAAGCTGGTCGACCTGTCGATCGCCGCGTCGGACCAGCAGATCCGCCACAAGCTGGGCCATGATCGCGGCTGGGTGCTGGCGCAGATCGACCGCCAGGTGCGCAAGGCGCTGGACCTGGGCTTCGAGGTCTGCCTCGGTTGCGAAGATGCCTCGCGTGCCGATCCCGATTTCCTGCGCCAGATGATCGACATGGCGGCCCGGGCCGGTGCCCGCCGTATCCGTTATGCCGACACCCTCGGCCTGCTCGAACCCTTCACCGTGCTGGCACGCATGCAGGCGTTGCGCAGTTACACCGATCTTGAAATCGAGATGCACGCCCATGACGACCTCGGTCTGGCCACGGCCAACACCCTGGCGGCGGTCGTCGGCGGCGCCAGTCATATCAATACCACCGTCAACGGTCTTGGCGAGCGCGCCGGCAATGCCGCGCTGGAGGAGTCCGTGGTCGGTCTCAAACAGCTCTACGGCATCGATTCCGGGGTCGACATCGCCCAGCTGCCGGCGCTGTCGGCACTGGTGGAGCGCGCCTCCGGCCGTGCCGTGCACTGCCAGAAGAGCGTGGTCGGCAGCCATGTGTTCACCCACGAAGCGGGCATTCACACCGACGGGTTGCTGAAGGACCAGCGCAACTATCAGGGACTGGATCCGCTGCTGCTCGGGCGTCACCACGAGCTGGTACTGGGCAAGCACTCCGGTACCCACGCGGTGATCCACGCCTATGCACTGCTGGGGGTGCAGTTGAACCGCGACGAGGCGGTGATACTGCTCGACGCCATCCGCCAACTGGTTACCGAAATCAAACGCACCCCGTCCTCGACGGAGCTGCTGCAACTGCACCTGAACATCTTCAACGCAGAGGGAGGTCTTCACTGTGAAGCCGGAAACTGATCGTCACGAAGAAGAGAGCAAGCGTCACCAGGCCGAGGATCAGCATGCAGCGGCGATGAAACGTCACCTGGTGCTGAGCGGATTCATCCTGGGACGGGGCGTACCGATCGCCCGCCCCGTTACCCGGTGCCCGGGTAAATAACGGTCGGCAGAGCGCAGGGGGAGAGATGATGAGTGCAACGACTGCCCAGGGCGAGGAACGCCGCGGATTGTGGAGCGCCTGGCGCGAAGATATCCGCTGTGTGTTCAAACGCGACCCGGCGGCACGCAACTGGATCGAGGTGTTGACCACCTATCCCGGAGTACACGCGGTGCTGATGCATCGTCTGTCGCACCGGTTGTGGCAGGCACAGTGGCGCTACGCGGCACGGCTGCTGGCGTACCTGATGCGACTGTTGACCAATGTCGATATCCATCCCGGCGCTCAGATCGGTGCCCGCCTGTTCATCGACCACGGTGCCGGCGTCGTGATCGGCGAGACCTCGGTGATCGGCGACGACGTGACCCTCTATCACGGTGTGACCCTGGGCGGCACCAGCTGGAACAAGGGCAAGCGGCATCCGACGCTGGGCGACCGGGTGCTGGTCGGGGCCGGGGCCAAGGTGCTCGGGCCGATCACCATCGGCAACGACGCCCGGGTCGGCGCCAACTCGGTGGTGGTGCAGGATGTGCCCGATGGCGGCACGGTGGTCGGCATCCCGGGGCGCATCGTGGCGGACAAGGCGGTCACCAGCGGCGAGCACGGTATCAATCTGAACCATCACCTGATCCCCGATCCGGTCGGTCGGGCAATCGCCTGCCTGCTGGAGCGTATCGACAAGCTTGAGGCGCGGCTCGAGGAGCAGGGCGGCATCGAGCCGGACTACCGGGTCAATTTCTATAACAACTGTTCACCTGCCAGTGAGATCTGCGAGAAAGACTGTGCCGGTGGCAAACAGCACTTCTCTTGAGGGCTAGCGCGATGGATCTGCACGACTTTGATGTTAACGACCTCTACTTCGAATCACCGCCGTCGCAGCAGGTGCTGGATCTGCTCGAGCAGGCCGCCGAAGCCTACGGCGAAGGCGGGGCCGAGCCCTTCCTGCAGCAGGCCCAAGCGTTGGCGCCGGACAACCTGATGGTGCACGTCGCGCTGTACCGCTTCTACTACTACCAGCACCGCTATGCCGACGCCCTGAGCATCGCCGAATGCGCCATCGCCCATTCCGGCCGCCTGTTCGGCTACCGCGGCCACTGGCGCCAGATGACGCTGGAGATCCTGGCCCACGGCATGTTGCAGTCGTTCAGCATGGTGCGTTTCTACCTGCTGGCGCTGAAGGGGGCCGGTTACCTGCTGCTGCGGCTGGGCGAGATCGACGCCGGCGTCGAGCGCCTGGAGAAGGTGCAGTCGCTGGACACGGCGGATCGCCTGAACGTCGCGATGCTGCTCGAGGTGGCCTACAACCACCAGGGTATCTACACACTGAAACAGCGCATGAGTGCGTAAGGAGTTGTCATGAGCGATTTGAGTTTTCTCGACGATATCGAAGAGCTGAGCGCTGCAGAGGAGTTTCTCGAGTACTTCGAGATCGAGTTCGAGCCCAAGGTCGTCATGGTCAACCGTCTGCACATCATGCAGCGTTTCCACGACTACCTGGAACAGGGCAAGGCCTCGCTGCCGGATGCCGAGGACGAGGAGGCGCTGAAGGCGGCCTACAAGGCGCTGCTGACCCGTGCCTACCAGGACTTCGTCGATTCCGACGCGCTGACCGAAAAGGTGTTCAAGGTGTTCCATATGCATGAACCCCAGACCACTTTCGTGCCGCTAGACCAACTGCTGGAGTCCTGATCCGATGAAACCGAGGTATGAGTACGGCGACGAAGTACGCTTGATCCGCAACGTACGCAACGACGGCACCTACCCGGGCAAGGAGGTGGGCGAGCTGCTGATCAGGCGCGGCGCTACCGGGGTCGTCTACGATGTGGGCACCTATCTGCAGGACCAGTTGATCTACCGCGTGCATTTCATGGATGCGGGCAGCACCGTGGGCTGCCGCGAAGAGGAGTTGATCCCGCAGTCCGACCCCTGGATCCAGAACCTGTTCGAGTTCCGCGATCGGGTGCGTACCCTGTGTGCGCTGCGCATGGAGGGGGAGACCGTCGCCGAGTGCGGTGATGAGGGCGAGATCGAGAACGTGCTGCGGGACGAGGATGACACGCAGATCTTCTACAACCTTTACATCAACGGCCAGAGCGTGATGGTGCCAGAGCGGGTGCTGACGTTTGCCGTCAAGGACAGCACGGATAACGGGGCCGAGAAGATGAGCGCAGGAGGTGAGAGTCATGGCTGACAGCGACAATGCCTATGCCGTCTACGCGCTGTTCAAGCTGGCCTGGAGCCAGTATGACCGCGCGCCGGCCGATCTGGATGAGGCCCAGCAGCGCGAAGCGGCGGCGCGGGTAGCGCACCTGCTGAATATCGAATCGGCGATCCTGTACGCCGATGAAAACCAGGGGGTGGTCGTGCCGCCGTCGCAGCTGCGCGCCGCGCTGAGCGAGATCCGCGAGCGCTTCGATAGCGACGAGGCGTATCTGAACGCCCTGGCGCAGGCGCAACTGAGCCCCGAACTGCTGGAGCAGGGGCTGATCCGCGAGCTGCATGTGGAAGCGGTGCTGGAGCGCGTGACCGCCGGTCAGGTCGTCGTGACCGATGCCGATGCGGAGCTGTTCTACTACCTGCACCCGGAGCGGTTCGCGGTGACCGAGAAGCGCGAGGCGCGGCATATCCTGGTTACCGTCAACGACGCCTACGAGGAGAACAGCGAGCAGGAAGCGCTGCGCCGCATCGAGCTGATCCGCCAGCGCCTGCAGAAGAAGCCGGAGCGCTTCGAGGAGCAGGCGCAGAAGCATTCCGAGTGTCCGACCGCGATGCACGGCGGCCTGATCGGTCGGGTCGAGCGCGGCAAGCTCTATCCGGAGCTGGAGGAGGTGCTGTTCGGCCTGCGCAGCGGCGAGATCAGCGCGGTGGTGCGCTCGCCCCTGGGCTTCCACCTGATCGCCTGCGGCGAGATCGAGGAGCCGCGTCAGGTCCCGCTGGAGGAGATCCTGCCGAAGCTGCGACAGAGCCTCGAACAGCGCCAGCGCAGCCAGTTCCAGCGCCAGTGGATCGCGGAGCAGCTCAATCGTCTGAACGCTCTTAGTAACAGCCCAGCCCGAGTGGTGAATGCATGAACCAGAACGCGAAGCTCAAATGCTCCTTCTGCGGAGTGGAACAATCGGCCGAAACGCCGCTGATCTCCGGCAACGAGGGTTACATCTGCTCTGCCTGCGTGGAGCTGGCGCATCAGGTGGTCAATAGCTGGGGGCAGAGTGCCAAGCGCAGCGAGCTGGCCGAGACCCTGCTGGCACCGAAGGAGATCAAGGAACATCTGGACCAGTACGTGATCGGTCAGGACGGTGCCAAGGAGATCCTGGCGGTGGCGGTCTATAACCACTACCAGCGCCTGATCAATATCGGCCAGAACGGCAGCCTGCATGAGGCGGACCAGACGGTGGAGCTGGAGAAATCCAACGTGCTGATGGCCGGCCCCTCCGGTACCGGTAAGACGCTGCTGGTCAAGAGCCTGGCACGGGTGATCGGCGTGCCGTTCGTGGTAGCCGATGCCACCACGCTGACCCAGGCCGGTTATGTCGGCGACGATGTGGACACCATCCTGCGCCGCCTGGTCGATGCCGCCGACGGCGATATCCAGCGTGCGCAGTGGGGCATCGTCTATATCGACGAGGTCGACAAGCTGGCCAACAAGGGGGCCGGTGCCACCGCCACTCGCGACGTCTCCGGCGAGGGGGTGCAGCAGGCGCTGCTGAAGATGGTCGAAGGCAGCGAGGTCAAGCTGCCCAAGGGCGGGCGTCGGCATGAGAGTGGCGACGAGATCATCGATACGGCCAACATCCTGTTCATCGTCGGCGGCGCCTTCCCGGGACTGGAGGAGCATGTGCGCCACCGTCTGAAGCCGGAGAAAGCCGGTATCGGTTTCCAGGCCACCTTCGTCGAAGATCCGCAGCACACCCATGACCAGCTGCTGGCGGCGCTGCAGCCGGACGACCTGCAGGGGTTCGGCCTGATTCCCGAGTTTATCGGCCGCTTCCCGGTGATCACCTTCCTGCACGAACTCGATGCCGAGGCGCTGGTGCGGGTGCTGACCGAGCCGCGTAACTCGCTGGTCAAGCAGTACCGCCAGCTGTTCGCCTACCAGGGGGTCGATCTGAGCTTTACCGACGAGGCGCTGAGTCGCATCGCCGAGCTGGCCTGCGACCGCGGGACCGGTGCCCGCGGCCTGCGCTCGATCATGGAGTCGGTGTTGCGCAAGACCATGTATGAGATGCCCTCGAATCCGCAGCTGAAGCGCGCCGTGGTCGACCGCGAACAGGTCGACGATGCCAGCGAGCTGATCGTACGCGAGATCCTGGGCGAGGGCGAAGAGCCCGAGCTCACCGCCGAACCGGCCGACAGCGCCAACGGCAGCGCCTGAGTCGAGTCGCTTGCCAATAAAATCCCGCCCGAGCATGCTCCGGCGGGATTTTTCGTTACGGCCGGCAGGCGCGGGCCGTTATCCACTCGTGACCGCCATATCGCGGCGTAACCGTCATCACGCCTGGCGGCCGAGTCGGCTGCGGCGGTACTCGTCCGGTGTCGTCTGCATCAGGCGGCGGAACATCGCAATGAACGCCGAGGCGCTGCCGTAGCCCAGATCCAGTGCGATACTCTCCACCTTTTCGCCGGCCTCGAGGCGGGGCATCGCCCGGATGACACGCAGCCGCTGGCGCCAGTCCGCCAGCGACATGCCCAGGTCGCGCTGGCAGCGCCGCATCAGCGTGCGCTCGCTGGTGTGCATGGTGCCGGCCAGCTCGGCCAGCGAGCGGTTGTCGCCGGGGTTGGCCTCCAGTTGCCGCAGCAGCGGCCCCAGCAACGGATCCAGCGACGTGGGCAGGAAACTGCCGCTGATCGGCGCCTGCGCCAGTTGATCGACCAGTACCTGCAGCAGCCGCTGCGTTTCCGCGGGGTAGGGCAGGGTCAACGGTTGCTGGCGCAGGTGCTCCAGCAGCGCGCCGATCAGCGGATTCAGCAACAGCGCACAGGGGGTCTGCGGAAAGCGGGCGCAGTCGGGGGTGTCGACATACAGCGAGCAGTGACAGGTGGCATAGCGGTTCAACCCCTGGTGCTCGAGCTGCGGCGGCAGCCACAGGCCGTACTGGGAGGGCGCCAGGTAGTGGCGCCCGCCGATGCGCACCTCCATGACGCCGCTGAAGGAGTAGACGAATTCGCCCCAGGGGTGGCGGTGCAGCGGGTAGACCGCATCCGCCGGCAGGCTGGCGCTGCGAAACACGATCGGGCTGGGCAGCGCGGTGGTAAACGGGGACTGGATAAAATTGGTCGCGGGGATCGCCATGCTGCGCTCTCTGTCTGACGGCGGCTATCGAATGTCAGATTCTATCTATATCCACCTCAACTGCCAGCGTCACAATGGACGCCTCGTCATGCAGGTTGGAGAACGGGGTTGGGAATGGATATTCGACGGTCGTTGGACGCACGCGCGTTCGGGTTGATGGTGTTGTTCTGCCTGTGCCTGGGATCGCAGCAGATAGTGCTGAAGGCAACCAGTGCCGCGGCGGCGCCGGTGCTGCAGCTGGCCCTGCGCTCCGGCGCCGCCGCCGTGCTGGTCGGCCTGTATATGCTGTGGCGCCGGGAGCGACCCGATTTTCGCGACGGCAACTGGAAGCCGGGGCTGCTGGTGGGTGTGCTGTTTGCGCTGGAGTTTCTGCTGGTGGGCGAGGCGTTACGCTTGACGGCGGCTTCCCATGTCGTGGTGTTCCTGTATACGGCGCCGCTGTTTACGGCGCTGGTGCTGCATTTCATGATCGCCAGTGAACGGCTGTCGGCAGGGCAGTGGGGCGGCATCCTGGTGGCGTTCGCTGGCCTCGCCGGCGCTTTCCTGGGACGCACCGACACGGCCAGCGCCGCGCCAGGGAGCGTAGTCGGGGACCTGCTGGCGTTGCTGGCGGGGCTGGCCTGGGGGCTGTCGACGGTGCTGATCCGTACCACCGCGCTGGCCCGGATCTCGCCGAACCAGACCCTGCAGTACCAACTGGTGGCGGCGTTCGTGCTGTTGCTACCGGCGGCCGGGCTGCTCGACCAGTGGGCGTTTACGCCAACCCCGTCGCTGCTGCTGGGGCTGCTGTTCCAGACCCTGGTGGTATCCTTCGCAGCGTTCCTGATCTGGTACTGGCTGCTGCGCCACTACCAGGTCTCGCGGATCGGCGTGTTGGCGTTCATGACGCCGATGTTCGGGGTGATGCTCGGGGTCTGGTGGCTCGATGAGTTGCTGGAGCCAGCCTTCCTGTGGGGCGCCTTGGCCCTGGTGCTGGGAATCTTGCTGGTTTCGGGGCCGGATTGGCGTCGTACGCGGGCGGGCGCCAAGCAAACAGGGGGATGAGTAAACGACGGAATGAGCAAGCGGCGGGGTGACGGCCGCCGTGGTGGCGGAAGCGGGAATAAAAAAAGGCGTGCTCAAGGCACGCCAGGAATAGGGAACATGATGAGAGACGCTGAGCGGGCTTACAGGCTCAGGTCAAAATCGCCGGCGATCTGTGCCAGCCAGGCGTTCAGGCGGTCTTCGGTCAGGTTGGCCTGGTTGTCCATGTCCAGGGCCAGACCGACAAACTTGCCATCTTCGCCGACCGCTTCGGAGTGATTGAACTCGTAGCCGTCGGTGGGC
>QKGH01000308.1 GCA_003250495.1 Marinobacterium sp.
ATCGTCGTCGAGGGCGAGCTGGGCTGTGCGCAACCGCTGCTCGCACGCTGGCGGGAAGCCGGAATCGCCGTCGAGCAGCGCGACGGCAGCGGGCTGATCCGCGTCGGCGCCTGCATCCTGGCGCTCAGCGACGGGCGCATGGTCGCGGAACGCGCGGTGCAAGAGGGTATCGACGACCTGGTGCTGTTCGACCTGGCGCTGGACTACACCCACTGCCGCCGTCTGGCGATCGCCTGCAGTCCGCAGGTCACTGCGCCGGCACTGGCGCCGCTCGCCGCCCTGTTCGAGCAGATCGGTATCACCCTGACCCGACTCGACGATGTTCCGGGGCTCGCGGTCCTGCGCACCGTCGCCATGCTCGCCAACGAGGCCAGCGATGCCGTGATGCAGGGGATCTGCAGCGCCGCCGACGCCGACAATGCGATGTGCTTCGGCGTCAACTATCCCCGGGGGCCGCTGGCCTGGGCCGAACAGGTCGGCCTGGCGCAGATCCATCGCACCCTGACCCACCTGCAGAGCAGCTACGGCGAGGAGCGCTACCGCCCCTCCCGCCTGCTGCGCCAGAAACTCTATGCCGGAGCCCGCTACCATGACTGATCTGAACACCCCGCTGACAGCGGAGATGACGCCCCAGCAACTGGCCGAGGCGTGCGCCGAGTCGATGTACCGCCGCGATACCGCCACCCAGGCGCTGGGCATCGCCATCGAGCATATCGCTCCCGGCGAAGCACGCCTGGGGATGACCGTCACCGCGCCGATGATCCAGGGTCACGACAGCTGCCACGGCGGCTACATCTTCGCCCTGGCCGACTCGACCTTCGCCTTCGCCTGCAACACCTACGACGCCGTGACCGTGGCCCAGGGCTGCAGCATCGAATATGTCACGCCGGGCAAACTCGGCGACCGCCTGACCGCCCACGCCCGCGAGCAATCCCGCGGCCGCCGCACCGGCGTCTACGACATCCGTATCGAGAACCAGCGCGGCGAACTGGTCGCCCTGTTCCGCGGCAAGTCGTACCAGGTGCGCGGCACCCTGCTCGCCGCCCCGGCGACACCCCAGACAGCACCCCAAACAGCACCCCAAACAACCCCAGCATCCGCCTGACCGGAGACCGCCAGGATGAAAGACGCACTGATCATCGACGCCATCCGCACCCCGTTCGGACGTTACGGCGGCAGCCTCGCCGGCGTCCGCGCCGACGACCTCGGCGCCGTCCCGCTGCGCGCGCTGATGGCACGCAACCCCAGCGTCGACTGGAGCGCAGTGGACGACCTGGTCTACGGCTGCGCCAACCAGGCCGGCGAGGACAACCGTAACGTGGCGCGCATGTCGGCACTGCTGGCGGGACTGCCGGTCGGCGTGCCGGGCACGACGCTGAACCGCCTGTGCGGCTCGGGAATGGACGCCATCGGCACCGCCGCCCGCGCGATCAAGGCCGGGGAAGCGGCACTGATGATCGCCGGCGGGGTCGAATCGATGTCCCGCGCGCCGTTCGTCATGGGCAAGGCGGAAACCGCGTTCAGCCGCAGCGCCGAGATCTTCGACACCACCATCGGCTGGCGCTTCGTCAATGCCCGGATGAAGGCGCAGTTCGGTGTTGACTCGATGCCGGAAACAGCGGAGAACGTAGCGGCCGACTTCGATATCGCCCGCGCCGACCAGGACCGCTTCGCCCTGCGCAGCCAGCAGCGCGCGGCCGGGGCGATCGAGGCCGGGCGCTTCGTGCGCGAGATCGTGCCGGTGGAGATCCCCCGGCGCAAAGGGGACCCGCTGCGCTTCGACACCGACGAGCATCCGCGCGCGACCTCGCTGGAGGCGCTGGCCAAACTGCCGACACCGTTCCGCCAGAGCGGCAGCGTCACCGCCGGCAACGCCTCGGGGGTCAATGACGGTGCCTGCGCGCTGTTGCTCAGCGATGCCGCAACCGCCGCCCGGCTGGGGCTCAAGGCCCGCGCCCGTGTGGTGGGGATGGCCACGGCCGGGGTCGAGCCGCGCATCATGGGATTCGGACCGGCGCCGGCGGTGCGCAAGGTGTTGCACCAGACCGGGCTGGAGCTGGAACAGATGGACGTCATCGAGCTCAACGAGGCGTTCGCCGCCCAGGCGCTGGCGGTGCTGCGCGACCTGGGGCTACCGGACGACGCCGAGCATGTGAACCCGAACGGCGGCGCCATCGCCCTCGGCCACCCGCTCGGCGCCAGCGGCGCCCGACTGGTGACCACGGCACTGAACGAACTGGAGCTCCGCCACGGACGTTACGCCCTGTGCACCATGTGCATCGGGGTCGGCCAGGGTATCGCGCTCATCATCGAGCGGCTCTGAGCCAGATCGACGCGATCGTCGCCCGCCAGCTTCCCAACGGCAGCGGGCTGTTAGGACCATAAGAACAACAGAACTAACGCATGGGATAACAATAATGAACCACTCCGTGACCCATATTAAAGGTCTCCTCGACCCGATCGAGACCGCCAGTATCGACGAACTGCGCAACGTCCAGCTGCAGCGCCTGCGCTGGAGCCTGATGCACGCCTACCGCAACGTGGAGTTTTACCGTCGCGCCTTCGACGAGGCCGGCGTCCATCCGGACGACCTGAAGTCGCTGGACGACCTGGCGCGCTTCCCGTTCACGATGAAGAGCGACCTGCGCGACAACTACCCGTTCAACATGTTTGCCGTGCCGATGCGCGATATCGTGCGCCTGCACGCCTCCAGCGGCACCACCGGCAAACCGACCGTGGTCGGCTACACCCAGCAGGATATCGACACCTGGGCCGATGTCGTGGCCCGTTCGCTGCGCGCCGCCGGCGCCCATGCCGGCGACCTGGTCCACGTGGCTTACGGCTACGGCCTGTTCACCGGCGGTCTCGGCGCCCACTACGGCGCCGAGCGCCTCGGCTGCACCGTGATCCCGATGTCCGGCGGCCAGACCGAGAAGCAGGTGCAGCTGATCCGCGACTTCAACCCCGATGCGATCATGGTCACCCCCTCCTACATGCTCAACATCGCCGACGAGATGGAACGCCAGGGCATGGATCCGCACCAGCTCAAGCTGCGCCTGGGGATCTTCGGCGCCGAACCCTGGACCGGCACCATGCGCACCGAGCTGGAGAACCGCCTCGGTATCGATGCGATGGATATCTACGGCCTGTCCGAGGTGATGGGGCCCGGCGTCGGCATGGAGTGCATCGACACCAAGGATGGCCCGACCATCTGGGAGGACCACTTCTACCCCGAGATCATCGACCCGATCAGCGGCGAGGTGCTGCCCGACGGTCAGTACGGCGAGCTGGTGTTCACCTCACTGAGCAAGGAGGCGCTGCCGATCATCCGCTACCGCACCCGCGACCTGACCCGCCTGCTGCCGGGCAGCGCACGGCCGATGCGGCGTATCGACAAGATCACCGGGCGCAGCGACGACATGCTGATCATCCGCGGCGTCAATGTCTTCCCGACCCAGATCGAGGAGCAGATCCTGCGCGTATCCGAACTGGCCCCGCACTACGAGATCGTGGTCAGTCGCAACGGCAACCTGGACCAGATGGAGGTGCGCGTCGAGCTGAAGCCCAACGCCGCCAGTATCGGCAGCGATGGCGAACAGCGGGTGGTGAAGGAGCTGTCGCACCACATCAAGTCCTACATCGGCATCAGCACGCGTATCAACCTGGGCGCGCCCTGCTCGCTGCCGCGCTCCGAAGGCAAGGCACAGCACGTCATCGACCTGCGTCACCACTGAACGCCGGGGGCAGCTCGCCTGCCCCTTTTTTTAACCATATATGATACGTAATTAATTATTTACTTAATTTAATCGTGTCATATAATCGAAGTATTCATTGATCTGCGGCAACGGCAGGTCGAGGAAAACACAGGAGGCTGTCATGTACGCCCAACTCGTCGACACCGGCGTAAAACGTCTGAAGACTCTGGAAGAGATGTCGCCGCAGGAGCGCGACTTCCAGCAGAAGATCGATGCGGAGATCAAGATCGAGCCGAAGAACTGGATGCCGGAGGGCTACCGCCGCACCCTGATCCGGCAGATCTCCCAGCACGCGCACTCCGAGATCGTCGGCATGCTGCCCGAGAAAAACTGGCTCACCCGCGCCCCCAACTTCAAGCGCAAGCTGCAGCTGCTGGCCAAGATCCAGGATGAGGGCGGTCACGGTCTGTACCTGTACAGCGCGATGGAAACCCTCGGCGCCGACCGCGAGGAGGAGATCGCCAAGCTGCACAGCGGCGAGGTGAAGTACTCCAGCATCTTCAACTACCCGACGCTGAACTGGGCCGATATGGGTACCGTCGGCTGGCTGGTCGACGGCGCCGCCATCGTCAACCAGGTCGTATTACAAAGAACATCATACGCACCCTATTCCCGTGCCATGATCCGCATCTGCAAGGAGGAGAGCTTCCACCAGCGCCAGGGTTACCAGATCCTGCTGCACCTGATGCAGCACGGCAACGAGGCGCAGAAAGCGATGGTGCAGGACTCGATCAACCGCTTCTGGTGGCCGGCGCTGATGATGTTTGGCCCCCATGACAGCGACTCCCCCAACTCGGCGCAGTCGATGGCGTGGAAGATCAAACGCATGTCCAACGACGACCTGCGCCAGCGCTTCATCGACCAGACCGTGCCGCAGCTGGAGTTGCTCGGCTGTACCGCCCCCGACCCGGCGCTGAAATGGAACGCCGAGCGCGGCCACTACGACTTCGGCGAGATCGACTGGAGCGAGTTCTACGACGTGGTCAAGGGCAACGGCCCCTGCAATCGCGACCGCCTGCGCACCCGGCGCCGGGCTATCGAAGAGGGTTCCTGGGTGCGCGAAGCCGCCAGCGCCTACGCCGCCAAACAGCAACAGAACAACGCCGCGGCCTGAACCGCCGCGACCCGATCCGAGGATAATAACAATGACAGACTGGACTCTTTTTGAAGTATTCGTGCGCTCCAAGCACGGCTTGAACCACAAGCATGTCGGCAGCGTACACGCCGCCGATGCCGCCATGGCGCTGGAAAACGCCCGCGAGCTGTATACCCGCCGCAGCGAGGGGGTCAGCCTCTGGGTCGTGCCCTCGGCGCTGATCACCGCCTCCTCCCCGGACGAGAAGGAGCCGCTGTTCGACCCGTCCGACGACAAGGTCTACCGCCACGCCACCTTCTACGAGCTGCCCAAAGACGTGGGCCACATGTAAGGAGGTGTCAGCATGAAGCAGAATCAAGCCCTGTTCGAATACCTGCTGCGCCTCGGCGACAGCAACATGATCCTCGGCCAGCGCCTGTGCGAATGGATCGGCCAGGCGCCAGCTCTGGAGGAGGAGATGGCGCTCGGCAACCTGGCACTGGACCTGATCGGCCAGGCCCGCTCCTGGCTCGAATACGCTGCCAGAGTTGAGGACGCCGGCCACAGTGCCGACGAGCTGGCCTTCACCCGCGACGAGCGCGCCTACCGCAACCTGCTGCTGGTGGAGCAGGCCAACGGCAACTTTGCCGACACCCTGGCGCGGCAGTACCTGTTCGATCAGTACCATTACCACCTGCTCGGGGCGCTGAGCAGCTCCACCGACGCGCAGGTGGCCGCCATCGCCGCCAAGGGGCTGAAGGAGGTGACCTACCACCTGCGCCGCTCCAGCGCCTGGATCAAACGCCTCGGCGATGGCACCGCGGAAAGCCACGCCAAGATGCAGCAGGCGATCGACGAGATCTGGACCTACAGCGGCGAGATGTTCATCGCCGACGAGGTGGACCGGGTGCTCGCCGCGGCCGGCATCGGTGCCGACCTCGACCCCTTGCAGCGCCTCTGGGAGGCCGACGTACAGGCGCTGCTGGCCGAGGCGACGCTGACCTGCCCGCCGCTGGAGCAGTACATGCAGCGCGGCAGCAAGCAGGGACTGCACACCGAGCAGCTCGGCTTCTTGCTGGCCGAGATGCAGTTCCTGCCCCGTGCCTACCCCGGCGCCAGCTGGTAACCCGCGAGCCGGAGGAGCAGAGATGTTGCAGACCGACGCCAATCCGCACCTGATCGCCACCGATCGCTGCGGGGAGCAGTTGCAGTTCCCCGCCATCGAGGCGCTCTGGCAGTTGCTCGACCAGGTACCGGACCCCGAGGTGCCGGTGGTCAGTGTGGTGGACCTGGGGATAGTGCGCGAGCTGCGCTGGGAGCAGCGCCAGCTCGTCGTCACGCTGACCCCCACCTACTCCGGCTGCCCCGCCACTGAGTTTATCGAGGAGGCGGTCGCCGCGGCGCTGCGCGCCGCCGGAATAACCAATCTGCGCCTGGTGCAGCAACTGGCGCCGGCCTGGACCACCGACTGGATCTCGGCGGCAGGGCGCGAAAAGCTGCGCGCCTTCGGGATCGCCCCGCCGGTCGGCAGCGCCAGCAAGCGCACGCTGTGGGGCGAGGAGCCCGAGGTCGCCTGTCCGCACTGCGGTTCGCCGCAGACGACCCGGGTCAGCGAGTTCGGCTCCACCGCCTGCAAGGCGCTGTACCGCTGCGACAGCTGTCTCGAACCGTTCGACTACTTCAAGTGCATCTGAACCCAGCGCCTTCACCTGCACGCCAGACGCTAACAATAAATAGAGAGATTAGGATGAGCCGTTTTCATACTCTGGAAGTCGCCGATGTCCGCCAGGAGACCCGCGACGCCATCTCCATCGCCTTCGCGGTGCCCGACGAACTGAAACAGACCTACCGCTACCGCGAAGGGCAGTACCTGGTGCTGCGCAGCCAGATCGATGGCGAAGAGGTGCGCCGCTCCTACTCCATCTGCTCCTCGCCGGCCGACGACGAACTGCGTATCGCGGTCAAACGTATCTCCGGCGGGCTGTTCTCCAACTACCTGAACGACCGCGCCCGCAAGGGGCTGGCGATCGAGGCGATGCCGCCGGCCGGCCAGTTCCATGGCGAGCTCGATCCGGCGCGCCACGGCCACTACCTGGGGGTCGCCGCCGGCAGCGGCATCACGCCGATCTACTCGATCATCAAGACCACGCTGGAGAGCGAACCGCACAGCGAGTTCACGCTGTTCTACGCCAACCGCGCCACCGCCAGCACCATCCTGCGCGAACAGCTCGAAGACCTGAAAAACCGCTTCATGGGGCGGCTCAATCTGGTCTACATCATGACCCGCGAGCAGCAGGATATCGACCTGTACAACGGCCGCCTCGACGCCGACAAATGCCGGGCGCTGTTCGACCACTGGCTGCAGGTACCCGAGCTGACCGCCGCCTTCCTGTGCGGCCCGCAGACGATGATCGAAACGGTGCGCGAACAGCTGGAGGCCCATCGCCTCGATCCATCCCGGATCCACTACGAACTGTTCGCCCCCACCGGCGGCAACCAGGCGCGCAAACCTCGCGAGCAGAACGCGTCAGCAGCGGTCGAGCTGTGCGATGTCACCGTTATCGCCGATGGCCGTAGCATCAGCTTCGAGCTGGCCCGCAACAGCAGCAACATCCTCGATGCCGGCAACGCCCAAGGCGCCGATCTGCCCTACTCCTGCAAGGCCGGGGTCTGCTCCACCTGCCGTGCGCGGGTGGTGGAGGGCGAAGTGGAGATGGACGCCAACTTCGCGCTCGAGGACTACGAGGTAAAGGCGGGCTATGTGCTCTCCTGCCAATGCTATCCGGTCACCGACAAGGTGGTCCTGGACTTCGATCACTGACGGCGAGGAGCGCGAGCGATGAAATTACACAGTTACATCAACGGCCAGTGGATCGCCGGTAACGACAGCGGCACCGAGGTGTTCAGCGCGGTCAATGGCGAGCCTATCTGCAGCGTCAGCAGCAGCGGCATCGACTTCCAGGATGCCGTGCGTTTCGCCCGCGAACGCGGCGGCCCGGCCCTGCGCCGGCTGACCTTCCACGAGCGCGCCAATGCGCTGAAGGAGTTGGCCAAACGGCTGATGGAGAAAAAGGAGGAGTTCTACCGCATCTCCGCCTGGACCGGCGCGACCCGCACCGACAGCTGGATCGATATCGAGGGCGGTATCGGCACCCTGTTCACCTAT
>QKGH01000036.1 GCA_003250495.1 Marinobacterium sp.
AGTGCCTGCTCGACCCGGGCGCGCTGCAGCTCCGGCTTGCACAACTCGATGAAGCGATAGACGAAGCCGCGCTGCACCCGGCCGCGCCGCAGTGCGATCGAGGTGACGTTCTCCTCGAACAGCGCCGCGCTGTCGATCACCTCCAGCCCCTCGTCGCGATCCATGTCGAACGCCATCGGCGCGATGATCCCTATCCCCAGCCCCAACTCCACATAGGACTTGATCACGTCCGCATCCAGCGCCGACATGACGATATCGGGCTGGATGCCGGCCTGGGCAAAGGCGCGCTCCACCCGCGAACGGCCGGTGAACCCCTCGTGATAGGTGATGATCGGGTACTGGCCGATCTGGCGCAGATCCGGCGCATGTAGCGCGCTCAACGGATGCCCCTTGGGTACCACCACGGCGTGGCGCCAGCTGTAGAACGGGAAGGAGGCGAACTCCGGCACGCTGTCCAGCGCCTCGGTGGCGATGCCGACATCGACCTCGCCGCTGCGTAGCAGCTGCACGATCTCCTGCGGCCCGGCCTGATACAGCTTCAGGTGCACCTGTGGATAAAGTTTGCGGAACGCCGAGACGATCGACGGCAGCGAGTAGCGTGCCTGGGTGTGGGTCGTGGCGACCGCCAGTTCGCCGACATCCTGGCGCGCATACTCGTCGGCCAGCTGTTTCAGGTTGGCGCTCTCCTGCAGGATCCGCTCGACGATACGTACCATCTCCTGCCCCGGTTCGGTCAGGCCAAGCAGACGCTTGCCCTTGCGCACATACAGCTCGACCCCCAGCTCCTCCTCCAGGTCCTTGATATGCTTGGACACCCCGGACTGGGAGGTGAACAGCGCGTTGGACACCTCGGTCAGGTTGAAATTGCAGCGCACCGTTTCGCGCACTATCCGTAACTGCTGGAAATTCATCCGTTTTCCCTCACCCGGCAACTGCCGCGCCGCCGCGCTCGAACAGCCGCAGCCGCGACGGTACCAGCCGCACCGTCTGTCCCTTGACCAGCGCCAGCGCCGCCGCCCGTTCGGCACTGGTCTCCACCTCAAAATGCTGTCCACCGCCAGCCTCACCGGCCGCGGCGCTTACCCCCTCCAGCTCGACCCGGGCACTGAGGCCGAACGACTGCACCCGGCTGACCCGTGCCGCTATCCCCTCGCCGTACGCCGGATCGGTCACTATCTCCAGCTCGTGGGGACGGGCGAACGCGAACAGCTCGGTGCCGGTCCCGAACGCGCCCGCCGGGTGGCGCAACGTCTGCCCGCCAACCCGCAACGCCTCGCCCTCAACCCGGGCATGGAACAGGTTGACCGAACCGAGAAAGCCGTACACGAACGGCGTCGCCGGCTGCCGATACACCGACTCCGGCGTGCCGACCTGCTCCACCCGCCCCCGGTTCATCAGCACCACCCGGTCCGCCACCTCCAGCGCCTCCTCCTGGTCGTGGGTCACGAACAGCGAGGTGATGTGCAGCTCATCGTGCAACTGCCGCAGCCAGCGCCGCAACTCCTTGCGCACCTTGGCATCGAGCGCGCCGAACGGCTCGTCCAATAGCAGCACCCGCGGCTCCACCGCCAGCGCCCGGGCCAGCGCGATGCGCTGGCGCTGGCCGCCGGACAGCTGGGCCGGAAAGCGCTCCGCCAGCCACTCCAACTGCACCAGCTCCAGCAACTGCAGCACCTTGCGGCGGATCTGGCTCTCGGAAGGACGCTGTTTGCGCGACTTCATGCGCATGCCGAAGGCCACGTTATCGAACACCGTCATATGCTTGAACAGCGCGTAGTGCTGGAACACGAACCCCACCTGCCGCTCGCGCACATGGGTATCCGAGGCGTCCTCCCCCTCCAGCAGCACCTGCCCGCCATCGGCCTGCTCCAGCCCGGCGATGATCCGCAGCAGCGTGGTCTTGCCGCAGCCCGAGGGGCCGAGCAGCGCCACCAGTTCACCACTGGGAAAATCGAGGTCGATATTATCCAGCGCGGTGAAGTCACCAAAGTGCTTATGAATACCCCTGACTTGAATGCTCATCGCGTTCACTCCTGATTAGCTGTCCGTTACCGCCGCGCGCCGTGCTCGACC
>QKGH01000152.1 GCA_003250495.1 Marinobacterium sp.
CTCCCGCTCCGTCGGCCCCGGCACCCGCGTCAACATCGACGAATTCACCCGCACCACCGCCGGTGCCGTGGAGAAGGTCGGCGGCGCGCGGCAGGGCAAGGCGATCATCATCATCAACCCGGCCGAGCCGCCGCTGATGATGCGCGACACCGTGCACTGCCTGACCGAAGGCGAGCCGGACCGCGATGCGATCACCGAGTCGGTTCACGCCATGGTCAAGGAAGTGCAGAAATACGTCCCGGGTTACCGCCTGGTCAACGGCCCGATCTTCGACGGCAACCGCGTCTCCATGTTCATGGAAGTGGAAGGCCTCGGCGACTTCCTGCCGAAGTACGCCGGCAACCTCGACATCATGACCGCGGCGGGGCTGCGCACCGCTGAAATGTTCGCCGAAGAAGCGGCGAACGGCACCATCACCCTGCCGGCCCGCGGCTAAGACGGAGGAGAGATAGATGAATCTGCAAGGTAAGAAAGTCCGTCTGCACGCTATGAGCCTGCCCAGTCATGGAGAGCGTATGCACGCCAAGCGCCATGCACCGCTCCAGGTTGGCAAAGCAGTCAAGCAAGCGCAGTAAGCGGAGGACAATACGATGAATTTGAACGGTAAGAGCGTCCGTCTGCACGACATGAGCCTGCGCGACGGTATGCACGCCAAGCGCCACCAGATCAGCCTGGAACAGATGGTCAGCGTCGCCAGCGCGATGGATGAAGCCGGCATGCCGCTGATCGAAGTGACCCACGGCGACGGCCTCGGCGGCGCGTCGGTCAACTACGGTTTCCCGGCCCACTCCGACGAGGAGTACCTGAAAGCGGTGGTACCGCAGATGAAGCAGGCCAAGATCTCGGCCCTGCTGCTGCCCGGTATCGGTACCGTCGACCACCTGAAGATGGCGCGCGACTGCGGCGTCCACACCATCCGCGTCGCCACCCACTGCACCGAGGCGGACGTCTCCCAGCAGCATATCGGCCTGGCGGCGAAGATGGGCATGGACACCGTCGGCTTCCTGATGATGTCGCACATGGTCGGCGCCGAGAAGATCCTCGAGCAGGCCAAACTGATGGTCGGCTACGGTGCCAACTGCATCTACTGCACCGACTCCGCCGGCTACATGCTGCCGGACGAAGTCAGCGAAAAGATCGGCCTGCTGCGCGCTGAACTGCCGGCCGAGATCGAGATCGGTTTCCACGGTCACCACAACATGGCGATGGGCGTGGCCAACTCGCTGGCGGCGATCGAAGCGGGTGCCGCGCGTATCGATGGCTCCGTGGCGGGCCTCGGTGCCGGTGCCGGTAACACCCCGCTGGAAGTCCTGTGTGCGGTGCTGGACCGGATGGGCTGCGCCACCGGTATCGACCTGTACAAAATCATGGACGTGGCGGAAGACCTGATCACGCCGATGATGGACCACCCGATCCGTATCGACCGCGACGCGCTGACCCTGGGTTACGCCGGTGTCTACTCCTCCTTCCTGCTGTTCGCCAAGCGGGCGGAAGCGAAGTACGGCATCCAGGCCCGTGACATCCTGGTGGAACTGGGCCGTCGCGGCACCGTGGGTGGACAGGAAGATATGATCGAAGACCTGGCGCTGACCATGGCAAAACAGAAGGGGCTGATCTGATGGCCGAAGTACAACAGAATAAACTGAGCAAAACGCAGATCGAGGAGCTGGCGATCCATCTGGAGAACGCCGAGCTGCAGGCGTACGAAGTCACCAAGATCACCGACGATTTCCCCGAGATGACCTACAAGGATGCCTTCGACATCCAGTGGGAGATCCGCCGTCGCAAAGAGGAGCGGGGCAACAAGGTGGTCGGCATGAAGATGGGGCTGACCTCCTGGGCCAAGATGGCGCAGATGGGTGTCGAGCACCCCTGCTACGGCTTCCTGGCCGACTATTTCTGCATCCCCGATGGCGGCGAGATCAAGCACGACGAGCTGATCCACCCGAAGGTCGAGGCGGAGCTGGCGTTCGTGACCAAGGCCGAGCTGAAAGGTCCGGGTTGCCACATCGGTGACGTGCTGCGTGCCACCGACTTCGTGATGCCGGCGGTCGAAGTGATCGACTCCCGCTACAAGGACTTCAAGTTCGATCTGAAGAGCGTCATCGCCGACAACTCCTCCTCCAGCCGTTTCATCACCGGCGGGCGGATGGCCGATGTGGCCGAGCTGGATCTGAAGACCCTCGGCGTGGTGATGGAGATCAACGGTGAGGTGGTGCAGACCGGTGCCGGTGCGGCCGTGCTCGGGCATCCGGCGGCCTCCGTGGCTATGCTGGTCAATATGCTGGGCGAGCGCGGCGAGAGCCTGCCGGCAGGCAGCTTCATCATGATCGGTGCGATCACGGCCGCGATCCAGGTCAACAAGGGCGACTCCTTCAGCGTACGTTATCAGGGCCTCGGTTCGATCGGCGGTAAGTTCGTCTGATCCGGTATCCATAACGAGCGGTTAAGGAGGGCATCATGCCTGTAGCTATGTTGCATATCCTCGAGGGACGCAGCGATGAGCAGAAGGAGCGGCTGATCGACGAGGTCAGCGAAGCGATCGCCCGCTCGCTGGATGCGCCCAAAGAGAGCGTACGCGTCATCATCACCGAGATGCCGAAGCAGCACTTCGGCATCGGTGGCGTATCGGCGAAAAAGCTGGGACGTTGATTCCAGCGCTGCACAAGCGCTTGGCCGGGCCGCCACCCGAGCCGGCGCTTCCGACCCCCGCAATATTGATCGAGATCAAAAAGCCCTTGTTGTCTTAAGGGCTTTTTAAGTTCCGTTTAAACTGTCCTGGCGCATTCTGTCTCCCGAATATCAAGGAGATGCAGTTATGCGAACCCCTATCCAATTTCGCCATGCCCCGACCGAGGGTGCCGACGGCACGGTCCGGGTCTGGGACCCGTTGGTGCGAATCTTCCACTGGTCGCTGGTCGGCTTCTTCGCCCTGGCCTGGCTGACCGCCGAGGAGATCCAGTTCGTCCACGAATGGTCCGGTTATGCCATCGCCGGCCTGGTCGGCTTTCGCCTGGTCTGGGGCCTGATCGGTACCCGTTATGCGCGTTTTAGCGACTTCATCTATCGCCCCTCCAACATCCTCGCCTACCTGAAAGGGCTGCTGAGCGGCAAGGCCAAGCACTACCTCGGGCATAACCCGGCCGGTGGCGCGATGGTGATTGCGCTGCTGCTGGGGCTGGCGATGTTGACGTTCAGCGGCATGGCCCTGGTTGCTGTCGACGGCGAAGGACCTCTGGCCGGTAGCTGGTTCGCTACGCTGCCGGAACACACCATCAAGGAGGTGCATGAGTTCTTTGCCAACCTGTTGCTGGCGATGGCCGGAGTACATGTGGGCGGGGTATTGGTCAGCAGCCTGCTGCACCGCGAGAACCTGGTGCGGGCGATGATCAGCGGACGTAAGGCGAAGGTCCAGGTAGAGGAGCAGCAGCCATGAAAAATGCAGTGTTGGGTGTGATGGGGGCGTGCCTGTTGGGGGCAACCGTCAATCTGGCCCAGGCGGGCGAAGCGGTGGACCAATTGCTGGACAGCTACCGCCAACAAGGGGTGGAGAGCTTCAGTGCTGAGCAGGGAGCCGCGTTTTGGCAGCAGTCGTTCGATGGCCGCAGTTGCACCAGTTGCCACACGGCGGATCCGACCCAGACCGGCCTGCATCAGCGGACCCGTAAGCCGATCGAGCCGATGGCGCCGTCGGTCAATCCGCAGCGGTTGACCGACGTGAAGACGATCAACAAGTGGTTTTTGCGTAACTGCAAGTGGACGCTCAAGCGCGAGTGCTCACCGCAGGAGAAAGGCAATGTCTTGATCTGGCTACAGGATCAGTAACCAATTCTTGAAGGATGGAGGATAATCCCGTGAATCGATGGTTAAATAAAGCGCGTTGGGCGCTAGGCGTGGCGATGCTGGGCGGCGCTCTGGCCGTGGGCGGATTTGGCCTGGTGAATGCCACGGTCAACCAGGCCTGGGCGGAGAGCGAGCATGACGACGATGACGACGACGAGCACGAGGGCCGTAAATATGGCTCATCCGAACGTGCGCCAATGACGGCTCAGGCCCAGGATGCGATGGTGTCGCCGCTCTATGCCGAGGAGTGCGGTGCCTGCCATCTGGCCTATCCGCCCCAGCTGTTGCCGGCGCGCAGCTGGGCGGGCCTGATGTCGGGGCTCGACGATCACTTCGGTGAGAATGCGGAGCTAGGGGCCGATACGGCGCAACAGATCTCCGCCTGGTTGGTGCGCAATGCCGCCGATGTGAACCCGGGGCGGCGCTCGAAACAGTTCCTGCGCGGTATCGCCAGCAGCGATACGCCGCTACGGATCACCGAGACCCCCTTCTTCAAGCGCAAGCATGACGAAGTACCGGAAAGTAAAGTGATAAACAATCCAGAAGTCGGTAGTTTCAGCCAGTGTCAGGCCTGTCACGGACAGGATGCACAGCGAGGAATCTTTGATGAAGATACCGTGGATATTCCCGGTTACGGTCGTTGGGATTAGTTTGACCGCGACGCTGGCGGCAGCCGGCGATGGCATCAGTCACGATGATGCGCGGCGCCTGGTTGGGAAGGGGGAGATCCTGCCCCTGACCCAGCTGCTGGAGATGCACGCCGATAAGTTATCGGGAGAGCTGCTCGACCTGGAGTTGGAGCGGGACAAGCATAAGCATCTCTACTATTACGAGATTGAGGTGCTGGGGCGGGATGGCCTGGTGCGTGAATTTGAGATCGACGCCGTCACCGGCGAACTGCTCGAAGAGGAGATCGAGAAGTAATCATGCGCATACTGCTGGTCGAAGACGATACCAAACTGATCGAAGAGTTGCGCCCGCGTCTGCAGCGCGCGGGGTATGCGGTCGAGGTCGCGACCGATGGCGAGGACGGTGCGTTTCTGGGGAGCGAGGAGTTGTTCGATGCGGTGGTCCTGGACCTGGGGCTACCGCGTCTTCCCGGCCTGGAGGTGCTGAAACAGTGGCGCGCGCAGGGCAACCTGGTGCCGGTACTGATCCTGACCGCACGCGATACCTGGAATGAGCGGGTCGACGGCCTGAAAGCCGGCGCCGACGACTACCTGGGGAAACCCTTCCATCCCGAAGAGTTGATGGCCCGGCTGGAGGCGCTGATCCGGCGCCGCCACGGTCAGGCGACCCATCTGCTCAGCGCCGGCGGTCTGACGCTGGACCCCGATCGCCAGCAGGTGCGTGCCGGTGACGAGGAGTGGCAGCCGCTGACCGGTATCGAGTTCCGCCTGTTGCGCTACCTGATGATGAATGCGGACCGGGTGTTGTCGAAGACCGAACTCAGCGAGCATGTCTACGAGGAGGAGCGGCTGCGCGACAGCAACGTGATCGAGGTGTACATCAACCGGCTGCGTCAGCGTTTCGGCCGCGGGCTGATCGAGACCCGGCGCGGGCAGGGGTATCGTCTGCCTTCCGCTAAGGACGACGCATGACCAAGCAGCCCCGGAACGCCGCGGGCGGCGCGGACCGGAGCCTGGAGCGTTCCATCCGCAACCGCCTGCTGCTGGTCCTGGTGGTGGTGCTGGCCGTGCTGCTGGGGCTGTTGCATGAAGCGGTCACGGCGTTGACCCACGATTTCGTGCGCTCGCGCCTGCAGCATGACGGCGAGAGCCTGATCGCCACCCTGAGTCGGGCCGATGTCGGACAACCCTGGCTACTGGACGAGCAGGTATTGCCCAACGTCTATCATCGCGCCCAGTCCGGCCATTACTTCGTGTTGCAGTCGGCGCAGCAGCGCCTGCGCTCCCGCTCGCTCTGGGATCTGGAGGTCGAGGTGCCGAACCTGGCCCCGGGCGTCGGCCAAAGCCGCGAGATGGCGCCGTTGAAAGGCCAGTATTGGCTGGTGTGGGAACAGGGTTTTCGTAAGGGGGGGACCGATTTCACGCTGTGGATCGCCGAGGATATCTCCCCGCTGCGGGCCATTCAGTTACGTTTCGAACTCTACCTGCTGGGCCTCGTTGCGCTGACGATCCCGATTCTGCTGCTGTGGCAGCGGCTGATTCTGCGCCGCGGCTTCGCGCGTCTGGAACCGCTGCGGCGAGCATTGGCCGAGCAGCGGGCGGGCCATGCCGCACAACTGCCGGCCAGCGTGCCCCTGGAGGTACGGCCGCTGGTCAATGCGATCAACCAGCAATTGTCACGTTCCGCGGAGCAGATTCAGCGCTCGCGCGTGGCGCTGGGCAACCTGGCTCATGAGTTGAAACGTCCATTGCAACAGCTGCGCTGGGTGGCGGAGCAGTGCCACGAGCCGCAGCTGCGCAGCGAACTGGAGGCGCTTCACGACAGCCTGCATCGTCGGATCGATGCCGAACTGCGCCGGGCCAGAATAGCCGGCGCCCCCACGCCGGGGCAGCGTTGTGTTCCCGGTGACGAGGTGCCCCACCTGGTGCGGTTGCTGGATCGTATCAGCGGACGTGAGATCGCGTTCAGCAGTCAGTTGCCGGAGGGGTCTATCCCGTACGATCGCGACGATACCCTGGAGTTGTTGGGTAATCTGCTCGACAACGCCTGGCGTCACGCCCGTAGCGCGGTGCGGCTGACGATCCGGCAACAGGAGCAGCAGTGGGAGATCTGTGTCGAGGACGACGGTGCCGGGGTCAGCGAAGAGGACCTGGCACTGCTGTCGGTGCGCGGTACCCGACTCGACGAAGAGATCGATGGCGGCAAGGGCCATGGCCTGGGACTGTCGATCTGCGTGGCGGTGGTACAGAGTTACGGTGGGCAGCTCGAGTTCGAGCGCTCGCCACTGGGCGGAATGGCCGTGCGAGCCCGCCTGCCTATCGGCGACGACGTTTGATCAGATGATTAAATTTATTGATAATTTTTATCATATGCTTAATTTTGTTAACCAAAAAAGACGATTGGCAGGGGTATCTTACTGAAATATTAAGATTTTTTGCGTTGTTTGCAGTGGCATGGTGTTTGCTTAAAGGTCGCCCGGACAGTCTGTGCATCAAGCGGCAGGCTGGTTCAATCGGAAGCAAATAGGACGACCTATGCCCCATACTAAAACAACGATAGCCAGTCTACTGGCAGCTACACTCCTACCGCTGAGCGCCCACGCCGGACACTATGTCTCCGGTGTAGAAGGGCTGGGTTCCGCCGTGGTTCCCGGTCCCGGGGTCTACTACCGTGGCTATGCCGTTCACTACGATGCCAACAGCTACGAAGGGGCTTTGCCCTCCAATAGCGATGTCACCGTAGACGCCATCGCCAACCGCTTCATCTGGGTCACCGATGCCGAGTTCCTCGGTGCGAATGTGGCGCTGGAAACCATCATTCCGCTGGTCAATACCGATCTGAATATCGGTTCCGGGCTGGTCGAGGATGAACAGTTCGGTCTCGGTGACGTGTTCCTTGGCGGCGTGCTGGGCTGGCACGGCGAGCGCTGGGACAGCGTGGCCGCCGCCGGTATCTGGAACGCCGTTGGCAAAACCGACAAGCCGGCCGATCCGGGGCTCGGTTACGCCGAGCTGATGCTGACGCTGGGTGCCAATTTTTACCTGACCGAGGCAAAAGACGTGACGCTGAACCTGTTGTCACGCTACGAGATCGCCGACGATAAGGATGTCGACGACGAGTTCCTGATCGAGTGGGCGCTGGGCAAGAAACTGTCCAACGGCCTGGAGCTGGGTCTGGTCGGCTACGACCAGTGGCGTCTCGAGGGCGGCGATCAGGAGAAACACGCGGTGGGCGTTGAGGCCGGTTACTTCTGGCCGCAGGTGATGACCGGTCTGAATCTGGCGGCGTATAACGAATACGATGTCGATGAAAACTTCGACGGTTATTCGGTGCGTCTGACCCTGACCAAGGTGTTCTGATCCCGCGCTCCGATCCCCTTCCGGCAGGGGGCGGCGGTTAACCGTCGCCCCCTGCTGTGATAGACTGCCGGCTCCTCCGTAAACCGGCCCTTTCATGTCGTCAGCTGTCGATATACTTTCCGATCCGATTCGACCCGTACTGGTACGAATGACGCTTCCGATGATGTTCGGCATCGTCAGCTTGATGCTGTTCAATATCGCCGATATCTGGTTCGTCGGTCAGCTCGGTACCGAGCCGTTGGCGGCACTGGCGTTTACCTTCCCGGTCACCTTCTCGATCACCAGCCTGGCCATCGGCCTGGGGGTGGGAACCTCGGCGACCCTCGCTCGCCTGATCGGCAGCGGGCATACCGCCAGCGCCGCCCGCATGGCGACCGATAATCTGATCATGACCACGTTACTGATGCTGGCGGTGGGGTTCGGCGGACACTGGCTGATCGATCCGGTGTTTGGCCTGATGGGCGCCGATGCCGCGTTGATGCCGCTGATCCATGACTATATGACGGTCTGGTTCTCCGGTTCGGTGTTCATGGTGCTGAACATGGTGTGCAACAGCATCTTCCGTTCCGCCGGCGATACGCGCCTGTCCGGGGTGGTGATGCTGTTCTCGTCGTTGTTGAACCTGCTGCTCGACCCGCTGCTGATCTTTGGCTTGGGGCCGCTGCCCGCGCTGGGAATTCAGGGGGCGGCGGTGGCCAGTGTGACGGCCTGGATGATCACCACGCTGCTGGCGCTGCACCTGCTTTACCACCGCCGCGGCATGCTGCTGTTGAGCGCCCCGGCGCTGGCGCAGATGTTGGGGCACTGGCGCCAGGTGATGCGTATCAGTCTGCCGGCGGCGCTCTCCCATATGATGACGCCGCTGGCCAACGGGGTGTTGACCGCCGTGGTGGCGCATCACGGTGCCGAAGCTGTGGCGGCCTATGGCGTCGGTAACCGTATCGAATCGCTGGCGCTGCTGGTGTGCCTGGCGTTGTCGATGACCCTGCCGCCGTTCATCAGTCAGAACTACGGTGCCGGGCAGGTGGCGCGGGTGCGCGGGGCCTATATCGGCTCGGTGCGTTTTGCCCTGGCCTGGCAGGCCCTGATCTTTCTGCTGCTGTTCCTGTTTTCGGCACCGTTGTCGTTGCTGTTCAGCGATGATCCCGAGGTCGCCCGCTGGCTCGGTCTGTGGATGTTGATCGTGCCCGCGGGATTCGGTTTCCAGGCATCGACCTTCCTCAGTGCGTCCTCTTTCAATGCGCTGCACCAGCCGATGCGCGCGATGCGCATCAGTCTGCTGCGCCTGTTCGTCATGTATGTGCCACTGGGCTGGCTCGGGAGTCTGCTGTTCGGACTGCCGGGCATGTTCGCCGCGCTGGTATTGGCCAACGGTATCACCGCGGCCATCGCCTGGCTCTGGATGAACGCCTATCTAACTCGCCTCGGCTCCCGCTGAAGCCCTCTGCGGGCTGTCATGGCTGCGTCAAACTGCCTCGCTACAATGGTCTAAAGCTTCTAGCGTCCAAGTATCTTGTGATTCGGTCTTTGACCGTACTATGATCGGGGCACACGGATAGCGAATAAACACGGTAAAAAAATTCTAAAAGGGCCAACCACAGGTATGGCTCAACTACGTGGAAACTAAGAGGGGTGCGAAGATGAGTAAGAAAGTTGCGCTGGTGACTGGGGGAACTGGCGGTCTGGGTACGGCGATCTGTCGCAAGCTGTCCGATGCCGGCTATCAGGTTGTTGCCGGCTATAACAGTGGCGGCAATCACGAGAAGGCGAAGGCCTGGCAGGCGGAGCAGAAGGCGGACGGCTACGAGATCGATGTGGCCTATGGCGATGTCACCGATGCGGAGTCCTGTGCCCAGTGTATCGCCACGGTGAAAGAGCTGACCGGTAGCGAGATCAGCGTGTTGGTCAACAACGCCGGTATCACTCGCGACGGCACCTTCAAACGGATGAGCTGGGAGCAGTGGGATGAAGTGCTCACCGCCAACCTGGACTCGATGTTCCATATGACCCGCCTGGTTATCAATCCGATGCTGGAGCAGGGCTTTGGACGGGTCATCAACATCTCCTCCATCAATGCGCAGAAAGGCCAGTTTGGCCAGTGCAACTACTCTGCCGCCAAGGCAGGGATCCATGGTTTTACCAAGGCCCTGGCACAGGAGGTCGCCTCCAAGGGGGTCACCGTCAACACCGTATCGCCGGGCTATATTTTGACCGCCATGGTCGCCAAGGTGCCGGAAGAGGTGCTGCAGAAGATCGCCTCCAATATCCCGGTGGGACGTCTCGGTAACCCCGATGAGATCGGTCGTGTGGTCGCCTTCCTGGCCGACGAGGATTCCGGTTATATCACCGGCGCGGATTTCTCCATCAACGGTGGTCAGTACATGCACTAAACCCTGGATTGGGTAGAAAAACGGCGCCATTAGGGCGCCGTTTTTTTATGCCTGTCGTTTATCTGTTGCTATCCGCCTAACGGCGTGTCAGCTGCAGCAGGCGTTCGAAACGTTGCTGTAGCTGGGGGAAGACGCCGTTCCAGCTAACGGTCTGCCACTCCAGCACCAGTGCCTGCAGGTCGGCCTGGGTCGCATGGCGGTTGTGTTCGGCCAGGGCCTGCTGCAGGCGCAGCATCTGGTACTCCATGCGCTGGACCTGATCCTCTTCGGGGGAGGGGCGATTCAGCAATATTTCGAGACGGATACAGAGTTCGCGCAGTTGGCGTTCGCTTTGGCGCAACTGGGTTTCCAGCACATCGGGCTGTTCGCGGAGTTGACCCAGGTACTCGAGGCGCTGCTGCAGCTGCTCGCGCCAGGGCTGAGCCACTTTACGCAGGGCGTTGCCGACGGCGTCGAGCAGAGCGGGCAACAGGTCGGGATCGCCCTCCATCAGGGCTGCTTCCGCCTTATCCAGGAGCGTGATGCAGGCGTCGAAGGCCGATTGCTGAGTCGCACTGAGCAGCGGTTCGGCGGCGACCGGCTCGATCGTATGGCTGCTGCCCTGTGCCGGCTCCGCTTTCAGACGTTCGAAGATCTTGTCGCAGTGGCTGCGGAATTGCTGCCACAGATGGCGCTCATGGGTACGGAAAGCCGGTCCGATCGTCCTCCACTGCTGCTGCAGGCTCTTGGCGGCGTCGGCGGCGGCACGGACATCCTCGCTGCTGGCCAGCTCGGCGGCCTCGGCGATCAATTGCTGTTTCTGCTGTTCGCAACGCAGGTGCCAATCGCGTACCTGTTGGTCCAGGGTGCGGATCAGCTGGTTGAAGCGTTGCTGAACCGCCTTACCGGGGGAGCGGTCCACCGGGGAGAACTGTTTCCACTCGCGTTTGGCGGTGTGACAGATCTGCTCGGCCGCGGGCCAGTCAACGCTTTCCCAGTCGATCGTGTCCAGATACTGTGACAGTTGCCGACAGATCTCTTCGCGCTGGCTCAGGTTATGCTCACGCTGCTGGCGCTGACTGTCGAAATGGGCCTCGCAGGGCGCGTAGGCGGCTTCGCCGGCGGCATGAAAACGCTGCCACAGGCGCTGCGAATGCACAGTGGAGGTGGCGTCGAGCTGTTTCCACTCCTGTTGCAGCGCACGAATCTGATCGGCGAGCAGGCGTGGTTCCGTCTGGCTGTCGACCAGGGCCTCCATCTGCTTGCACAGGGCTTCCTTCTTGCCGTTGACGGCAAAGCCCTGCCAGTCGCGCATCTCCTGCAGGCGTGCGGCCAGGCTGCGCAGGCGGTGCTCGAGTTCGGCCGGGGCATTGGCGAGCTGTTGCAACTGCTCCTGTGCCTGCTCCAGCTGTTGCCCGGCGAGGCGCAGTTCGCCCTGCTCTATGGACTGCGACAGGCTGTACAGGGCGGACTCCAGGCGCTGGATCTGGGCATCGTTTGCCGCGTGCTGACGCTGCAGGGCGTCCTGCAGCTGTCGCACATGCTGCTGTGCCTGCAGTAACAGCGCCGGGGTGGTGAACTGGTGCGGCCAGTCGATCCGCTCCAGCAGCTGTCGCAGCACCGCTACCGTCGCCTGGTTATCGTTAAGCCGTTCCGCAAGCTGATCCCGATGTTGTAGCAGGCGCGCTAATGCCTGCTGCAACAGCAGCGCCGACTGGCGTACCGTTTTCAACGTAGCGGGTAGCGCCGCTCCGCTCTCCAAGACCTGAGTGTCGGCCAGCAGCTGCTCAAGCTGGGCGGCATTCTCCTCAAGCTCTTCATCCTGCGCGCTGATCAGGGCCAGCAACTGTCCCTCGAGTTGTGCGCAGGCTTGCTGGTGGCGCTGCGCCGCCTGCTGTGCCGCCGCCTGCTCGGCCTGGCGGGCGTCCAGCTCCGCGATGATGGCCCCGGCCCGCAGGCGCAACTGCTCGAAGCGGGCGCCCAGCTCGGCCGGTGCGGGGGGCAGTGCCTGCCAGTCCCGTACGATCAGATCGGTGCGCAGTTGGAAATGTTGGCGGTCTTCGCCATCGACCAGCTGCTGCAGGTGCTCCAGCAGCTGTTGACGGCTCTCGTCGATACGCAACTGCTGCTGTTCCGCCTCCCGTAACGCCCCGAGTCGCTCGCGGGCCAGACGGTGGACCGCTTTGTCGCGGCCGCGGCTCTCTTTCAGCAGCTGTTCGAGCTGTTCCGGGGTGCTCAGGCGCTCCGCGCTGTCGCGGCGCAGCGCCGCGGTCGGTGCGTCGATGGCCAGTTGCAACAACGTTTGCGGGCTATCGATCTGCGTCAGCAGTAGCTGCTTGAACGCGCAGGGCAGGTCGCTGAGGATCAGTTGGGCGCGGATGTCATTGTTTGCCAGGCGCTGCAGCCACTGCTGGGCGCGCTCCAGGTCGTCCTGTTTGGACAGCCAGTGGGCGATGCCCTGCGCGGCCGACAGCAGCAGTTGGGGGTCGCTTTCCTGTTCCAGTACACGCAACAGTAGTTCAGGATCATCGATACGGGCGAGTGCGGCCTTGCGCACTTCGGCACTGCTATCTGCCAGGGCCAGTTCGCGCAAAATAGTGCAGTGCGCGGGTCTGTCGGTGCGCAGCTTTACTACGGCGCTGGCGCGAACCTGGGGGCTCGAATGGCGCCATTTCGGTCTGAACAGTTTTGCAAACATCAATCACCACATACGGGGTAAAAAGGCCCTACAACAGAATGACTGGACCGGAGGGGGGCTATTCTAACGGTCACGACGGATACAGGGAAAGCCTTGACAGCGGCCTAAAAGCGGCCCGCCTGCCTCCGCTGCGGGGCTTAACCCGGCAGCAGCTCCACGTCGCCGTCAACGTAGAACCAGCGACCCTTATCGCGTCTAAAACGTGAGTTTTCGCGCAGCATGCCGCGCTGGCCCTCGGCCTCGAAACGGGCCTCGAACGCGACTTCGCCGGTGGAGTCGAACGGGCCCCCGCGCCGGGTCGAGAGGATGGTCAGGCCGGTCCAGTGGGTGAGCTGGGTCTGTTCGGCCAGTAGTTCGGCCTCTCCGGGCAGGCGCTTCTCCGGTGCCTGGGTATCGATCAGATAGTCGATGGCGCCCAGCGCAAACGCGGTATAACGCGAACGCATCAACGCTTCGGCGGTTGGCGCAGGCGCTACGCCGACCAGGGCTCTTTCACAGCAATCGCGAAACGCGTGTCCAGAGCCGCAGGGGCAGGACTGATTAGCATCCAGCTGATCGTGAAACATGCAGATGATCCTATCTGTGTATGCTGTTACCCTGATTATATACCTATTCATGCCCCTATCTGCCGATCTGGATCATCCATGCAGCACCACGCGAACGAAACCTTCTTCTGGCACGATTACGAGACCTTTGGCACCGACCCGAAACGCGACCGGCCGGTACAGTTCGCCGGCGTGCGTACCGATGCCCAGTTCAACATCATCGACGAGCCGGTCATGCTGTACTGCAAGCCGGCGGAGGATGTGCTGCCCCATCCCGATGCCTGCCTGATTACCGGGATTACGCCGCAGAAGGCGCTGGAGGAGGGCGTGTGCGAAGCGGAGTTCATCGCCGCGATCCATGCCGAGCTGGCGCGCCCGGGTACCTGCGGGGTGGGGTATAACAGTATCCGTTTCGACGACGAGGTCACCCGTTACACGCTGTACCGGAACTTCTACGATCCCTATGCCCGCGAGTGGCAGAACGGCTGCTCGCGCTGGGACATCATCGATATGTTGCGGCTGACGCGGGCGTTGCGGCCCGACGGCATCGAATGGCCGGTGTACGAGGATGGCACGCCCAGCCTGCGGTTGGAGGACTTGAGCCGCGCCAACGGGCTGGAGCATCAGCACGCCCACGATGCCCTGTCCGATGTGTATGCCACCATTGAGGTCGCCAAGCTGGTCCGCGAGCGGCAGCCGCGGCTGTTTGACTATGTACTGAAGAATCGCAGTAAACGGTCGATACAATCCAAACTGGATGTGGCGACGATGAAGCCGGTGCTGCACATCTCCTCCAAGTATCCGGTGGAGTGGGGCAATGCGGCGATCGTGGCGCCGCTGCTCTGGCATCCGGTCAACCGCAATGCGGCGGCGGTCTGGGATCTGCGCATCGATCCGACGCCGTTGCTGGAGTTGCCGGTGGAGGAGCTGCGCCATCTGCTCTATCTGCCGCGGGAGGAGCGTAGCGAGGGGATGCCGGTGTTGGCGTTGAAGCTGTTGCATATCAACCGCTGCCCGATAGTGGCACCGGCGGGCATGCTGACGGCGGTCGAGGCGCAGCGGCTGCAGATCGATGGCGATAGTTGTCGCCGCCATCTGGCGCTGTTGCGGGCGGGCGCACCGCAGCTGCAGGCCAAGCTGACGGAGCTGTATGGCGATGATGGTGCACCCTCCGACGGCGATCCGGATCATATGCTTTACTCCGGTGGCTTTTTCAGCGACAGCGACCGGCGCCTGATGGAGCAGGTCAGGAACGCCGAACCTGAGGCGCTGGCCGAGCTGGCGCTGCCGTTTCAGGATCCCCGCCTGGAGGAGATGCTGCTGCGCTACAAGGCGCGCAACTACCCGCAGACGCTGTCGCCCGACGAGCACCAGCGGTGGGAGGAGTATCGCAGTCACAAACTGCTGCAGGCCGATAACAACGGTTATCTGACCATCCCGCGGCTGTATGAGGTACTGAATCAACGGGCGCAACAGCCCGGGATCAGCGCTGGCGAGCAACAGATACTGGAAGAGCTGGCTTATTATGCCGAATCGATCTATCCGCTGGAGTATTAACCTGCTGGGCTGGGGGCTGGGTAGCGTTTTATCGGCGGCACTGGCGTTGGCGGCCAACAGCGGTGACGGCTATCTCGTGTTGCCGGCACCGGCGCCGGGCAGCGAACCGGCGGAGCCCGAGGTCGTGGTCGTGCCCTGGTCTGCTCCGGCCCCGGTTTACGAAGTGGTGATCGCTCCTGAAGATATCCCCATCCTCTCGGGTGAGGAGCGGGTGTTCGCCCTGATCATGAGCCACCCCTATGCCGATAGCTGCCTGCCGGGGGATGCCTGCTATTTGGAGATAGCGCCCGGTACGCCGGGACCCCGCCTCGATCCGCCTCCGTCGGTGGGCAGCCGACGTGAGGTGATCGAGTTCTAGCGCGCCCTAGCTGCCCGGTACGAACTGGGCCTGGGATTTCAACGCCATCAACGCGGAGGTGTCATCCTCGCGACTGCCGCCCGCGACCTGGTTGCCGAAACTGCGCAGCGCGAGCTGGCGCTGGCGCAGCTGCTGCAGGCGGACGAGCAACTGCTTGCCGTCGATGGCGCGGGTGGCCGCACTCAGCTGTTCGCGGGTGTCGAAGGCGGTGTTGCCGCGGTCGAGCTCGCGCCACAGGCGTTCTGAGCGATCGCTGAGACGGTTGTCCTGCTGGTTGATCCGCGCGATCAGGCTCTGTTTGAAGCCGTCGAGCTGCGCTTCCGGCAGGGTTTCCACCAACCGGGTCATTTCATCCAGGAAACGGTCGTACTCCCGCTCCAGCGCGACCGGATCGCTGACCGGCGACTGCACCACCAGCGCCAGCCCCGCGACCTGCCGCAATGGCATATAGGTCGAGAATACGATGTAGCCCAACTGACGTTCGGTACGCAGCTCGTTGTAGAACGGGGTGGAGATGATCTCGTTCAGCAGCGCGACTTCGGCCCGGGTGTTGACCGCGGTATCCGCCCCCTGCAGGTACAGGGTCAGTGCCGAATCGTTGTGCTCGATATCCAGCGTATCGTACAGCCGTTGCCCTGCCGGAAGCTGCACCACCGGCAGTTCGCTGGCGGTAGCCTGGTTGTCCTGTGTCAGCAGGGTGGCGTGCACCTTCTGCGCCATTTGGGTTGCGGTGTCTGCGCTCAGGTTGCCGTGGGCGAGCAGGCGCAGCCGCGCGTGCTGGAACAGCTGGGGCTGGAACTGGCGTAGATCGTCGAGCGACAGTGCCTGCAGGGCATCCAGCTTCTGCGTAGCGGTCCACTCCGGCATCAGCGCGCAATAGAGGGCGGCGAACGTCTGGTTGTAGGGTTTTTGCTTGGCCTCGTTTTCCAGCTCCTCCTGCAGTTCGTGCTTGAGCCGCTCGAAGCGGGCCTGGGAAGCCGGCAGCTTGGTCATCTCGTCGAGCAGGGTGTCGAGCAGCACCGGCTCGCGATCGTTGTAGCCGGAGATGCGCAGGCTGACGCCGCGCAGGTGCGGGTAGAGCTGGACGTCCAAGCCGGCCAGGCTGGCATCGTAGAGGGTCTCGTTCAGGCGGTCATCCACCATGCGTGTGTACAGCGTACTGAGCATGGCGTTGCGCGCGCTGGCGTTGGCCGACGGGGACAGCAGGGCGAAGTAGAAATCGGCTCGGGGGACCTTGAAGGTCTGGTCTGGCAGATACCAGAGCCGAGCATCGTCGCGGTGCCAGATGGCGGTCGGAGCCTGCTGCGCCTGGGTCGGCTCGATCAGCCCGAACTGCTTGGCGATGAAGGGGTTCGTCGCCCGCACCTGCAGCGCCGCGTCGGGCTGCGGATGTTGCCACAGGGCCAGCGCGGCCTGGGCGGGGGGATGCAGGCTGTAGTCGATTTCGTAACGCGGCGTACGCTCAGTCGTCGCGAGATCCGGGGCGGCCCGCAACAGCATCAGGTTGTTCGGGTTGAGCTGATCGAGATAGTGGCGGATCAGTCCCGGATCGAAATAGTCGTAGCGGTAGGGGGCATCGAGCAGGTGCACGATCGGATAGAGCGGCATCCGGCCGGCGAGCCGGGTGGCCTCGTGGATCGGTTCCCCGCGCTCGAGGAAGCGGAAGCGGGTCGCCGCCAGCTGCGCCTCTTCATCGTACAGCGAGACCTGGACGCCCTGCTGTTTCAGGCGCTCCACATAGTCGAAGAACAGCGCCACCACCTGCTGATAGTGCGCAAACCCGTCATCGGTCAGCTCGATGCTGACATCGAACGTCGCCGAATGGGCCAGATCGAGCCCGGTGGAGGCTCCCAGTGCCCGTGCCCAGCCCAGTGCTTTCAGGCGGCTGAGCAGGCTGCCGGCTCCCTCGTAACCGATCTGGCTGGCGATATAGTCGAGCGGTTTGATACGCCAGTGCTCCCGTACCGGGTCGACCGGGAAGGTCAGCTGCAACTGGCGCGTCTGCATCAGGGTTTTGACGTCGGTCTGCAGCGGCAGCCGTTGCGGCGAATAGAGCGGCTCTCTGGTGGCCTGGGCGATCAGGTGGCGGTCGGGCACGGCACTGAAGGTCTGCTCGGCGAGCCGGTGCAGGCTCTCGGTGCTGTCGGGGCCGATGACCACCAGGCTCATCAGGTTGGCGGAGTAGTGGGTTTCGTAGAACTGGATCAGATCGTCGCGGATCGAGGCACCGTCCCGGTCCGACAGGGTGTCCAGGTTACCGACCATGAAGCGGCTATAGGGGTGCTTGGGGTTCATGGCCAGCTTGCTGGCGACATAGAGGCGGCGGCCGTCGTCGCGGATCTTGGCTTTGAACTCCGAATGCACGGCGTGGCGTTCGCGGTCGACATAGTCGGGGCTGAACAGCGGTGCGATGAAGAACTGGGCGAAACGGTCCAGGGCGTCGGGCAGGGCGTCGGCCTTGATGTCGAAGAAGAAGGTGGTCTGGTCGTAGGCGGTGAACGCGTTGTGGCTGCCGCCGTTGGCGCTGATGAACTGCTGGTAGGCATCGGCCTCGGGATATTTCTCGGTACCGAGGAACAGCATGTGTTCGAGAAAATGGGCCAGGCCTTCCCGTCCCGGCGGGTTGGCGTTGCTGCCGACCTGGATGTTGAGCGCGGCGGCGGCCTTATCGGCCTGGGGGTCGGAAACGACCAGCACGCGCAGCTGGTTGGGCAGGATAAAGGTCTCGTACTGGCGCAGGTCCGACGGGCTCTGAATTAGCGCGGCGGTGGCGGGCAGCGCGTTCAGCAGCAACAGTAACAACAGCGCTATGCCCTGCAGCAGCAGGGCCTGGTTTCTCAAGCGGCGAGTGAAGTTCAAGCGGTACAGCATGTGCGAGGTTTCCTTGTTAACGCTCACATCGGCGACATAGGTTACAGCAGTGAGACTGTCATCGGGGGCGCCGGTTCCCTAGCCATATCATCGCTGGTTTTATCGCGCCTGCAAGAGGGCAGGTTCGGGGTGTACTCGCGTCGCACAGTGGATACAATCCGCAGGATTCCCCCAAACACGACAGCCGGCTTCCCGGCTGCCGACCGGCCCAGTGCTTAAGGAGACTCCAGGGATGAACCGGGACAAGGTCATTTTCGCATTTTTCATCGTGTTGGCATTGACGCTGAACTTCGGGTTCTTCGTCGGCGATATCGATAACCCGGAGCATCACGACGGTTTCGAGCTGTTCCTGGCGATCGTCGTCAGCCTGATCTGTACGGTGCTGAAGTTTGGCGATCGCAGCCATCTCGGTGCGCTGATGCTGGCGACCAGCCTGGTCGCCGATCTGCAGCTGTTCGTATCGGCGGGGATCTGGGCATACGGTGCCCATATCAACGGGACGGAGATGACGCCGGATGTGATGTCCAGCGTGGTTTCCTTCGCCGGTGGGGCGCTGTTGGCCAACGTCACCTCGGTAGTGCTGTTGATTGTGGAGACGGTCACCATCCGGCGCTGAAGCGATGAACGATATCCTCTATATCCTGCTGCGGCGGTTGCGGGCGCCGCTGATCACGCTGATCGTGGTCTACGCCGTGGCGATTCTCGGCATGACGCTGATTCCGGGACGGGACCCGGATGGCAATGTCTGGTACATGAGCTTCTTTCACGCCTTCTATTTCGTCTCGTTCATGGGGTCGACGATCGGCTTCGGTGAGATCCCGTACGAGTTCAGCGATGCGCAGCGGATGTGGGTGCTGGTCGCTATCTACGCCAGCGTCATCGCCTGGCTCTACGGCATCGGTACGACGCTGGCGGTATTCCAGGACGGGAGCTTCGTCCGTCTGCTGAAGCTGCGTCGTTTCGTCGCCCAGGTGCGGCAGTTGAGCGAACCGTTCTACCTGGTGTGCGGTTACGGCATGACCGGCAGCATCGTCGTGCGCGAATTGATTAGCCGTGGGGTACGGGCGGTGGTGATCGATCTCGACCAGCAGCGTATCGATGCGCTCGAGCTGGCCGGCCTGACACTGGAAGTGCCGGCGTTGTGTGCCGATGCCGCGCTGCCCGATGTGCTGGATTACGCCGGGTTGCAGAGCCGCCACTGCCAGGGGGTGTTGGCGCTGACCAATAACGACAACGTGAATCTGGCCATCGCCATCGCCAGCAAGCTGCTCTACCCCAAACGTCAGGTGATCAGCCGTTCGGAGAACGATGTGACGACGGCGAACCTGGGCTCATTCGGTACCGATCTGGTGGTCGATCCGTTTTCCGCCTATGCCGAATATGTGGCCCTGGCCGCACACAGTCCGCACCGCCATCTGGTGTTCGATTGGCTGATGAATGCCGATCATCGGCCGCTGTCCAGCGTCTATCGGCATGCCCAGGGGCGCTGGATCGTCTGCGGCTACGGACGTTTTGGCCGCAATGTGGCGCGGGAGCTGGTGTCGGACCGGATCGAGGTGACCCTGATCGACCCGCTGCCGGACAACATTCAGGGTATGGATAATGCCGTACTCGGGGTCGGGACCGAGGCGCAGACCCTGCAACAGGCGCGGATCGAGGATGCGGTCGGGATCGTGGCGGGTACCGCCAATGATGCCGATAACCTGTCGATCATCATGACCGCCCGCCAGTTGAACCCCAAGCTGATGACCGTGGTGCGGCAGAACCAGAGCGCCAACGAGCTGGTGTTCCGCAATTCGCGCTGCGATTTCATTATGCAGCCGGGACGGATCATCGCCAGTCGTATCCTGGCGCAGATGAAAACGCCCCTGCTGTCGCGGTTCATCGCTGAATTGATGCTGCAGGATGAGGTGTGGGCGCATACGTTGGTGAATCGGATGAGTGCCATGGTCGGCGGCGAAGCGCTGTACAGCCAGGCGCTCAGTGTCGACCGGCAACAGGCACCGGCGGTGGTCGCGCTGCTTGGCGCCGGACAGGAGGTCAAGCTGCTGACGTTGATGCGCAATCCGAACGCGCGCAAGGAGACCCGCCCCTGTTTTCCGCTGATGTTGGTGCGGGAGGGGCAGGTCCGTCTGCTGCCGGGGGAGTTGACGCTGTTGCAGCCGGGCGATCAGTTGCTGTTCTGCGGGCAGCGCCGCGCGCTGGAGCCTATCCTCTGGATTGCTGAAAATGATAATCTACTGCATTATGTCCTGACCGGCGAAGACGCCTGGCAAAGCCCGATTCAGCGCTGGTTAAACCGAGGTTCCGGCATGGAGCGCCGATAGCGACATCTGTGTGTGATAGCCGTGACTGTGAGCGCAGCACGGTAGCCGTCGAGCATTTGGCGAAGATAACGCCCGGCATCAACGGGTTCCCCGATCGATGACCGTATTACCACGACTGACGACAGATAGAGCAAATCAAAAAGACGGGACCACCCCGAGGAGCGTTGATGCGTACTCTGATAACGAGTTTTCTAGCCCTGCTGCTGTGTTTCATGCTGCCGATCGGCGAAGCGCAAGCGAAAAAGCTGGGCGGTGGATTTACATTGGGTAAAACCTATACCGCGCCGAAAAAGCCGACGGCTCCAGCCTCATCCACCACGACCACGGCTAGCAAACAACAGGATACGGCGACCACCCCCACGGCGGCTAAACCGCGGAGCGGATTTGGCGGTCTGTTGGGCGGTCTATTGGCCGGGGGCCTGCTCGGGGCGCTCTTTTTCGGCGGTGCGTTCGAAGGGATCCAGATCATGGATGTGCTGCTGATCGCGCTGGTCGGTTTCATCCTGTTCAAATTACTGTCGGGTCGCCGCGCCAGTGCGCCGCAACCGGCCTATGCCGGCGCTACGGCGGGTAATGCGGCGGAGCCGCAGTGGCGCCAGGCCGGCGCAGCGCACGAGACTCCCGCACCGGCGGTTCCGGCGACGCCCGCTGCCACTGGTTTCGACGGCGCTTTGGCCCGGGCGGAACTGGATCTGCCGGCCTGGTTTAACAAGCAGGCGTTTATCGACCAGGCATGCTCCCATTTCACCCACCTGCAGAGTGCCTGGGACCGTCAGGATTGGCAGGAGATTGCCAGTTACACGTCACCGGAGCTGTTCGAAGCGTTGAAGCGGGAGCGCGCGGCGCTGGCGGATGATCAGCACACCCGGGTCGAATCGGTCATGGCTGACTTGATCAACTTTATCGATGAAGGGGAACAGGTGATCGTCAGTCTCCATTTCTACGGTTGGATCCGTGAAGATGAGGCCGAGGGGACCACCGAGTTCGGCGAGATCTGGCATCTGAGCCGGGATATGACCGCAGAGAATGCGGACTGGTTTATCGTCGGTATCGAGCAGCTGTAACCCCATACCCCTTCCGTATGTCACCGTATCCCGAGGGCCTGGAACGGCCTTCGGGATACGATAGCGAATCACTAGGCTAGCAACCCTGGGTCATCACTCCTACTCCGCCAGTCCGGCAAAGTCGGGTTGCGTTTCGGTGACGGAGTATCGTCCCTTCTCATCCCGCTGCAGGCGCCCGATGGCGGTGTGCGGGTCATGGGTAAACACCAGACGGCCGTGTAGCGGCAGCAGGTGTTCCAGCAGTTGGCGTTTCTCGTCGATCAAGGCTTCCGGAAAACGGTCGTAACCCATGGTGATCGGCAGATGGACCCAGGGGCTGCCCGGAATCAGGTCGCCGGCAAAGACCACCGGCCCCCCCGGCATCGCCACCTCGGGGAGCAATTGGCCCGGCGTGTGGCCGTCGCTCTGGTGCAAACGATAATCGAGCCCCAAAACGGCAGATTGACCTCCCTGCGGAATGATCTCCAGACGGCCGGACTCGTTCAGCAGGCGGATCAGCTCCGGAATGTAGGAAGCCCGGTCGCGGGCGTGTGGATCGTTAGCACGCTGCCATTGCACCTCTCCGACGACGAAGTGGGCGTTGGGGAACAGCAAGCGCGGCTCGCGCTCGGCCTGCCAGGCTGATAGCAGCCCGCCGGCGTGGTCGAAGTGTAGATGGGTCAGCAGGACGACATCGATATCCTCATGCCCCAAGCCGAGGTCGGCAAGGCTCTCCAGCAGACGATGGTCCTGCTCCTGGATCCCGAAACGGGTTTTCATCTCCGGGCTGAAAAAGGCACCGATGCCGGTTTCGATCAGGATGTTGCGCACGCTGTGCTCGCCATCGAACTCCTGCACCAGTAATGCACGGCAGGCCAGGGGGATGCGGTTAACGGCATCGGGTTGAATCCAGCGCTCCCACATCGCTTTGGGGGCGTTACCGAACATGGCGCCGCCATCTAGCATCTGTGAGTTGCCGCTCAGCGCGCTCAAGCGCCGGTTGATCGTGGTCATCGCTACCTCCTTATCGTTATCCCTCCGCAGCTTACACGTTGGCGCCCCCCTAGAACAAATCCGGTCCGATGGACAAGGTAGTGCACTTGCCCCTTTCATAGTAGTATCCCGAATCCAGTCAGTTAGTTAGCTTGGTCGGCTGGAACCCTGCTCCCTGGGTCGGCCGCAGTTATTAGAGTGAGTCGCGCGCATGCAATGGAAACCGGGTATCTTTAAAAAACTGTGTGGCGTAGGCGCTCTCATTACGTTGTTGAGTGCGTGCAGTTCCAATCCCGCCAATGATAGCTCCGTTCAAACCTCCCCCGCTGGTGCTCAGCAGAGCACGGCACTGATTCAAAGTTACGGTCTCAATAACTTCTTAACGAACGCCCCGGCAAACGGCAGCTTGTTCCTGGTGGACGGGCGTTGGGGAGCTAAAGTCGATGTTATCGCCGACCAGGACTACTTCTCCGCCGGCGGACGCCGCTGCCGCAAAGCGCAGGTCATCTCCGAAGGCGGTGCAACGCGCAACGTGTTGGTCTGTGAAGTGAGCCCGGGGCAGTGGATGGAAGTCCGCCCGGTTACCGAGTTGTTGGTGAACCCTTGAGACATTTTGTCATCTGAGTCTCGGGTAAGCGTGGGAATTTAGAGTAGGTATTTCATGTCCAGAATGTTTTCTTCCCGTATCAGTGTTGCGCTACTCAGCTTGAGCGCGATCTGTTTTTCGCCGCTTTCCCAGGCGCTGGGGGTGGATAGCGCCAGCATTTTACCCGAGGCCCAGCAGGCCCAGCCGTTACCGGAGCGGGTTGACGATCAGGGACGCGCCAATTGGAGCACCGGTCGCTACGGTATGCCGACCTTGCCGCCGAAGGCCGAGGGCGAGGTACGCCCGTTTGGGGCACATCTGTTTAGTGGCGGTTTCCGCGGTGTACGCGCCGATGGCTTGAATCCCGATTACAGGCTGGTGCCCGGCGATCAGGTCACGCTGCGGGTCTGGGGTGGGGTGGAGATCGAGCGCGTACTGCCGGTGGATGCCCAGGGGAATATATTCATCCCCTCTATCGGGCCAGTGAAGGTACAGGGGCTGACAAATAGCCGACTTAATAACCAAGTAACCTCTGCTGTACGTTCCATCTATCCGGAGAATGTGCAGGTATACACCAATCTGCAGGGCGTTCAGCCGGTGGCGGTATTTGTCACTGGTTACGTTACCAATCCGGGACGATATGCCGGTACCCCGGACGATTCGATGCTCTATTTTATCGACCAGGCCGGTGGGATAGACGACCAACTGGGTAGCTATCGCCGGATCAAGGTATTGCGTAACAACGAGGTCATTGCCGAGGCGGATTTGTACGAGTTCCTGTTGGCTGGTGCGCTGGTACGCCCGCAGTTTCGCGATGGCGATACCATCCTGATCGAAGAACGTGGTCCGGCGGTTACCGTGACTGGCGACGTCGAGCGTGACTATCGTTACGAATTGAGCCCTAACCAGATGATCGGCAGTAGCGTGTTGAAACTGGCGCGTTTGAAACCGGATGTCACCCACGCGTTGCTGCGGGGCAGTCGCGATAACGAGCCGGTCTCCCGTTATGTGCCATTGGCTGATTTCGGTAGCCAGACGTTGCAGAACGGCGATGAGCTGCTATTCAGTGCCGATCAGCGGGATGAGACCATCGTTGTGCAGTTGGAGGGGAGCTTCTACGGACCTTCGCGTTACGCGCTGCCTAAAAATGCCCGCCTTAAGGAGCTACTGGATGCTGTTGCTGTGCCAAGGGAGTTGACGGACGTCCGCAGTATTTCGCTACGTCGTGTCAGTGTGGCCGAGAGACAGAAGCAATCGCTGATGGACAGTTTGCGTCGCCTGGAAACAACCTATCTGGGAGCGCCCTCCGCGACCAGCCAGGAAGCGGAAATTCGTGTCAAAGAGGCGGAGTTGATCACCCAATTTGTGCAAAAGGCCGCGAAAATAGAGCCAAACGGGCGTTTGGTTGTGGCGCAGAACGATCGTATTACCGATATCCGTTTGCAGGATGGGGACGTTATTACCCTTCCGGAAATCAGTGATTCCCTGCTGATCAGTGGGGAGGTTTTGGTTCCGCAGTCGGTCGTCTTCGTTTCGGGGACGAGTGCAGAGGATTACATCGCGGGAGCTGGTGGTTACACACAGCATGCGGATAAGAAGCATATCCTGATCGTGCGCCAGAACGGAGAGGTACGTAGTAGCTCCGATACCGAACTGCGTGCAGGAGATGAAATCCTGGTCTTGCCGCTGGTGCCGACCAAAAATCTGCAATTGGCGACCAGTATTAGCCAGATTGTCTATCAGATTGCTATAGCCGCTAAAGTAGCCTTCGATCTTTAATATGAGAACTCGTACCTCTTGGCAAGTTACACGTTCGGTGTGGCATGCGATGTTTATGCGCGAAGCTATCTCCAGAACTATGGCCGATCGTATGGCCTGGTTCTGGATGTTAGCGGAGCCGGCGGCCATGATCATCATCATGGTGATGGTTCGGACCGTGGCCGTAGGAGGAAGTGCTAAGGTATCCGGCGCAGATTTTATCCCGTGGATGATCGTAGGGTTGTTTGGCTTTCAGCTATTTCGGGAAAATATGATGCGTTCTATTGGGGCGATAGATGCTAATAAAGCGCTATTTGCATACCGGCAGGTGAAGCCTATCGATACAATATTTATCCGTTGTTATCTTGAGGGGCTTTTAAAAACTTTTATTTTTATTCTTTTTATTTTGGCAGGATCTCTAGTCGATGTCGATTTGATTCCGGTAGAGCCGTTGGTCGCTCTTTTTAACTGGCTTAGTATATGGTTGCTAGGCTTAGGGGTGGGATCAGTATTATCAGCAGTTTCGAGTTTGATTCCTGAGGTTGGGAGAATTGTACGTTTAGTGTCTTTTCCATTGCTGATTATCTCAGGTGTTTTATTTCCATTAAATATTATACCTCATAATCTCCAACAGTATTTGATGCTTAATCCAATAGCTCACGGTCTAGAGTTATTACGAGTAGATTTTTTCTCATCATATAGACCTGTTCCTGGGGTAAGCGCAACTTATTTGTGGTTTTGGATACTGCCGCTTAATAGCCTGGGACTCATGCTAAATCTAAAATTTCAGATGAGGTTGAAAGCTCAGTGATACGTGTAACGAACCTCTACAAACGCTATCATAATTTTAATCGTGATAGTGATTGGGTATTGCGGAATGTGAATTTAGAAATTCCTACTAATATTAGTGTCGGATTAGTGGGTCGCAATGGTGCTGGTAAATCAACATTACTGCGTCTAATCGCTGGAATGGACTCCCCCGAAAAAGGAGAAATTATACGAGACTGTAAAGTATCGTGGCCTATTGGGTTATCGGGTGGTTTTCAGGGTTCGATGACAGGGCGTCAGAACGTAAAGTTCGTCGCAAGGGTTCATGGCGATGAGAAGGAACTGGATAGGGTAATTTCATTTGTACAAGATTTTGCGGAAATAGGTGACGCTTTTGATGAGCCTGTTAAGACATATTCGTCAGGTATGAAAGCTCGTTTGGCGTTTGGTTTGTCACTCGCTTTTGATTTTGATGTATACCTCTCTGATGAAGCAACGGCAGTAGGTGATCGCGAGTTTAGGAAAAAAGCAGAAAAAGCGTTTAAGGATCGTGTTGGACAGTCTAGTCTTATAATTGTTTCCCATAGTGAAGGAATTATGAGGGAATTGTGTCAGGCAGGGATCTGGATAAATGCCGGAGAGGCGGTTTGGTTTGATGATATAACAGACGCAATTAAGGCATATCATGGTTCGCTTAATTAGTATGATTTTTTTTAAATGTCGAGAATTTGATATGGTGATGTTGTTAAAAAAGCATCCAATTTTTTCACTTTATACTTTTGTTGTAGTTTGTGTATCATTTTATTGGCTTGCTTTGGCAAGCGATCGCTATGTATCAGAAACTAATATAGTTCTTGAGTCGCCACAAGTATCAGCTCCAGCTCTAAATTTTCAGTCGATTCTTTCCGGGACAGGTTCTTCAACCACAGACCTTCTCCTGTTACGGGATTATTTGCTTTCAGTAGATATGTTGAAAATGCTAGATAATTCGGTTGGTTTTGCAGAACACTATTCGGATAGTTCCATAGATTTTTTTTCCAGATTGGCCGATAAAGATGCGCCAATAGAAGAATTGCATGACTACTATTTAAATAGGATCAAAGTTGAGTTGGATGATTATGCACATGTGCTTCGTATTAAGGTCGAGGCCTTTGAGCCTAACATGGCACAAAGGATAGCGGAGCTGCTGTTGTCTGCTGGTGAGCAGCATATGAATAATATGGGCCAACGTTTGGCTGAAGAGCAAGTTCGGTTTTTAGAAAGTCAGCTTGAAACATTAAGACAGTCATTTGATAAAGCTCGTCAGGAGTTAATAGATTATCAAAATGAAAATGGTTTAGTATCTCCTACCGGGACAGTAGAAAGTCTAAGTGCCGTAGTAGCAAGTCTTGAATCTCAGTTGGCCAATATGCGTGCGAAGAAGGCTGCATTACTGGCGTTTCATAGTTCTAAATCATCGGAAATTGTAAAAATTGGTGCAGAGATAAAAGCAATTAATCAGCAGATAGATAAAGAAAAATCACGAATGGCTCAACAGTCAGGTGGGGCTCTAAACGCGGTATCGTCTCAGTATCAGACGCTTGAGTTACAGATGCGTTTTGCTCAGGAGAGCTACTCAGGAGCTCTTTCTGCACTACAAAACACACGTATTGAGGCGGTTAGAAAATTAAAGCAGGTGTCTATTCTACAAAGCCCTACTTTACCTGAATATTCAGTTGAGCCTCGACGTGTTTATAATATAGCGGTATTTTCAATATTGGCACTTTTTGTCGGATTGATTGCAAATATGCTTATTTTGATTGTTAAAGATCATCGAGATTGAAAATTGGATGAGGAACTATGTGATCTCTAATTTATAAGAGTTATATGGATGATTAATACTAGCTTGTTGAGCATATAATTGGAGCTACGATATGAACTGGCATAGATTAATTTTTATTAATTTAATCTTATAACCGGTAGGTTTTACTAAATACTATAAAACCTATTGCCGGATAGTTTGAATTATAGAATATTCTTTGGTGACTAGTGCTATCGAAATGGATGTTTTATAAAAAGGCTTATCCTTGATAACTTATTATCTTGTCGGCCCAATATAGGCTGATCACTTATATCTAGGGGACACTTCAAGTGTTTTAATTTGATCTGGTATAACCCTATTTTATTTGGATCAGGTTCTAGTCGGCTCATGGATTGGCGTCGACGGGACAACATCAAAGTTTATTGTAATAATATTATCGAATAAACTTTAGATATTTAAATTATTAGTGAATGATAA